>JBDKJX010000044.1:0-33340 GCA_039796405.1 Pseudomonadota bacterium
AAACTTTGATATTCTTTCACTTTGAAACTCCTTCTTTTGGTCGAGATAGAAGTTTCAAAGCGACCGACGTATAGGTCAAACCTTGGTGAGTCCCCCGGCAGAGCCGGGGGTTTACCTCATTAAATTAGCGAGCTTACTACTGCGAATCATCAGCCTAAGCCCAGCATAAACAAAAATCGTTCCCGTACAATAGGGAAGTCTGTCCAGAGCAGTATTTCTTGCACTTGGCTGGTGCCCGTGATATCGCTAGCAATACGGGCGGTGAGGAGTGCATAGGGAGTAATCCAATTGGCACCTATGCCCGCCTCTCATTCGCATGTGCGCTTTTGCATGCCTTTAAATTCAGGTGTAGTTTCTGCATCTAAATTACCCAGACAGACGCACCCGACCAAAGCCATATAGAGCAAAATTGCCTTCTTTGTAGAGGTAATACCTCGCCCTATCCCCTAAATACATAAAATCTTTGCCTAAATACACCATGCTAGGGATGAGGTATTGCGGGCGATCTTGTGCGGAATATCGTGCTTAAGTGAGGAGATGGCAATGCCACCAAGAAAAAGGGGACACGGGATAGGGCTACTATCATTGGGGTTGGCAATTAAGTTGAGTGAGCCAAGTTCAATCTCAGCCTTGGCTTGTGTTGCAGCAAAAACTAAACAAAAGACTAAGCTAACCATACAAAATGAGCGGGGTATGCGAATAAGCATTTTTATGAATAGTTATTTAAAAAAATGTAGTCTAGCAAAGTGGCCCTCTTGATTGGAGGGAAAGCGGCAGGAAAAGTGTGCCTGCTTTGGGTCTAAATACCGCAATGAGCCTATTTTATGGAGCCGTGCCCCATTAGGCTGCAACTGCGCCATGGCCGCTCATGCTTCTGTTTATTCTGCCGGTGAATTTCCTGAGGATTTACATAGCTCTCGCAAATGTTGGTTATTCGCTTTTAACCAAGGCAGTAATTCATCGCCGGGCATGGGTTTTGCCGTTAGATAGCCCTGCACCACATCACAGCCTAATTGCTGCAGCACAACCAGATCCGCGGCATCTTCAACGCCTTCGGCGATGCTTTTTAAATTGAGTTTTTTTGAGATTTCGATAGCGCTCGCCAAAATGGCGTGCAGGTGCGGCTTGAGATGCGCGCCATCGACAAAAGATCGATCAATTTTTAGCTCTGTAAAGGGAATGCGGGACAACTGCTGCATGGATGAAAAACCCGTACCGTAATCGTCAATAGATAGCCCAAAGCCTTTTAATCTAAGCCTTGCCAGCGTGCCTAGCGCATTACCTACATCGCCCATCACGGCAGTTTCTGTGATTTCTAAAATAATATACGCAGGATCAATATTGAACTCGGTCACTTTTTGCGCGATTTGTTCAGCAAAGTTAGAGTCTGATAAAGACAGCATGGATAAATTAACCGCTACGGTAATTTTGAGACCACGCTCATGCCAATGACGGCACTGCTGTAGCGCTAAATCGAGGATTTCCATCGTGAGTTCATTAATTAAACCATGTTCTTCAGCAATGGCAATAAATTGCGATGGCATAACCAAACCTTTTTCAGGGTGTTGCCATCGCATCAGCGTCTCTACCCCTTTAATCACCCCCGTATTCACTGAAATTTTGGGTTGGAAATAGGCAATAAATTGATGTTCAACCAGTGCCTTGGCAATCTCGGATGCCGCCATCACGAGCTCAGGCCGAATTTGTAGCTGATCTTGGGTGATAGGCTTAAAGCGGCATAGCGCTTTATCCAATTGCGGCTTTGTTAATGGCTTTTTAATCGCCCCTAGCACAGGCAAGCCGTAAGCTTGCAGCATGGTTTCGACGGAGGCAATCAAAGCATCTTCTTTAGCGCTGGATACAATAACAGAGACGGGGATGGATTGATGAGCCAGCTCCTGGATGAGCTGAATACCATCCATGCCAGGCATTTCTAGATCAATCAGTATAATGTCAGGCAAATCTATTGTTTGTAGCAAGAGCAGTGCCTCCGCACCATCAGATGCTTCGCCAACGACGGTTAGACCAATGTCTTCACAAAGGGCTACGGCGTGCATTCTTTGTACCAGGCTGTCTTCAACAATAAATACATTGAGTGATGGGGACATGTTTTTCACCGGTTAGACAATTTGCTGATTACTTCAGGGATGCGTTCAAGGGCAATGATTTCATCCGTGGCGTCTAGCTTTATCGCTTCTTTGGGCATACCAAAAACCACACAACTGGCCTCATCTTGAGCATAAGTACGTGCTCCGGTCTCATGTAATTCTTTTAAGCCTTTGGCACCATCATCGCCCATCCCCGTTAAAATAAAACCCACGGCATTACGCCCTGCGGCGTTGGCGACAGATCTAAAGAGTACGTCCACTGAGGGGCGGTGGCGGCTTACTAGGGGGCCATCGATCACGTCAACGTGATATTGCGTGCCATTACGCTTAACCAGCATATGCTTGCCGCCAGGGGCAATGAGCGCAAGACCAGGCAAGATTCTGTCGTTGCTTTTTGCTTCTCTGACTTCAATTTGAGAAAGGCTATTGAGCCTTGCGGCAAACGTGGCGGTAAATTTTTCAGGCATATGCTGCACAATCACAATGCCAGGCGATGTTTTGGGTAGCTCTGGCAAAATGCTTTCTAAGGCTTGTGTTCCGCCTGTGGAGGTGCCAATAGCAATGATTTTTTGAGTGGTTTGGATAGAAGTATTGTTGCCTGCTGCTTGTAATATGGCGTCTGCAGAGAGCTTGGGTGAGCTCATCCGCTCTTGCATCACACTGCCTGCGGTGCTTTGGCCACTCAGTTGTGCAGGCGAGGGTGATGGCAATAGTGAGGGCAATAGTGAGGGCGAGCGAGGTGAAGGGCGTGGGCGTTGCATGCGAGCCATCGATGCGGCTCGGATCGCATGCAGTAAATCTGAAGCGCTATCTTGAATGAAGTCTCGAATACCCAGAGAAGGCTTGGTGATAATGGCCAGAGCCCCAGCAGAAAGCGCCTGCATCGTGATCTCAGCCCCTTTTTCGGTGAGGGAGGAGCAAATGACTACCGGTGTAGGGCGCTCAATCATAATTTGTTTTAAAAATGTGAGCCCATCCATCCTTGGCATTTCTATATCCAGCACGATGACATCTGGCCATTCTTTTTGCATTTTTTCACGGGCAAAAATAGGGTCAGACGCAGACCCAATCACCACAATGTCGCTGGCCTTAGATAAAGTGTCGAGCATTACCTGTCGCACAACGGCGGAATCATCGACAATCATTACTTTAATGGCCATGATTTAGTCCTATCTAAATAAGCATAATCTTAGTTATAGGGCGTTTATATCCATTGTGCATTTTGAGTGCATAAATTTACTGTTTTTAATGGCCCGGCACCCGAAATATTAAGCATTATTGTGGATTTAAACGATGTACCCACACTTGTCCAGTGCTTAAATCAAGCTCTATTCTGCGTGATTGAGACCCACCAGTGTCTTCAAAATCAATCGTGAGCTCTGCGTTAGCCAGTAGCTGTCTTGCGGCGTGAATATTGCGTGCACCAATCGATACCGTAGGCTGTAACTTTAAGATTTGGCTGCCCCCGTATATTTGATAGCGATATTCACTAGGTAGACTGGCATATTCATTCATATGTTGGCAAAGCAAAGAAAAGGCATCATAGCCATAACGCCCGCTTAGTTCGGCTTTTTTGCTGGAATTAGGCAGCTGAAAATGGCACATCCCGCCGTGTTTTTTGTATGGGTGCCAAGCGGTAATCGCTAAGCAAGAGCCTAAAATAGTGTACAAGCAGTCAGGGGCTTGGGCGAAGCGCACATCTCCAGGTAGTAAAAAAATGCGTTTGGAAGGCATGTATGTCTCACGCTATTCAGCGTTTTGTGGGGCGCTTAAGGTAGGGGAGTTAAAGTTAATTTCATCGGTCACCATTGTGGTCATTTCTCCGAGTGAAAGCACATGGTTTACATCCAGTACAATGACAAATTTGTCATTTATTTTGCCAATTCCAGCAATAAATTCGCTACGTATTTTTGCACCAAATTCAGGGGCGGGTTCAATTTGATGCGCGGGGATTTCTAATACTTCATTAACGGCATCAACTAATACACCCATTTCGTGATATTCATCAGCGAAAAAAACTTCCAAAATAACCACGCAGGAGCGCCGGCCCAGATGGCTGGCCTCTTTACCAAAACGGATAGCTAAATCAATAACAGGAATAACTGCGCCACGCATATTAATCACACCATGCATAAACCGTGGCATAAGCGGTACTTCGGTTACCCCCGGGTATTCAATAATCTCTTTAATACTATGAATAACCACAGCAAATAATTCCTGGTTTAAGGTGAAGGTGAGATATTGTTTTTCCTCAACAATAGGCGCACTGGATTTTAGCTCGCCATTTTTTCTTAATTTATTTAAATTCATTGGCGTAATCCTTTAATACGAAACAAATGGATTGTCGTGCTGGGTGGCAGGTATCGATGTATGCAAAGTAGGAATGCTAGGCCGTGTTTTTTGCATGATTTTTTCTGTTTTAAAGAAACTGATCATTTCTTGTAATCGTGAAGCGTGAATTGAAAGTTCTTCAGAAGTAGCGTTTAGTTGCTCCGCTGCTGCTGCATTGCCTTGTGTGGTTTGAGATAGTTGGCTAACCGCTGAATTAATTTGATCAATGCCATTGGCTTGTTCTTGCGATGCGGCAGAGATTTCTTGAACTAAATCTGCTGTTTTCCTAATTAAAGGTACGATTTCTTCTAGCCGATTACCTGCATGAGTGGCTTGATTAACGCTATTGCTGGCAAATTCGCTAATTTCTTGGGCGGCAATTTGGCTTCGCTCGGCAAGTTTGCGAACTTCTGCTGCGACTACGGCAAAGCCTTTTCCGTGCTCCCCTGCGCGGGCGGCTTCAATGGCGGCATTGAGGGCCAGCAAATTAGTTTGATAGGCAATATCATCAATAATCCGGATGCGATTCGCAATTTGCTGCATCGCCTTAGCCGTCTCTTTTACGGCCACGCCCCCTTCAATTGCATTACTAGACGCACTACTTGCAATACATTCCGTAACTTTTGCGTTTTCACTGTTTTGAGAAATAATTGAGGTTATTTGCTCTAGCGCAGAGCTGGTTTGCTCTATGCTGGCGGCTTGTTCTGAGGAGTTTTGAGCTAAATTTTGGGAAGAAGCGTTGACCTGCTCAGATGCGCTAGCAAGGGCATCTGAAGTGCCATGCACTTCGCTCATTATCGTGCTTAAAGTATTGCACATAGAGTGTAAGGCAAATAAAACGCTAGATTGGTCACCTGCGATTAAGTTACTGGTGTTTCTTAAATCGCCTTCCGATACTTGCTTGGCAATTCGCACTGCTTCGCTGGGTTCCCCGCCAATTTGCGCAGTTATTTTTCTGGTGATAAATAGTGCAATAAAAATAGCAATTAAAAAACTACCGCTCATTACGGCGATCATAAATAGGTTTATCTTACTTGCTAATGCTTGTGAATCTTCAAATAGAGCTTTGCTACGCGCCTCGTTAGCATCAAGTAGCGCGGAGAGGGCATCGTCAACTTCTTGAAAAAATGGGCGAACTTCTTCTAAAATCACTCTGCGGGCTTCCGCGTCGTTATTTGTATTGGCAAAATCAAGAGCTTTTTTCTGCGCCGCTTTAAAATTTTTCCACTGCAAAGGGATTTTGCTCAAAATACTTTCAGTTGTAGGGCTTTGCGGAGTGGCTTGATACTTTTTTATAAGCCTAAACATTTCTTTTTCATGGTCATCCATAATGGCCAATGTTTCCTCTCTTAGCTTGTTATCGTGAGCAATTATGTAAAAATTTAATTTTCTAGCTACATAAATAGCGTTGGTGTTTGCGTTGGCAATGTGCTTCATTGGTTCTAGTTGATTAATATACATGTCCGAAATTAAATAATTCATCGTATTTACTTTTACTAGGCCGATGATTCCAGTTAAAAGCGATAAGCTGGCGATAGCCATAAAAGAGATAATTAACTTTTGGCCTAACTTTAATTTGCTAATCCAAAACATTGGATTCTCCAAGTGCTTTATTTGTTGTTAATAAGGGATAAAAAGGTTTTAGTATTTAATTGACGAGTATGGCTGGTTTGATCTAGGTGTGATTTTCTGTGTGCAAATTGCACTAATTGGGCAATATCTAAAATTAAAGCGACTTGGCCTGTGCCTAAGATGGTCGACCCGCTGATACCCTTTACTTCTCTAAATAACAAACCTAGTGGTTTGATAACGGCTTGAAATTCGCCAATTAATTTATCTACCACTAATCCAGCACGATTTTGCCCATATTGCACAATCACAATACTTTCCCGAGTGGCCGTATTGTTAGGTAAATCAAATAATTCACGAAGGCGAATATAAGGTAGTACTTTGCCACGTAAATTTACAAAATTGTGCTGCTCGCTCTCTGGCATCAGATCTGCGCATTCTAAAACTAAATCCAGCGGAATAACAAACGTAGCATTTTCTACTTGCACTTGAAAGCCATCAATAATTGCCATGGTGAGTGGTAAACGAATTCTAAAAATACTGCCAGTGCCTTCTTCGGATAAAACCTCTACTTCACCACGTAATTGTTCAATATTGCGTTTTACAACATCCATGCCTACCCCTCGACCAGAAAGATGAGTTACTTTTTCTGCTGTCGAAAAACCAGGCTCAAAGATCAGCTGAAATATTTCATACTCATTTAACATTGCATCTTTGCTGATTAAATTTTTTTCTATGGCTTTTTTTAATATTTTTTCTTTATTTAGTCCCGCACCATCATCACTTATTTCGATGACCACGCTACCTGACTCATGGAAAGCACTGAGCGTTAATTCGCCTTGAGCAGGCTTGCCTTTGGCGATACGTATCTGTGGCAACTCAATGCCATGGTCAATGGCATTCCGGACAATATGCATTAATGGATCATTTAATTTTTCTATCATACTTTTATCTAGCTCGGTTTCTGTTCCGATGAGTTTAAGCTCAATTTGTTTTTCTAAATCTTTTGATGCATCCCTAATTACTCTAGGGAAACGATCAAAAACTTCTTTAATTTGCACCATTCTTAAGTTAAGTGCGCCATCTCTAATTTGCTCTACTAAATCAGAAAGATTGGCACAGGCTTCAAACATACCAGGGTCTTTATTTTTCTTTGAAATTAAATTAGCCGCAGCGCCAGCAATCACCAGCTCCCCCACTAAATTAATAAGTAAATCAAGTTTTCCTGCTTCAACTTTGATAAATTTTAATTCTTGATTCTTTTTGTCTGCACTTTGTTTTTGCTTAATAAGTGCCGCTTCTACAACAGGAGCGGCCACCATATTCTCTTCAATAAAAATACTCCCCAAAGGACGTTCAGGAGTTGTTTTTTGGATGTGCAGAATTTCTTCTAATTCCAATGGTGTAATGGATTTACCCTTAATAAGAATCTCGCCAAGCAGTTTTGGCGATTCGGGCAGAGAGTGAATTAAATCAATATAATCTTGTATCTGCGAATGGGGAGCAATAATGCGTATGGTGCTATCTTTTCGAATAAATTCAAAAGTATTTTCAATGGTTTGCTTGTCTGCACTTGATTCTAAATCAATTTCAAAACCAAGATAGCAGTGCTCGGCATTCATTTCTGCCAACGGAGGTATTTTTTCAGTGATCGTGTAGATATAAATAATTCTGCCTAAGGTGGCTAAATAGGTGATAAAAGCGAGAGGATCTAGGCCATCTAGTAAAATATGCTTAGCGAACCGTAATGAGATATGCCAGTGCGCATCGTCTCTACTGGTTTGTTGGTCTTTCTCTATGGGGTCTTTTACTTCTAGGGTTTGCAAACCGCTAGAAGGATTTAGGTAATGATTGAGCTGCGCTAATAGTGTTTTACGATCTTCTGAATTTGGATCAATGAGCTCTGTTTTGTTTTCTACAGCATTTATTAATAAGCTGAGATAGTCTTTACAATTTAATAATAATGAAATCATGACGCCATCAATCTGGATTTCTTCATTCCGCACTAAATCCAGCACGCTTTCCATACTGTGGGTGAACTCAACAATAAGCTCTAAGGCAAATAAACCTGCCGAGCCTTTAATGGTATGGGCCGCCCTAAATAGAGACGCAACTTCATCTTGGCTTACACTTCCAGTTTCGATAGTCAGCAGCGCTGATTCCATCGACATCAGTAAATCTCGTGCCTCTTCGATGAGCGCACCTCTAGCGGAGTCCAGGTCCATTTTTTACTCCTTATAGAGCCTAGCAGCCTGTCGGACTTAAGACTGATCTACTACGGAAAAGCCGGATTTGGCCATATTTCACGCATTTTCTCGTTGAATAGCCAGCTATTCGCCTTAAAAACCCGCTAAATCTGTCTCAAACCGGTCTTTCCCTCGCTACGATCGCTTAAGTCCGACAGGCTGCTAGGCGTGCTCTACGAAAATCTACGTCTTTAGCGTTGGGTCAACACTAAAGGATCCCCTAGCTCGGCAGCAATATTGTAAAGATCGATTACATCTAATACGCATTGGCTGTGCCCGTGAAACTGCAAAGGAATATTTTGCGCGTTTGCAAAGTTTTTAAGGCTCAATAAAAGTTGGATTCCTGTGCTGTCGATATCACTGACCTCAGATAGATCAATATGAATCTGCTCTTCGGTGTGTAGCAGCTCAAGCAGGGTCGTTTGCGTGAGCTTTGCAGTATAAATTGACATTTCTCCACTAATCATAATTGAGCAAAGCTGGTTGTTTCTAGTGTGTGTAATTGGCATAGGGGCATCCTGCTTAGGGCTTTGGGTTCAAAACCCACCCAGAAGGGGGAGTTTACTTTTTACGTTAAGCACTGCCTAAGGTTTTGTTTTGAAGGTGTTTTATTGGTTTGATCTCTCTCAATTACCCATAAGCATACAAATGCATCGCGCTTAAATACGTGCAGCCATGCGCATTCTTGTCGATAATTCGCCGCTCTGCTGAGCAAATGGCTGGCTTTTTTATATTTTGTGTCAGTTACGCCATGAGTTATTCATAGTCAATATTAAGCAAACTTGAAAGCAATATGCTGCACTACCCACTATTTACTGAAGGATAGGCATCAGTTGGGACTTGTCCCGATGTAATGCAGGGTGGGCTTTGCTAGGCTTTGTTGGTATCGGCGTCCTTTCTGTTATAGCGGGTAAATGGCGTGCGCTCATGCTGGGTTCCCCTTTGCCCTCAGCGGTTTATTCCACCTTTGCATTGGCTGGAGTTTGAGGTGGTAGACCGTTCTTTCCTCAGAAAAGAAACAAATGCCTGCTGCCTGAGTTTGTGTTCGCATCAGGTCTAGGTTTATAGGAGTTTTGTGTATGCTGATCCGTCCAATTGAGACTGGAGATTTACCCGCGCTATTGAATTTAGCCAAAGACGCAGGAGTAGGGGTAACCACCTTACAAGCTAATCCTGAGCGTTTGTCTACCCGTATTTTGGCCAGCGAAACGTCTTTAAGTACGGAGGCCCCTGATGTTGCAGACGCCAGTTATGTGTTTGTGCTTGAAGATGAAGTCAGTGGCAAAATAGTAGGCACGTCCGCCATTGAAGCGGCTGTTGGCATGCATGAAACTTGGTACAACTACCGCGTTGGCCTCAATGTGCATGCATCCCGTGAGCTGGGTATTTATAAGCAGCTCGCCACCTTGTTTTTAAATAGCGATATGACCGGCTCAAGCGAGCTGTGCTCATTATTTTTGCTGCCTAGCTATCGTAAAGACGGTAATGGCAGTTTGCTATCTAAGGCACGTTTCTTATTTATGGCGGAGCACACCGAGCGGTTCTCGCAGCGCATTATTGCGGAAATGCGCGGAATTTCTGATGAGTCAGGTTGCTCGCCATTTTGGGAAAGCTTAGGCCGACATTTCTTTCGCATGGATTTTGCCCGAGCGGATTTCTTATCCTATGTGGGCAGCAAATCCTTTATTGCAGAGCTCATGCCCCAGCACCCAATTTATACCTGTTTTTTATCAGATGAAGCGCAAGCCTCGATCGCAGAAGTGCACAGTGCAACCCGCCCAGCGCGCGCCATGCTAGAGGCAGAAGGGTTTCGCTACCAAGGTTATGTAGATATTTTTGATGCTGGCCCAACATTGGAGTGCGATTTGAATCAAATTCGCGCGGTGCGTGCGAGTCATTGTTATGCAGCAGTGTTAGCTGATGTGGCCGCCAATGGCCTACCGTACTTGGTTTCTAATCGTCAATTGCAGGGGTTTCGCTGTGTTATTTCTATGGCATGTCCATCTAAGCACGGCTTGCAATTAAGCCAAGCCATCTTAGATCAACTGGGCATTGCTCATGGAGATAGCGTCCGCGCCGTACCGCTTTCTGCTAAGGAGTAGTGCATGCAATTAATCGATGGGCGCTGGTTGCTTGGTAAAGGGGAGGCGTGGACTTCGCGCAATCCTGTTAGCCAGCAGGCCGTTTGGGTAGGAAATGCCGCAACCTTGTATGAGGTAGATGCTGCGGTGAGCGCTGCGCGGGCCGCATTTGCCCCGTGGCGTGATTCGGAGCTCAGTATTCGCATCGCGGTGCTGCGCTGCTTTGCAGATTTACTGCAGGCCAACCTAGATGAATTAGCCGCGACCATTGGTTTAGAAACAGGCAAACCTCGCTGGGAAGCGGTGATGGAAGTCGCCAGTATGGTGGGGAAAATCGATTTTTCGATCCGTTCCTTTGAAGAGCGGACCTATCGTAAGGAGTCAACCCAGGGCGATGCCAGTACGGTATTGCGGCACCGTCCGCATGGGGTCGTGGCGGTGTTCGGCCCATATAATTTTCCTGGGCACTTGCCCAATGGGCATATTGTGCCTGCGCTGCTGGCGGGCAATACCGTGGTATTTAAGCCATCGGAACTCACCCCAATGACTTCGCAAAAAACTGTTGAGCTATGGCTGGCGGCAGGTTTACCCGCCGGGGTGATTAATTTGCTGCAAGGCGGCCCAAAAACAGGTGCTTTACTTGCGGCGAATACTGGTTTAGATGGCGTGTTTTTTACGGGTAGTGCGGCTACTGGGCATCTATTGCACCAGCAGTTTTCAGGTCGCCCCGATAAAATATTAGCGCTTGAAATGAGCGGTAATAACGCTTTGATTGTGGATGAAGTCAAAGATGTACCCGCAGCAATTCATCACGTGATTCAATCCTCTTTTATATCGGCAGGCCAGCGCTGCTCCTGTGCAAGGCGCTTATTTGTACCCAAGGGCGAATGGGGTGATGCATTTTTAGATCGGCTGGTGCGGGTCAGTGCCGAACTTAGAGTGGGGGCATGGGATGCTGAGCCACCGCCCTTTATGGGCGCAATGATCTCGATGGCGGCGGCAGATAATATGCTAACAGTGCAAAACCAGCTACTGGCAAAAGGCGGTAAAATGCTTTTAGAAATGCGCCGTTTAGATGCGACTTCTGCACTGTTGTCGGCTGGATTAATGGATGTGAGTAATGTGGCGGATTTACCTGATGAAGAGTGTTTTGGTCCCTTATTGCAAGTGCAGCGTTATGCAGATTTTGATGAGGCGATTCGCTTGGCTAATCGCAGCCGCTTTGGTTTAGCAGCGGGGCTTTTATCCGATAGCCACGATCGCTATAAAGTGTTTTGGCGTGAATCTCGTGCTGGCATTGTAAATTGGAATAAACCACTGACGGGCGCATCCAGTGCTGGCCCTTTTGGTGGGATTGGGGCAAGTGGCAATCACCGCCCAAGCGCTTATTACGCAGCAGACTACTGTGCATACCCTGTTGCTTCTTTAGAATCTGAATTACTTGTTATGCCAGCAAAGTTGCCCCCGGGCCTGGCCATTGGAAAGGAATAAATACATGTCGACGAGTTTTGAAGCGAATTTTGATGGGTTAGTTGGCCCAACCCACCATTACGGCGGTCATTCTTTTGGTAATGTGGCCTCCACATCCAATGCCAATAAAGCGGCCAATCCGCGTGAGGCGGCCAAGCAAGGCCTCGCCAAAATGAAAGCGCTGGCCGATATGGGTTATAAGCAGGGCGTATTTGTGCCGCAAGAACGCCCTGCAATAGGCTTACTACGTGAGCTAGGTTTTGTTGGGGATGATGCAGCGGTATTAGCTGCAGTTGCTAAAACATCGCCAGGATTACTGGCTAATGTCTCATCTGCATCCAGCATGTGGACCGCCAATGCCGCAACGGTAAGCCCATCGGCCGATACCCGCGATGGTCGTGTGCACTTTACGGCGGCAAATCTACAAAACAAATTTCATCGCGCTATCGAACACGGGCAAACCACCCGCTCGCTCAAAGCGATGTTTAATAATGAGGCGGTGTTTGCCCATCATGATGCTCTGCCTATGCAGGCGGTATTTGGCGATGAAGGCGCGGCCAATCACACCCGTTTTTGCCATGACTATGGCAAAGTAGGCGTTGAATTCTTTGTCTATGGTCGCCAGCATTGGGGTGGGGGCGTTGAGCCGCAAAAATTCCCTGCTCGGCAAACGCGTGAAGCCGGTGAGGCGATTGCGCGATTGCATGGCTTAAACGCCGATCATATAGTGTTTGCTCAGCAAAACCCGGCGGTGATTGATGCGGGCGTATTTCACAATGATGTCATTTCAGTGGGCAATCAAAATGTCTTGTTTAGCCACGAAACCGCTTTTTTGCGCCAAGTCGCGGTGTATGCCGAGCTAGACGCCAAGCTGGGAGGCGGCTTACAAGTGGTTGAAGTACCGCTGGCCCAAGTGAGCGTGGCCGATGCGGTGAAGTCCTATCTCTTTAATAGCCAATTGTTGGCGCGTGCCGATGGCCGACAAAATTTAGTCGTGCCGGAGGAATGCCGAGCCACGCCAGCAGTTTGGGATTATTTGCAAGGCATGTTGGCTTGCAATGGCCCGATTGCCGAGTTAATGGTATTCGATTTAAAACAAAGCATGCAAAATGGCGGCGGCCCAGCTTGCTTACGTTTACGCGTAGCCTTACAAGAAAAAGAGCTAGCCGCAGTGAACCCGCATATTTGGATGAACGATGCGCTATTTACCCGCCTTAATAGCTGGGTGGATCAACATTACCGTGATCGTCTGACCGAAGCGGATTTAGCCGATCCTCATTTAATGACCGAAGTGCGTACCGCTTTAGATGAATTAACGCAAATTTTACATTTGGGCTCGATTTATCCTTGTCAGTTAACCTGATTAATATCACTGAAGTGCAATGACGCAATGCAATAAAATACTTACTACGCCCTTGCATTGCGTGTGGTTGCTGAAGTGTACAAGACGATTGGTGTTTTCGAGCGTGAAAAAAACACCAATAGGGCCTAGACTTCCTTCAGCTACCCAAGGCATAGACCCAAAATGAATCCTTCTTTTTTAGTACAAACCTTGGCAGGAAAAACCGCGATTGCCTTGCCTTATTGCCTACCAAATGGCACCCATGTACAAGTCATGGATGAAGGCATCATTCGCTTTGAGCCTAAAGATCCCAGAGATCGGCAATTAGACGTGGTACTCAGCTGTGGGATACACGGCAATGAAACTGCGCCTATCGAGCTGTTAGATCACTTAGTAAGCCAAATCCTAAACGGGGAGCTGCGCGTGCGTGCCCGTGTGCTCTGTATATTTGGCAATGTGGGGGCAATGCGCCAAGGGGTACGCTGCATTGAGCAGGATATGAACCGCTTGTTCTGTCGCATGCCCGAGGTAGAAGATGGCCAAGAGGCGCGCCGTGCTGCCATGCTAGAAATGCAGCTGATGCGGTTTTTTTCTCGCTCGATTCAAGATGGAAAGCCGCGGTTGCATTACGATTTACACACGGCACTTCATGGCTCTTTAATCGAAAAATTTGCCATCTACCCCTTACCACCGCATGGACGCAATTTTGAACCCTTGCAAGTGGCACGCCTCGCGGTGGCTGGGGTAGATGCGGTGCTAATGCAAACCACCCCTTCCACAACATTCTCTTTCTTTTCCAGCCAATATTGCGGGGCGGCAGCGTTTACAATTGAGCTAGGCAGGGCCATGCCCTTTGGTCAGAACACGGCGCTTGATCTAAGCAAAATTCAGAGTTATCTAGAAAACATGATCAGTGGTGAGTTACCAGAGTGCGAAGTGGTTCCGGCGCATATTCGCCTCTTTAAAGTTTCGCGCGAGATTATTAAGCAAAGCGATGCATTTGCCCTAAGTATTGACGCGTATTTGGATAACTTTGCGCCATTGCCGCTTGGTACGCTCTTGGCCGAAGAGGGGGGGATTCAATATGTTGTGGATGAGGTAGATGCAAGATTGATTTTTCCCAATCCCGACGTTCGCATCGGCCAACGGGCCGCCTTGGTGATTATTCCTGCGCAAGGCTATGCACGTTAATGAGGTTTAAAAACTGAATTGTATAGCTGGCATTCTAAAAGGCGAAAAACGGTATGTTTTTCGTCTTTTAGAATGCCGGTGCATGGGTATTTCAAGGTATAGGGGGCACTTTGGCATTGCCGTAGTATAAGTGAATGATAATATTCGAGGCGGATAACCATCTATGCGACATTTACTCCTTATCAGCTTGCTGGTCCCTACTGCCGCAGTTTTTGCCAATGAAAATGTAAGCCCTGATGTGCAATTGGGGGGCGTGTTATCAGCGGAAAAACCACTGAGTGCCGAAGAATTGTTTAATGCGCCCAAAGTCGCTAGGTCTGCACGCTTAGGGGGCTTCACTTACACCTATTTGCGTTGTTATTATCGGAAAAAGGATGAACTAAGCCAACCTGCCACAACTTACGCTTGGGCGACAGACCCAAGTAGCGGCGCGTATTACAAGCTATATGGCAATTGGTGGGCGGATGGCTTATTTCAGTGGAAGAATATGTTTTATAGCGAAGTAGCCCAAGAAACCCTCAGTAGCGTGTGTAGGCAAACATTAAGTCAGAAGGGCATAAAAACGCCGGTGGCACTGGTGGCCGCTGCTAATAATGCTTTATCTTTTGATTCCACGGTATGGACGAATGATCAGGCAACACAAAGTCATGCTATTAACAAAGTGATTGCCTTTGGCGATAGTCTTTCTGATACGCAAAACATGTATAACGCCTCCTTTTGGAAATTGCCTAATTCAAAAACGTGGTTCATTGGCAGCTTTAGCAACGACAAAGTTTGGGTGGAGTACTTCGCTGAAAATCTGAAATTACCCCTCTATAACTGGGCGATTGGGGGCTCAGCAGCAGATACGCACTTAGTTGTACCTGGGCTTATTCAGCAGGTAGAGTCTTGGAAGGAGTATACGTCGCGAGCACCGGCATATCACCCCGAAAATACTTTATTTACCATGCTGATTGGTGGGAATGACTTAATAAGTTATGGCCGAAGTGTAGATCAATTGATTACGGCACAAACTACGGCTTTAGATACGCTGATTGCAGCGGGCGCCAGCAATATCTTGCTGCTAAATTTACCTAATGTTTCGCGGGTACCAATATTTAAATTGCGCAATGATGCGGATAATGTAGCGGCACAAGTGATTGATTATAATCAACGGCTCACTCTTTTATTAAAAGCACTACGTGATAAGCATGGGGCGCGTTTAAACATTCAAATTTTTGATACCAATACCATGTTTACTGATTTATTAGATCACCCTAGTAAATACAATGTAAAAAACACGACGCAAGCGTGCTTGAGTATTAACTCTACGGCGAGCACGGTGTATCTACAGACACAAAAACTGCGCCCAGAGTGCACTAATCCCGATGAATATGTATTTTGGGATAATATGCATCCCACCACGCATACCCATCTCTTATTAGGGCAATTTACCAGTGATTTTGCTAAGCAATATTTTGTAAATTTACCGGTGAATTAACACTTTTAAGGTAAAACTAAAGGCCATAGCGGCCTTTAGTTTTATTGGCATAGTAATTAACTCACTTGCAAGCATGAAGAGTAGTGTGGGGTAAACTTACTATGAGCACTAGCAAGGCCGATATACCCAAGCAATCATGGCTTAAGGTTGCCAGTCTTGATAGGGCTTATGCACTTTGATATAGGCTTTTTGTAACTCACCGCTGGCGCGCGCTGCAGATATCGCTTTACTTAATGCATTGTTTACAAAATCACCGCGTTGATTACAAGACAAAAACAGTACATCAGGATAATCATCGAAATGAGCGCGGTGGATTTGATTGAGTTTAAATTTTTTAATAATGTAATCTGCTTCTTCTTGCGCCCAGATTACCGCATCAATGCGCCCTGCATTTAATTTTTTGAGTGATTGTTCTAAATTAACGACACTCTTAGTTGAAAACCCCCAATTTACGGGGGGGGCTTCAATTGAATATTTGGCGAGGTTAGCTACTTTTAAAATATCATCTTTAGTAAGTGGTTTTTTGTTGAGGGTATAAAGCACAAAACTGACTTTTCCCAGCATTTCTTTTGAAAATTGGTAGGGTGTAAAGTTATCTGCATCTTCGCTGATTTTCATAATAGGGAATCGAAAATCGGCATTCTTATTGTTGGTATCAAGATAAACCCGTTTCACCGGCTCGATGCTGATGCTGATCTTGCCTTCTGGATAATATTTATTGATGGTTTTTAATAGATTGGGGAAAGGGCCTGAATCTGCATTTTCTAAAATTTCTGGCAAAAAAATGGCCACACCGTGAATATTAGGATTATTGATGGGTAAGCTATCAGGCGTGATCGTGCCGTTACAAGCATATATAGATTGTACGGCAAGCCCAATTCCAACAAAAGCCGTTTTGAATAGAAAATTTACCATCATAGTGCGCCTACATTGTTGCCATTATTGAGCTTAGTGCATTATGGTGGCGTATTGCAATTACTCAAGATTAAATCAGATGGCCGAGCGAATTTAAGATTATACGAGATATCAAGCTGGTTTTTATTTGCTAAATAAAAATGCGGCCCAAAAAGCCGCATTTTTATACTAATTAAATAAGAGCCACTCACTGCTAAATTAAATGTCGCAGCGATGCCTATTTGCTTAGTAGGTGTAGAACATACGTTGAATTTCTTTGCTGTCTTTGGTTTTAGTCAGCGCCAGCATCAATAAAATGCGGGCTTTTTGTGGGGTAAGGGTGTCGGATACGGTGAAGTCGGTTTTGTCATCATCATTTTCACCGCCACGAACGGTTGGGCCGTTACCTACGCGGGATGAGCGATTAATATGAATACCTTTTTGGCGGAGTTCGGTAAGGCGGGTACGCACAGGGGTGGATAAGCTACCATCACCAGTGCCTGCATACACAATCCCTACGTCGCCAGCGGCGGCAAATGCATCAATTGCAAGGGTGTTAGCATTCGCCGAGCCATAGGCAATATCCACGGCAGGGAGAGTTTCTAGCTTGCTTACATCGAATTCGGTTTCGATGGTGTGCTTGCGGGTACTACTACGGTAAAACTTGGCTTGGCTCGATACCATATAACCTAGGCTACCGAGTTCTGGCGCTCTAAAAGTATTGCCTGTCATGGTATTGGTTTTGGTGACATCGCGTGCGCCTTGGATTTCATCATTTAAAGAGACCAAGACGCCTTGACCTACCGCCTCTTTGCTACCTGCTAATGCCACTGCATTATAAAGATTGATAGGGCCATCGGCGCTGATGGCTGTGGCTGGGCGCATCGCACCTACAACCACAACAGGCTTTTTGCTTTTAACCACTAGATTTAAAAAGTAAGCCGTTTCTTCGATGGTATCGGTGCCATGGGTAATCACAATGCCGTCTACATCGGACTGCTTAAGAATCTCATTCACACGTTTGGCCAGCTTTAGCCAATGCTCGTTGCTCATGTTTTCGCTGGCGATTTGGAAAACCTGCTCGCCTTTAACATGGGCTACTTTTTGCAATTCAGGCACGGCTTCAATCAGGCGTTCTACACCGATTTTTGCAGCGGTATAGCCTACCGTCGTGGTACTGGTCGCGCCCGTTCCAGCAATAGTGCCCCCAGTGGCTAAAATCATCACACGAGGAAGTGCATCGGCGGCGTTAGCAGCAAAGGCGGCAAACATCAAAGTAAGAGTAAGACCCGTTTTAAGACATTGAGTACGCATGCTATTGCTCCAAGCTGGGGTGTGGTTACTGATAAAACTACAAATATCAAATATAAAAACTGAAATTTACAGTGCCTCGCTATAATGCGCCGAGAGATAATAAGCGTAGACGGATGGGGTTATCAATAGGGATATGCATTAGTTTTTATTTTTAAATAGTTTTTAATTTTCCTTGAAATTCTTCAATTTTATGATAACCTTTTTTTTGCATGATTCGTGCTAGCTCTATTTTTAATCGCGCAAAAATATCTACACCTTCTTCATACAAAGCCGTACCAACTTGAACAATGCTAGCCCCTGCTAATAAATGCATAAAGACGTGCTCACCGGTGCTAACACCCCCACAGCCGATAATAGATTTTTCTGGGCAGCGACGATAAAACGCATTGACATTGGCAAGCGCGGTGGGTAGCACGTATTCGCCGCCAATTCCGCCAAATCCTTGTTTTGGTTTAATAAGGACTGTTTCGCTATTGATGTCAATCATTAATCCATTACCAATTGAATTAATGCAGGTAACGAAAGCCACTTTATCATAGCGATTTAATATTTCTGCTACTTCATCAAAATGAGCAATATCAAAATAAGGCGGTAGCTTTACGCCAAAAGGGCGGGCATAAGCAGAACTCATTTCCGCTAATATCACATCTAATGCCTCAAAATCATAGCCAATTTGCGCTTTACCCGGCACATTTGGGCAAGAAAGATTAATTTCTACCATGGCGGGTGTATAGGCATCTTGAATTTGCGCCACCATTGTTAAGTTATCGTCTAGCGTTAATCCTGCTACAGAAAAAAATAATGGTTTATTTTCGTAATCATGCAGCTGGGCATAATCTAAATAATAAAGATGGCCCTCATTGGGTAAACCCATTGAGTTAATACTGCCCATAGATAAAGTGTGATATCGCGGCTCTGGGTTGCCATCTCGGCGAATCAGTGTGCAGCTTTTAGTCACCATTGCGCCTGCTTCACTCTTTGCGAGCGCATTGAGCTGATTCGTCACGTTGCACCAAACGCCTGACGCGTTCATCAACGGCGCAGCCAGGGGGCGTCCAAGGAAAAAAGTTGATAGGTCGAGCATGGTCGGCTTTTCATAGGAGTTTATGTCAGCTCAATCATAGAATAGAGCAAGCATTCAGAATGTGCGCGAAATCAAGAAATGGGATAATGATACCTTGTTATTTATGTCGGTTTTTTGATGTGCCATGACGCAGCCAATATAAAAGCTAAAAGGGTGAAGCTGTATTAGTTGTTTGAATTGGAGTTCGGCATACCTAAAGAGCGGTAGATCAACCACGACGATAGCAAGTGGGTGTTGAGTTAAATGGCTGTCATATCACGCAATATCATTGCTTATTAGCCGCTACTTATTCACCATTCGCTGGGTAAAATTGCTGTAAGCATTTATGGCGTTTTCTTTAAATGCAAAGAGAGCCCATCAAACAATCAAGCTTTAATGACCTGCAATGCTTACAACCTGCTTGTAGGCTATACGCATGATTTCTGCGATGTTTATTTTATTAACTGATGTAACGCAGTAAGGTAAAAAACCGCAGTCCACTAAATATGTAAAAATCACCAAGAGTTATCGTATTGCCCGCTCTGTTTTTCTATCCAAGCAATAAATTTTTAGAGGCAACAACTTATCTAGTCGATCCATGTTTTTATTTCGATAGGAAATGAAGTTTTTCGAGTAGAGTCTATGCGTATTGAATTTTTTCCATGATTTAGTGTTTTTCGTGGATCAATTATCTTGATACGTAACTAACATCAGGTCCTCACTCACCTCTATGTGTGTGATCGCAACAATGTCTTTGTTTTGAACTGTGCAAGCATTCTGTCCATGACACTTGGGGCCTTGTGCCCAGCGTGCTTTTTGCAGTGCGGCTTCGCACTGTTGCTCTGTACCGTATAATTGGATGAACTGAGGCAAAGACAAGCCCTTTTGCATATGGATGCCATTGACTGACATGCCCCCCCTGTAAAGCAGAGTATTCGTTCACTTTGCGCAGCACGAATTGCTAAATCAAGGGGGCCGGAGCAAGAGACATAATCAGGCTTATTTATGCAATTAGCTGAAATAAAAATATTTTTCTACAAGCTACCATAGCGAAACCGCTGTATCGCGGCATTGACCATGCCTGCCACATTGTTACGCTTGTCATACTCATGGCGCAAAAAAGTAGCGTCATCACCACTGATAATGAGCTGATGAATATGATCTAAGGCAGGGGTGCTATTTAATGCGGCGGCGTGGGGCTGAATGCGGTTTAAGGTATTGCGGATGTCCTCCCGTAAGCTAGTTTGCTGATAAGTCTTAGGATGAACCATCGTGCCATCTAGGCCAAAGCGGCAGGCCTGAAAGCGGTTGTAATTGTAAACTAGGTAATCGTCTTCTACTGGCGGCGCTTCGTATTGCTCGAGTAAATAGCGGCAAAGCGCCTGTAAATAGCAAGCAAGGGCGGCAGCCCGCTCCACAGAAAGTGGCGTATCACAAACGCGTAGCTCTATCGTGCCAAATTCGGGCTTGGGGCGAATATCCCAGTAAAAATCCTTCATGCTTTTGATCACACCGGTTAACTCCATCTTCGCAAAATACTTTTGCTCGAAGTCTTCCCAGCGCAGCAAGAAGGGCGCACGGCCACTTAAAGGAAAAGCAAATACAGAATTAAGCCGTGCAGAGTGAAAGAGCGTGTCATACCCCTGCACAAACGGGGATGAGGCTGATAAGGCAATAAAATGCGGCACATAGCGGTTGAGTGCATGCAGCAGAAACATCGCCTCGTCTCCGCTGGTGCAGCCTATATGTACATGTTGCCCAAAAATAGTAAATTGCTTAGTCAGATAACCGTAAAGTTCGGAAACTTCATTAAACCGTGGCTTATTAAAAATGCGCCGCTCAGACCAAAGTTGAAAAGGGTGCGTACCCCCACCGCAAATACCAATATTCAGTTTATCGCCTGCTTTAACTAGTGCATCGCGCATGTTTTGTAGTTGCAAGAGTAGCTTTGGGTATTCTGTCTGAATATCTGTTGACACCTCAATCATGCTTTGCGTTATTTCAGGTGTTACATTACCAAGAAAAGGCATACGGTTTAATAGCTCAAGTAAATCTGGACTGGATGCACTTAAATCAAAATCGCTGAGGCTGATAAGTTGTAATTCAAGTTCAACCCCCATGCTGAGTGATTGCGAGGTACTGAAGGCTTCAAGTGGCATGGCGATTATTCCTTAGGGACTTCATGCGACCAGATCAAGGCCTGCTTGGTGATGATGGGGCCGAAGATTTCTAAAATCAGTGCCGCGGAAGCGAGTGGAATCAGCTGATCTGCCAGATTAATGCCAAGGTGGCGGGTTTGCTCTAGCATAAGAATCACAAAGGCTGACATAGGGCTCATGGCCATCCCAAGCAGTACGCCTTTACGCCAGCTAATCCCGCTAATATTTGCAAAAAGGCTGACGCCGCATATCTTAGCCACGATGCGTGTAGCAATAATGGCTAAACCTAAGCCCAGCCCTGAAATGACATGCTGCCATTGCAAGGTAGAAGCAATAAAGACAAACAGCAATACAGAAAGAAAATCACCCAAAGTGCCAAAGCCGCGTTGTAAAGGGTGAAACTCTAGCCGACGATGGCGCACCACCAAACCAAAGGTCAGGGTGGCCAGTACTGCAGATAGCTTCAAGGTTTCGCTAAGAACAACCAGCAGCACAAGGACGATCACAAAAGCCAAGGTATTATCTTGATTCGGGCATTTAATACCGCGCAAAAGCACAGGCATAATTAGCCCAAAGCATCCACCTAGCAAAGCCGAGGCCGCTAAAACCAGCAAGCTACTAGAGGCTGAGTGCCAGATATCACCCGTAGTTTCAAATACCAGCAACCCTACAAAAATATTAAAAACAAACACGGCCAGCACACAATTAAGAGCAGAAAGATGCAGTAAGCGCTCGCTGACTTGGCCGGCACTACGCTGCTCATTAATCACCCGCACAATGGCCGCAGGAGAGGTGGCCATAGAGAGCGATGCTAGCAGCAAGGCATGGGTAGACACCACGCCAAAGCCACGGGACAACGCATAAACTGAAGCAAAAGTCAGCGCAGCTTCGGTTAGGCAAGTCACGCCAACCCAAGGGTTGTGGCTTAGCCAGCGTAAATTAATACGGTGCCCTGCCTCAAATAAAATCAAGCCAAATGCAATATTACTCAGCAATAGCCCGCTGGTAGATTGCCCGATAGGGAGTAGGCCCGCTTGTGATGAGCCCAGTAAAAAGCCCACGATGGCGTAACTACTGATACGGGGTATTTTTGCCCAACGATAGCCGTACTCGCCTGCAAACCAAGCGATAAGCAAGCTGATAGGCCACGCAAGCGCAGATGAAATAACCGTCAGATCAAACATAGGAAGGTCCTGTTCTTGCCGAAAGGCTACGTAAAGAAAAGATCTTTACGATCAAGCGGCATTCGATATTCAGTAACCGTGATGTGGAGAGGTGAGCTGATCGGGAATATTTTTCAGCGTGTATTAAAAATAGCTTAAGTGAGCCATGGGAGAGATGGCTTGCTAGTCGTGGAGGCTGCTATATCAAATTTAAGATATATTTTGTAAGTTAATTCTATATTTTTTGTCAGAATTAACTTCTAATTTACATCAATCGATCGTAAGTGGATAGAGACCATTCCCCTTTTGAGCTTGTTTTATAAGGGTAAAAAGTCCTATTTTTTTGACTTATTAATATGCACTTGGTTTATTTAAACAATGGAAAAGGCGATTACATGGGCAGCGGAGCGATGCCCATGCCTTTCTGAATAGCTCACATGTCTCTTTTAGATACTTACTTGGCGGTCGATCTTTTTTATATGTAAAAGTGCGGCAATGCCGGCACTTTCAGGAAGGGAGATCTGAAAATGTTGCTGTAAGCGTTGGCGATATTCTGCTATATCGCCGATATGATGAATCGTACGGCGACCATGCTTGGTTTGAATAACACAGCCATTTGAAATCGCCATCGTTGCGATTGAGCAAACCGATTTTTGCGTAAAATGCGAAGCAGGGGAGATTTGCTGATAAATACACATATCTGCAAAATCACTAATGTCATAAGTATTTAAAGTGAATTGATATAGTGGCTTATATTCTTGATTGCTCTTTTTTTGCAACACAGTATAAAACGCATCGCTTTGCATAATCTGGTAGGTGGCATTTTCATGGCGGTGGTGATGGATGGTTAAGGGCGTTTGGAATGAATCACCAAAGCCGATATCGGCAATAAACTGTTGATTATTTAAGGTAACAAGCAGTAATAAATGATCGAATTCAGGCCCATAGCTTTTGCCATTGAATACTTGGGCAGAGATCAGCTGCGCGCTAAAGCCAATAGATGAAAGTAGCGCAAAAAATAAATAATTAAGCTCATAACAAAAACCGCCCCTTTTAGCCAAAATTATTTTATTAAATAGAGCCTTATGGCTTAAATCAATAGCAACACCCAAGTGAATATCTAAGTTCTCAAAAGGAATATGCCACATATGCGCTTGATGCAAGGCCGTGAGCGTGGCTAGATCCACGGCAATGCTGCCGGAATAATTGATTCGTTTTAGATATAGCCCAATTTCTTGATCGCTTAGCATCCGCTTTCCTTAGCTAGATTCTCTATTTGAAAATAATATCTATGCAATTGGACTTTTTAATCACTGCATTTAGTTTTTTGAGTTTGTAACCAAGGTTTCCCCCCAGCATAGCCAATTAGTACATTTGTTGGGAGAAACAGTTTTTTATCCACATAGTGCTTACGCACGGACAAGATAAAAATCGTCTTTGCTGACCCTGCACATTTGTTTTCAGTTTAAGTGTACGCCCGCTGAATGACATTCCGCTTAAAACTTGACTTGATAAGGGAGTACAACGTATGGTTTTTTTGCACTGCAGCAACATAAGTGTTTTCCGCCGCCGTAAGACGGGCTAAAAAGACCGATAATGCGACTACTCACTACGGAGACTCCCATGCTTACGCCACCGATGATTATGCCTTTCTTCCCGCCGCATCGTATTTTGATGGGGCCGGGGCCTTCTGACATTTATCCTTCTGTGCTGGCAGCGCTGTCTAAGCCGACGGTGGGCCATTTAGACCCGCTATTTGTGGGCATGATGGACGAGATTAAAACGCTGCTGCAATACGCATTTCAGACTAAAAACTCCGTCACGATGGCGGTTTCAGCGCCTGGCTCAGCAGGGATGGAAGCGTGCTTTGTGAATCTTGTTGAGCCGGGTGAAACCGTCATCGTTTGCCGCAACGGCGTGTTTGGCGAGCGTATGCGCCAGAATGTCGAGCGCCTAGGCGCGATTGCCGTGCTGGTAGACAACGCTTGGGGCGAGCCAGTTAGCCCGCAGCAAGTCGAAGATGCACTCAAAGCGTATCCAGAAGCCAAGTTCCTTGCTTTTGTGCATGCAGAAACCTCGACAGGGGCGTTGTCTGACGCCAAAACGCTCTGTGCGCTGGCTAAAAAATACGATTGCCTGACGATTGTAGACGCGGTGACGTCACTTGGTGGCGTAGAGCTGCGCGTGGATGAGTGGGGCATTGATGCGGTGTATTCAGGCAGTCAAAAATGCCTATCCTGCGTACCGGGTTTATCACCACTTTCCTTCTCTGACGCGGCCGTGGCTAAATTAAAAGCGCGCAAAACACAGGTACAAAGTTGGTTTTTGGATCAAAGCTTGGTGATGGGCTATTGGGGCGATGCTACAGGTGGCGCTAAGCGCAGCTACCATCATACCGCACCCGTTAATACGCTGTATGCCTTGCATGAATCGTTACGTTTACTGGCTAACGAAGGTTTAGAGCACGCTTGGCAGCGCCATACCAATATGCATCAATTGTTGCGCCATGGCTTAGAGTCTTTGGGCCTAGAGTTTGTAGTTGATAAAGCGTATCGCCTCCCTCAGCTCAATACCGTGCATATTCCTGCTGGCGTTGATGACGTCGCAGTGCGTAAGGCTCTGCTGGAAGATTACAACTTAGAAATCGGCGCTGGCTTAGGCGTGCTGGCAGGTAAAGCATGGCGAGTCGGCCTGATGGGTTACGGTGCAAGGCGAGAAAATATTGCGTTGTGCTTACATGCTCTGGCGGCAGCGCTGCGTTAAGTGTTTGTTGACGCTATATTTTGAATTACAGAGAAAGGTTAAATCGCAGTGCTTTCTCTGTAAACGTAGTGGGCTTCGGTGTGATCTAAGCTTTAACTAAACTATTCATTGCTCTAGTTTTTAGCTTCACGGTTAAAACAATGCCGACCTTTACAAGGGATCGGCATTGTTTACTTGGCTAAGCTTTAGGTGCTTCTGGCACCGCTCCAGATTCTAAATGTTTTACATGCCAATGTTTGGCTACATTCAAGCCCAAGGCCTTAGGGTTAAATACGGGCTCTTGCTTCAGGCTTAGTTGTTTTTCATAGTCTTTTAACGTGGCCAGCGCTGGTTTTTGTAGCGCGAATATGGCAATGATATTGAGCCAAGCCATCAGCCCAACCCCCATATCGCCTAATCCCCAGGCCAGCTCTGCAGTGCGGATACAGCCGTAGAACGATACGGCGAGAATGGCTATTTTTAAAACAAAAAATAGTCCAGCAGAAGGAATTTTTCGGGCTAAAAAGGCGATATTGGTTTCTGCAATATAGTAGTAAGCCAAAATCGTGGTGAAGGCGAAAAAGAAAAGGGCGATACCGACAAACATAGAGCCAAAGCCGGGCAGGGCTTGCTCTACCGCAGCCTGAGTAAAATCACTCCCCGCTGTCATGCCAGCCAATCCTGTGAAAATAGCCTGCCCATCGGGTGCAACCACATTGTATTTGCCGGTAATTAAAATCATAAAGGCGGTGGCAGAGCACACAAAGAGCGTGTCAATATACACAGAAAACGCCTGCACTAAACCTTGTTGCGCAGGGTGTTTGACTTCCGCCGCAGCGGCCGCATGGGGCCCCGTACCTTGGCCCGCTTCATTGGAATAAATGCCGCGTTTTACGCCCCACTGAATAGCCAAGCCCAACATGGCTCCCATGCCAGCCTCAGTACCAAAGGCGGAACGAATAATCAGCATAAACACATCGGGTAATTGCTGGATATTAAGCAGAATCACCACAAAGGCAATCAGGATATAACCCAGCGCCATAAACGGCACCACCACCTGTGCCACCTTGGCAATGCGTTTTACCCCACCAAAAATAATCATCCCAAGTAAAAGCACCACAATCGCGCCCGTGACTGCTGGGCTAAGGCCAAACGCTGTCTTTAAGCCAGCGGCAATACCATTGGCCTGTACGCCGGGCATAAGCACTCCACAGGCGATAACAGTAACAATGGCAAACAGCATGGAATACCATTTCCAGCCCAAGCCTTTTTCAATATAAAAAGCGGGGCCGCCTCGATACTGACCTTCGTGTTTTTCGTGATAAATCTGCCCGAGTACCGATTCGATATAAGCCGTGCTTGCACCTAAAAAAGCCACTACCCACATCCAGAAAATAGCGCCCGGCCCACCAAAGGAGATGGCGGTGGCAACCCCGGCAATATTACCGGTTCCAACGCGGCCAGAAAGGGATAAAGACAATGCTTGAAACGAGGAAACACCCGCATCAGAAGCTTTGCCTTTGAACATCAGGCGAATCATTTCGCGAATATGGCGAACTTGCATAAAGCGGGTTCGAATCGAAAAATATAGCCCAACACCAAGGCATAAGTAAATAAGGGCAGGGCTCCAGACCCAGCTATTAACTGCATTAACCCATTCTTGCATATGCTCTCCAGACGCATTTGGAATGCGAAATATGTCAAAGGAGGGCCATTGTTGAGCACAATGTGACACTTTATTACTAGGGCTTCCCCCTAGGTAGTAAGCCAATTGCAACAGTTATGTTATAAGCATTAATAAATTGTTCTTTGTATATGCCTTTAAATAATAATGATTCGTATTACTTTGATGGATTCTGCGTGGTAGCCTTGCGTTGGCTCGTGGTTAATCTGATTTCTCATAAGGAAAGGGTGAAATCATGATCTTTTTCCAATCAACATAGTATTTCAATAGATGGGAGTGATGTCTTATGGGGCAAAGAATAGTAAGAATTGCAAATAAATTATCAGCCAATATTATTCAAGAATTGATTCATGATGATATTGTGGCCATAGTCATCGAAGAGTATTACCCTGCACATTTATGTGATTTACTAAGCCACAATATCTTACATAGCCAAGATATTGATCCCTACACGCATGAGGTAGTAGAAGATAAAATACTTTTACAAAAGTATTTTGGGGTTGATCGTATTGGCATCCCATTTAATAGTACCTACAACATAACAAACCCAACAGAAATAGATAACTACTATAGCGAAGCCAATGCGCAAATTGAGCGTTTACGTCGATATTGCGAATATTACTTATCACCTATTGATAAATTACGTTTGGAATTAGATGAGCTATTTATTCCAGGCGCAACAGTTGGTCATTTTGAAAATAAAAAAATGCTTGCAGGTATTGTGCGAATCAGCAAGGCCGAAAAATCTTATTTAAGTGCTTTAGAACCACACTTTGATGCTTTGCCCCCGAAGTACGCCCAATTAGATGCGCAATTAGCCGCTAACATTTATGTGAAAGTGCCTGATATAGGTGGAGAATTAGAAATATGGGATATCCCCGCACTTTCTCCATTTACTCAAGCGCCTGATCAATGGCGGGCACAACTACCAGAGCCGATTAAAATAAAACCCCAACGTGGTGATTTGGTGATCTTCAATTGCCGTAAACCGCACGCAATTTGCGCGTTTGTGGGTGAAGAGCGTATTACCACGCAAATGTTTATGGGCTATCAGTTAGAGAAACCACTTTTGCTTTGGAATTAGGGTGATAACAATGCAACAAAACTTTAAACAAGCATTGGCTGAGGTAAGTGAATGGATGTATGCCTACCAGCAAAACGTTGTTAAATATCCGGTTATTTCCGCATTAAAAAGCGGCGATATTTTGCAGCAGCTACCGAATTTTGCCCCTAAGGATGCAACGAATTTTTCAGATGTATTTGAAGATTTTAAAAATATCATTCTACCCGGCATTACCCATTGGCAGCACCCTCAATTCTTTGGCTATTTCCCATCTAATACCAGCCCGCCATCGGTGCTGGCCGAAATGTTGGTAGCTAGCTTAGGCGTGCAATGCATGAGTTGGCTTACCTCACCTGCTGCGACCGAATTAGAAATAAGAATGATGGATTGGCTACGTGATTTATGGGGCTTGCCGGAGGCGTTTTCGGGGGTGATTCAGGATTCCGCATCGAGCTCCACTTTAATTGCGCTTTTAGTTGCAAGAGAGCGGGCGACTCAGTTTCAAATTAATGAAACTGGTGTGGCAGGGCATAAATTAAGCGCTTATTGCTCATCCGAAGCGCATACCTCGATTGAAAAAGCGATAAAAATTGCGGGTATTGGGCTACAGAATTTAAGAAAAATACCCGTAGATGAGCATCAATCAATTCGGATTGATTTATTGCAGCAAGCGATTAGCGATGATATTGAGCAAGGCTATACACCATTTTTTATGGTGGGTGCTTTGGGTACAACTGGCAGTACGGCGGTGGATGATTTAGCGGCGATGGCCCAAATAGCTAAAGCGCAGCGGATTTGGTTTCATATTGACGCCGCTTATGCCGGATCGGCGCTGATGTTGCCCGAAGTGCGTGAATTGGCGGCTGGATATATCGAAGCTGATAGCATGGTGGTGAATCCACATAAATGGTTGTTATGCAATTTTGATTGTTCAGCGTTTTTTATTCGTGATAAAGAGAGCCTACTTAAAACATTTTCGCTAGGCCTGATTCCTGAATATCTAAAATCCCCCAATAGCGCCGAACAAACTAATTTTATGAATTGGGGCGTGGGCCTAGGGCGGCGCTTTAGAGCATTAAAGCTCTGGTTTGTCATGCGCTGGTATGGTGTAGAGGGTTTAAGCGAACTGATCCGGCATCATATTGACTTAAGTGCCGAATTAGAGCGTTGGGTAAGGCAGGATCCTCATTTTGAAGTTTCTGCAAAACGTTATTTTAATTTACTTTGCTTTCGCTTAAAAGCCAGTGACGAGATTAATCTGGAGCTACTACGCCGTATCAATGCCAGCGGTAAAGTATTTATGACTCATACTAAAATTAATCAACAATTGGTTCTTAGGATGGTGATTGGCCAAACTGAAGTTAATCAGCAGCATGTGAGAGAGGCTTGGCAGCTTATTCAAAGCTTAGCAAATGATTTGACCTGATCATGTCTTCTGCACATTTTTTGTCGTTTGCCTGAGAATATCAACGTCAAGAGATATAGCCATTAGAGGCGCTGCTTGCTGCGCCTCTAATGGCTATTGGTTTACATGAAATACATGGTCTTATTTGAGCAAAAGGCATAATGTGGAGATTTAATGTGAAAAGGCTTTGCTTAAGAGCAAAGCCTTTTCAATGTTTTTTTACTTCTTGCATAATGCGTTGATAATCGCCATTTTTCTTTATTTTCTTTAATCCTGAGTTGAATTTATCAGTAATTTCTGCACCATTTTTTATTTTTTTTGAAATAAGTAAATAAACAGGCTCTTCAGCGAATTTTTTTGGGAAAAACGTGATTCTATCGGCCTCTTTGGGTAAGAGCGTTGTCGAAATAAGATGTTGCCCCAATACTTTATCCGCAGTAAATAAATCGATACGCCGTGCAATCAATTTTTTAATATTGATTTCATCGCTTAACGCTTCGTCGCAGGTAAACTGCTGTTTTGCCCTTGCCGTATCAAAGGCTACGCCATAGCTATAGCCTAAACTTACGCCTACCTTGTATTTATTTAAATTGCTGAATTCGAGCTGCGTGATTTTTTTATCTTTCAGGTAAAAGAAACCATACTGAATAATGTCAATAGGATCGCTTAAAATAAATTGTTGCTCGCGCTCCGGTGTTTTAACCCAATAAGGCGTGAGGTCTGCTTCCCCTTTTTTTACCATATCGTACGATCTTTTCCAGGGGTAATAAGCAATGGAAACAGACACATTTTCTTGCTTAAAAGCCGCTCTGATTATTTTGCTAATAAAGCCGTCATCTTGCAATGATGCGGATAAATAGGGTTGAAATTCACCACTAGCAATACGAACATGCAGTTCGGCCGATTGTGCGCTGATGTTAAAGATAATCAGTAGCAAAAAGGCAATAAAATAATGCATGGCAAGCCCCTTTTTAGCAAATATAGCCGCAATTTTTGCTGGCAATCCTCAGCTTAAGTACAAACAACGTAAGCCAGATAAATTATAGCAAAGGGCGTAAAAAATAGATCCATGCACAAGCTTTTAGTACATAAAATAGATCCTAAAAAGCCAAGCTCCAAGAAGAGCAAGTCATCACTTTATATTAAATACAATTAGATAGGGGGGGGGCGCCCTATGTGATGGGTAGGTCATGCCTTGCACTAAAAAATAATGATGGGAAGTGCATAAAAAGAAAGGTGATTTTCATCACCTTTCTTTTTATGCATGGATTGATTGGGCTTGTTGCAGGCGTATGCCTAGTTGATTGACCTCCAAAATAGCGCTATACACCGCCATAGGGTCTGTTTTGAACGGCCTATTGTGAATAGTTTCGCCTTCTGCGCATGCCGCTTTTGCGACACTCATTAGCGCTTCTTTGCTAATGTCAGCAGCCCCAATGTCAGCAAGACAAGTAGGCAGACCAACGCTACGGCAGAAGTCTAATACTTGATTGATTTCTTCTAGTGGTGCATTTTCTAGCGCCAATTGCATCAGTGCACCAAAGGCTACTTTTTCACCATGAAACAAATGGTGGCATTCGTTAAGTAACGGCAGCCTATTATGTACAGCATGGGCAGCGGTCAATCCATCGCTTTCAAAGCCAACGCCACTCATATTGGCTTCAATTATATTTTCTACCTCTGGGGTTAGCGTTTTATTCTCAACCGCTAATTTGGCTTTTAGGCCATCCTTTAATAATGTTTTATAACAAAGCTCGGCCACAAGCATTGCGGCTTTCGTGGGCATATCACCAGTCATGCCCGAACGTAAATTGGCACGAGCTTCAAAATATGTTGCTAATGCATTGCCCATTCCGGACACCAATAAGCGCACAGGGGCTTGAGCAACGATTTGGCTGTCTACAAGCACAACGTCTGGTTTTTTAGGCAATCGTAAATAAGATTCGAACTGCCCCGTCTCTGTGTAAATAACCGATAAAGCACTGCTAGGAGCATCAGTGGAAGCAATCGTGGGAACAATCACCACAGGCGCATTAAATAAATGTGCAACCGCTTTGGCGGTATCCAGCGTTTTACCCCCCCCCACACCGATTACCACCTTAATATCTTGAGCCTTACAAATGGTCACCAGGCGATCAATTTCTTTGCGGCAGCATTCTCCTTCACAAGTTTCCATATAAAAAACGGCATGTGCATCCCCAAAACTTTTAGCAATAATCGGGCTAACAATATGCTTGACTTCACCGCCGCTGATAATGAGTGCCGAATCGCCTAATTGCAGGCTATGCTTGGCTAAAGAAGATAATACTCCTTTGCCTTGTATATATTTACTGGGGATTGAGTTAATCTTTTCCATTTTTTTCTCCTTACCAGCTAGTTCCTATTAGACTTAATTGCTAGCTATTGATTTCAATATTCATTCTATTATCGAAGGTGATTATTTGCCAATTGATAATTATCAATAAATTCTTCATTATTTTGAAGGGTTAAAATAAATATGCCACAGACGTATTGCTTGCTTGGATTTAATAAAGACAGTTATTCCGGCAATCACCCCGCAAAATCAGCTCATCATTATGAGGGCATTAAGAAGGGTTTAATCGTCATATTAGAGAAACTGCCATGTGAAAGTCGTGGGCAACTTATCACGCAAAACCCTAGCCGAGGCCGGTTCAACCGTGCCTGACTCGCTCCACAAGCAGGGCATGAGTTTGCCTGTGCCTACAAGCGCCGCGCTAAGCATGGCGCAATGGAGGCTTCAACGATGATGCGCAAAAAAACCAGAGAATGAGAGCGCACTTTTAAGTGCGCTTAAAAACATAGGGAATACCTCCCCCACTTCTTCTAGTTATTGCGATCTAAAACCTGCAGGGACGCCCCATATATACTTGAGGATAATCCCTTTTTGATTTCTATTTGCTGTATTAAATGCAACTTGGTGGTACAAAATATATAAAGCGATAGGATAAGCTAAAATATTTGGAATGAAATTCCCAATAAAATCGCTCATCATCGAAACATTGCTATTATTTATGAAGCTATTTAATAGATTTACAGAGGCAGCACTGAGGTAAAGTTGATGCCCCCACCAATGCCAAGTAATTTTATTTTGGTTGCCAGCCGCCTGTGAAGCAATGCTTTCTGAAAATACGATCGTGTTTTCACCAACAAAAGTAACCGTTTTTTCTTCCCCTAAAGAATCAGTAGGAGGATTGGTTAGTACGTGGTCTCTGTACTTCTGTGTGATCGAAACATTTCTATCTTGGTCAATAATAAGATAGCCGGCTTCGACAAGATCCAACATTTCCTGAGGGATTTCTCCATCTTCAGGAATTTCCATATCGTCTGTCGATTGGGAACTTAGATCTGTTTTACCTGGAATACTGTTTGATCGTGCCAAGGCATGCACGCTGTCTACGTATTTTTCCATTTTTTTTCTCTATTGAATTAGAAATCAAAGTTGATTATTGCAATGCTTATACATTCGCAATAAAACGGATACGCGCATTTTTACTCGTTATTGCGATCTAAAACCTGAAGGGACGCCCCATATATACTTAAGGATAATCCCCTTTTGAAGTCTATTTGCCGTATTAAAAGCAACTTGGTGGTACAAAATATATAAAGCGATAGGATAAGCTAAAATATTTGGAAGGAAACATCCAATAAAATCGGTCATCATCGAAATATTGCCATTATTTATGAAGGTATTTAGGAGGTAAACAGAAGATGCACTGAGGTAAAGTTCATGCCCCCACCAATACCATTTAATTTGATTTACATTACCAGCGGCCTGTGAAGCCACGTTTTCTGAAAATACGATCGTGTTTTCGCCAACAAAAGTAACCGTTTTTTCTTCCCCTAAAGAATCAGTAGGAGGATTGGTTAGTACGTGGTCCCTGTATTTTTGTGTGATCGAAACATTTCTATCTTGGTCAATAATAAGATAGCCGGCTTCGACAAGATCCAACATTTCCTGAGGGATTTCTCCATCTTCAGGAATTTCCATATCGTCTGTCGATTGGGAACTTAGAT
>JBDKJX010000045.1:0-32154 GCA_039796405.1 Pseudomonadota bacterium
TCTTTAGCAAGTTCGGCGGCCAGAGCCTGTAATTTTTGACGGTCCATTGTGATGCCTGACATGAAATATCCTCGGGAAGAGGTTAATCGGCCAAAGGCATTTACACAATTTTAGTTACAGGCTCTCTTCAGTGGTCTCGTAAGAAACAACATTTGAGTTGCCATTAAGATTACGGTAAGTGGTCATATTTAACCTCCTTTTATAACTTTGTTCTAATAGTTGTTTCACAACAAATTAGGTAGCGGCTCGTGCATATAGCCTAGTCTATAAGTCTCATTATTAAAGCCATTTAACTATCCTCCCTACCAACCACTCGTCCCCTCCGGCACATTTTATGCTGCATGGCTATTTCCACTAACCCAAGGAAATATCATGCGCATAGCACAGAGCGATTTACAGCTCACAAGCCAACAAGCCAGTAGCAGCGAGACATTTAAATCTTTGCAAATTGGCCAAACAGCAAGCTCAGACAAGCAAGGGCTTAATCTATTTGCAGATTTTTTTAATGAGCAACTTTCGGCACTCTCAAGCGGCCTTGAGCAGGCCAAAAAGCAAGAGCAGGCAGACAAAGACGTAGATAAAAGCAAGGAGCAGCGCTTTCAATCTTTATGGGAAATGCTGTTTGGCAATGGCAGCAGCACAAATCCCCCAACAAGCTGCCCAAACAACAGCCCATCAGCCCCAGCAGGTACATCACCAGCAACGCCAACGGCCACCAGCCAACCCTACGCCATGCAAATTTTGGCAATCGAGCACACTAAAACCACCGAGAGTTGCAACTTTAACGCCAGCGGCAAAGTTTGCCTTAGCGATGGCAGCACACGGCAATTTGACGTTGGATATCAGAATGCCCAGAGTAGTGAAACCACCCGCGTTGCAGGGGCACAGTGGCTGAACATCAAAGACCCGCTAGTGATTGATACAGGTGCGGCCACAAACAAACTCAGCCCACAAACTGTGGCTTTTGATCTAGATAACGATGGTAAAAAAGAAAACATGCGCCTGCCCGACGCTGGCTCTGGCCTGCTGTTTTTAGACCGTAATCACAACGGCAGCGCCGATAATGGCAGCGAGCTATTCGGCCCAGAAAGCGGCAATGGCTTTAGTGAATTAGCTAAGCTTGATGATGATCACAACGGCTGGATTGATGAGGGCGATACCGCTTATAAAGACTTAAAACTTTGGCAAAGTGGCGAGCAGAGCAATGGCCGAATACAAACCCTCGCCGAGGCTGGCGTAGGCGCAATGGCCACCCAAAGTGCCGCCACCGAATTTACCCTTAAAGAAGAAGGCAATGTTCTCGGCCAAATCCGCGCCAGCAGCGTGTGGCTAGGGGAGCACAGCGGCGGGGGAACGGTCAGGCAAATTGATTTAGTCACAAGGCCGCAGGCTTGATTTGGCAACCAGAAGGGTGGCATACACATCCTTACTTTCTTTATCTAGTACAAAGCGGCAGGCCCAGCAGCGGGCCTGCACGCAAAACTTAATCAAAGCAAGGCTACGCAATCATCCAGCGGCCAAAGTAGTGCTTAATTCTGCTGCCAAAGCATACGCACGCTGCACGGCTGGCCTTGCTGTCACGGCGTTAAACCAGCGCTTTAGGTGAGGAAAATCATCAAGATTTTGGCCTTGCTGCGCATGGGGTGCGATCCACGGATAGCAAGCCATATCGGCGATAGAGTATTCACCGGCAATAAACGCTTTATCTGCCAGCTGCTTATTCAATACCGAATACAGCCTTGTGGTTTCGGTAACGTAGCGATTAATGGCATAAGGGATTTTTTCTGGGGCGTATAAAGAAAAATGATGATTTTGCCCAGCCATCGGGCCTAAGCCACCCATTTGCCAAAATAGCCATTGCAACATGAGCTGCTTATCTCTGAAATGACTGGGGATAAACTGGCCGGTTTTTTCTGCCAAATAAAGCAAAATAGCACCGGATTCAAATAGAGAAATCCCCTCGCCATGATCGCTAGGGGAATGATCCACAATGGCGGGAATACGGTTATTGGGCGCAATACTTAAAAAATCTGGCGCAAATTGCTCGCCTTTACCGATATTAATCGGGTGAACTCGGTAATCTAAACCAGCTTCTTCCAAAAAAATGCGTACTTTATGCCCGTTTGGGGTCATCCAATAGTAGAGATCTATCATCGCGTACCCTCTGCATCAGCCCGCAGCTGAGTCACGCTTTTACCCGCATGGCCCCAATCATCGGTATCCACTTCTTGGATGATTACAAAGGTCGTGGCGGGGTCTTTATTTAAAACCTTAACCAATACATCAGTCACACCGGCAATCACGGCAGATTTTTGCTCTGCAGTAGCGCCATCACGGGTAATTTGAATATTAACGACAGGCATGAAACTTCCTTGATTAAGGTGAACGTAGTAATCATATCTGTGCCCGCGGCTTAAATTACAACAGCCATCGCAAAATAGATTACAGCCTATATTTATTATCTTATAAAATTTTGGCAAAAAAATAGCCCGCAATATTTGCAGGCTATTTTTATAATACTAAATATTAATTGAGTTCATCACTTTTCATGTATTTAGCACCATTCACGGTTACTTCTGCGCTTAAGCCATTTTTAGTGAATTGATAGACATAGACGTTTTCTGCCAAATGCTTAGCACCGGCTACTTGCCCACCTGTTTTGCCTAGCTTAGCAGCAGCTCCTGCTTCACCACTTGCACTCCAACCCGATGAAACAAATTTATTATAGGCATCGGTGCTAGTAAATACCCAAACCTCACGGGTTTCCTTAGCGCCTAAACCTAGGCCCAATTTACCCTGCAGCATATTCATATAAGTACGCTTGCCCGATGCAACCGCTACCCCATCCCCACCACCGGCCCCAACAAACATGGCCTGAAAACCACCGGTGCGAAACACCGCATAAGCCGGTGCTTTAGCAATTTGAGACTTAGCCTTAGGATATTTTTTATACACTTGTGCGAGCGTCTCGCTTGCAGTGCGGTCAATCTCTGTACGGCGCTCTGCGGGTGTTTTTTGATCCGCAGCAGAAGCAGTATTATTTTGTTTTACGGCAGAATCTGCCAATACTGGCAAAGAGAGCATGGTGGCTAGCACCAGAACAGTTGAACGTAATTGCATAATTAAACTCCTAATTGGATAAATTTCAGATAAGCCCTTACAAATATAAGTTCTTATTATTCTTTAAACTTATTAAGTTTTTAATTATTAACTCTCCTAATATTACGTAATGTATCCAAAACATCCTCTAGTTCAAAAAGCAAACTATGAATAATGTTTATTTCCAAAAGGAAAGACTGCGCTTATTTTGAATAACTATCCACCATAAAATGATGAATTGCTTCAAATTACCATTAATAATTTATGCTGATAAGCCCATATAAAACCCAAGCTTCAGCAAATCAGTGCAATTAACATTGATTAAGCTAAATGACAACACCCAATCAACGATCTCACTTTCTGGCCTGTAATGCGGCAATCGTGCCCAAGGCTTACAGCAGATACACAGGTATAATCGCTTCTACCCGATCAACACACTCTCGCCCCTATGCCACGTATCCAGCAATTACCCGACCATTTAATCAACCAGATTGCCGCTGGCGAAGTGGTAGAGCGCCCCGCTTCTGCGCTAAAAGAGCTGCTTGAAAACAGCCTAGATGCAGGCAGCCAAAGCCTAAATATCGAGTTACTGGCGGGCGGTACCAAGCTCATTAAGGTGATTGACGATGGCTGTGGCATTGCCAAGGACGAGCTACCGCTAGCACTGCACCGCCATGCCACCAGTAAAATTCGCGATCTAGAAGACTTGCAAAAAGTGGCCACGCTGGGCTTTAGGGGTGAAGGGCTGGCGAGTATTGCCTCGGTTTCAAGGCTTACACTCAGCAGCCGTGAAGAGGGCTCAGATTACGCCTGGCGGGTGGACGCCGATAATGGCCATGTGAGCGAACCAGAGCCAACATCGTTAAGCCAAGGCAGCGCGATTGAAATTCACGAGCTGTATTACCAAGTACCGGCAAGGCGTAAGTTTTTAAAATCTGAATCCACCGAATACGCGCATTGCAACGATATGGTACAGCGGCTGGCGCTAGCCAACCCTAGCGTGCAGTTTACGTTAACCCACAATGGCCGTGCCCAACTGCGCCTTTTAGCGGGCGATTTAGCCAAACGCGCGGCGGCGATCTTAGGCGATGAATTTGTGGCCTCGGGTGTGCAGGTGGATGAAGGGTTTGGAGGCTTACGGCTATGGGGTATTACCGGCTCACCCACGCTGGGTAAATCCAGCCGCGATGCGCAGTATTTCTTTGTAAATGGCCGCTTTGTGCGGGATAAAGTGGTGCAACACGCCCTGCGGGAAGCTTACCGCGATGTGCTGCACCACGATAAACACGCCGCTTATTGCTTATTCTTAGAGCTAGATCCTGAAGGGGTGGACGTCAATGTTCATCCAACCAAAATTGAAGTGCGCTTTCGTGAATCGCAAGCGATTTACCGCTTTATGCTCACCAGCCTAAAAAAAGCGCTCGCAGGCACCCGCGCTGGCACAACCCCGGCTGGCATCGATCCAGAAACCGGCGAAATTGCCGCGCCAGACTCTAGTGTGATGGCCCCAACCCCAACCTTAACACCTAAAAATTACGCAGAAATGGCTTATAAGCAGCAGGGGAATATTCCGCTGCAGCCGCGTGTGCAGGCTCCGATGGCGTTTTATGACACGATGTTTGGTGATTTAAAGCGTGGCCAAAACAATGAATCTAACGCTGTTGGTGCAGAAAATCTGCTCGCCAGTTTAGATATGCCCGCCATGCCATCCACCCGTGCGCCCGCAATCCCGCCCAGCGCACTGGCTCAGCCCACCTACATTGCGCCAGCAATTCAAAACGCCAGCAGCTCTGATACCGTACCCCCGCTGGGCTTTGCACTCGGACAGCTGCACGGTGTTTATATTTTGGCGCAAAACGCCGAAGGGCTGATCGTGGTGGATATGCACGCCGCCCATGAGCGAGTGGTGTATGAGCAGCTTAAAAACGCCCTCGATCTGCTACAAATGCCCACGCAACCGCTGCTGATTCCGCATGTTTTTCCTGCGGATAAACACGATGTAGCCACGGTAGAAGACAACGCGGCCACGCTGGAGGCGATTGGTTTTGAGATCTCGGTACAGTCCCCCACCCAGCTTGCCATCCGCGCTCTGCCCATGCTGCTGAAAGACGCCAATCCTATCGAGCTGGCGCAAGCCGTGCTCAAAGATATCCGCACAGTAGGCGCTAGCGAAGTGCTGGCAGGCCGGCAAAACGAGCTACTCGCCACGATGGCTTGCCACGGCTCGGTGCGTGCCAACCGTAGCTTAACTATCACCGAAATGAACGCCCTCTTGCGCCAGATGGAAAACACCGAACGCAGCGGCCAGTGCAATCACGGCCGCCCAACTTGGTTCAGAATGACCCTGAGTGAGCTAGATAAAATGTTTATGCGCGGCTCGTAAGGTGGGCCCCACGCGTAAAGGGCAGCAACGACCTAAATATTGAACCACCCTACTCCCTCCCCTGCGAATACCCATGCCCGCAAATGCCTTAATCGTTAAACTCTTTGCCGCACCCCTACTGATCGCCGCTGCCAGCCTAGCTGGGCGGCGTTGGGGGCCGCAGATTGCTGGCTTGCTGGGTGGCCTGCCGCTGGTTGCCATCCCAATTATCCTGACACTATGGCTGGAACATGGCCCCGACTATGCAATTAAAGTAGCAGGATCCGCATCGGCGGGGCTGTGGGCGAATGTGGTATATATGCTGGTGCTGGCCCATGCCAGCCGCTATTTTGCCTGGCAGGATACGATTATCGCCGGATGGGTGGCTTATTTAGCGGTGGCTTTTGCGCTGGCGGGCAGCGGACTGGCTTCCTCTGGTTTTGTCAGCGTCAGCGTGCTGGCAGGCCTGTGGATTGCCATTTATTTTATCCCGCGCCCGCTGGCGATCAGCAGCTCGCCGCTGCCTAAAATTGAGCTTTATGCCCGTATGCTGGCGGCGCTATTGCTGGTGCTTGGCTTATCTAGCTTGTCTTTAATGCTGGGCAGTACAATGACGGGCGTGCTCGCGGGTTTTCCGGTAGCTGCCACCGTTATTCCAGCATTTACTCTTGCCAACGCAGGCCGCAACCCTTTGCTCCTACAATTACGAGGTTTTTTAATCGGTCTTACCGGTTTTAGCGTGTTCTTTTTAGTTTGGACCCCACTGGCCTCCCAATTAGGCCTACTCGCTTTTGCCCCCGCTTTAGCCGCAGCACTATTAACAGGGCTCTTAGTGCGATATTTAAGCCACAGATTTCACTGAAACACCTTCTATAATCATTATTAATTGTGGCCGTAAGCGGATACTGAGCGAGCATCAAGATAAGCACACCGAAAACATACGGCACTGTGCGGGCAAACTCACCAAAACCATTTAATTGATCATGCTGTGCAGGAGCCAGAGCTGGCAATGCGACAAAAAGGCCCAGAAGGACTACTGCAGATTATTCAATCCTATCTAAAATCGCCCCTTGATTACTAGACAAAACTTGCTGCTGACAACGCTAGGGCCATCCCCTGCCCCGTTTTATAAGCTCGCTTACAAACAAAAATGAGTCATGCACGCGCATGACCGTGATGAATTAATTTATTACCATCTTGGCTAATCTAAGAAAGTAATCAATAACTGAACAATTCAGAGCATAAATAATCAGCCGACTTTTTGAAAATTCAGCAACATCGCGGCGATATGCAACAGCGAAGCGAAGGATAGCTTTGAGGGTACTTTATAGGAATGTGTATAAATATTGGGTGGTGCTACTGCTTTATTTTATCGCTTAAAGCAGTACAAACCCTTTATTTTATTGGTGCGCCCAGTAGGAATCGAACCTACGACCTTCAGCTTCGGAAACTGACACTCTATCCAACTGAGCTATGAGCGCACTTGAGGAAGGAGCGAATAATAACGTGTTTATGCGCATCAGTCTACGTGTAGGCTTTGTTGCTTGCTACAAAATGTCGGTATAATCCACGTCAATAATATATGGTTTTATTTCCAACTCATGAACTTACATAAAAAGGGATGACAATGAGCGGTAGCAACGTGAAAGCGTCAAAGGGCATTGCTGGCATGATTCTGGCGGCAGTGATTGGGGTACCGCTATTTGTTTATCTGCTTATCAAGCTATTTACGTCAGGCAGTGGCATTGATGTCACACGCTCGACAATGACCACAGAAGCAGTGTCAGCGCGCTTACAGCCCGTAGGCAGTATCAAGATTGTAGATGGTGGCCCTCCTGGCTCAAAAAGCGGTAAAGCCGTTTACGAATCGCTCTGTATTTCCTGTCATGGCACGGGCTTAGCAGGCGCGCCTAAATTTGCCGATGCTGCGGATTGGGGTGCGCGTATTTCCAAAGGTTTTGAAACCCTATGGACTCACGCCATTCAAGGCTTTAACGCGATGCCAGCTAAAGGTGGCGCGGCGGATCTGACGGATGATGAAGTCAAACGTGCGGTTGCCTTTATGGGTAATTCAGCGGGGGCTAAATTTGAAGAGCCTAAAGTAGAAGGGGCAGCGGCAGGTGCTGCCGTAGATCCAGCCACTAAGGGGAAAGAAATTTATGATTCTATATGTATGGCATGCCACACAGCGGGCTTAGCGGGTGCACCTAAGTTTGGCGACAAGGCCGCTTGGGCTCCACGCTTGAAAGATGGCGTGGATAACGCCATTGCAATCGCGATTAAAGGTATCAACGCAATGCCACCTAAAGGCGGTTATAGCGGCTCCGATGAAGAATTTGCTGCAGCAGCCCACTATATTATTAACGCCAGTAAGTAATCTAGCGGTGTTATCACAAAAAGCGGGCAACTTTGCCCGCTTTTTTGCGTTTATCAAGCCACTATTTCCCTTGCTGCAAGCGCGTGATTCGCAGAAAATACCGTCCCTTAGCTGATGCTATTGGCTTAAATCAGCAATTGATTTAAGTAATAATGGCCTGCTCCGTATTTCTTCCGGGTTTCCGATATGGAGTGTGTCTATTAGCCCGTGGTGTGCAAGGCACTTATTATGTTGAGCTATTGGTTGGTATTAGGCATTGCCGTTTTTACTGAAATTATCTGGGCTTTATCCTTAAAATATATTCAATTACACCCTAATCCTTGGGCTGTAGCAGGATCAATTTTTTTATCTTTTTTGAATATGGCATTGTTGTCATATGCAATGAAAGGTATTCCGGCAGGCACCGCCTATGCAATTTGGACGGGGCTTGGTGCAGTAGGGGTAACGATTGGCGGCATTATGCTATTTGGCGATCCACTAGGATCCACTCGAATTTTCTTTTTATGCTTAATTGTTAGCGGTGTAGTCGGGCTAAAATTGGCATCTTAATTAAAAAAAGGCCTGCTCTTATTGAAAAGAGCAGGCCTTTTTTGTATCCAGCGCTTATGCCTTAGGCACCGCGGCTAAGGCATCAACCAGCAGCTCCCAAAACGAGGCTACCGAGGCAATTTCTACCCGCTCATCAGGGGAATGCGCACCACGAATCGTAGGACCAAAGGATACCATATCCATATTTGGATAGGCAGCACCCAGTAAGCCACATTCAAGGCCAGCATGAATTACTTGCACAGCGGGCTGCTTGCCATAGCGCTGCTGATAGGTATTTTGTAACAGCGCCAAGGCGGTTGAGTTGAGATCAGGCGTCCAGCCTGGATACTCGCCCTCTTCATCTACGGCACAACCCGCTAAGCGGCCTACCGCCGTAATCGCATCGGCTAGCTCGCGCATACGAATATTTTTGAGTGATCTCACCATCAAGACCGCTTCAAAACGGCCATTATCCACGCTCACTACACCCAGATTATTTGATGTTTCTACCACTCCTGGCAAAGATTTACTCCAGCGACGCACGCCATGTGGCAAGGCCAACAGTAAATCCAGCGCTAAGCGTGCATGAGCCGCAATAGGCACGATAGCGGCAGTGGATGGCTTTAGGCTAAGCGTCAGATTTGGATCCGTGTCGGCTAATTCATCACGAAATAGCGCTTGATAGCTATCCACAATTTCAGCCAAACGCGGCGCATCACACGCTGCAACAGATATTTTCGCAAAGGCTTCGCGCGCTAGCGCATTACGCAAGCTGCCACCATTGAACGAAACCAGCTTAGCTTCAATCTCCCGGCTGGCGGCGTTCATTACCCGTGCCAATAAGCGAATCGCATTCCCGCGCTCTAAATGAATATCCACACCTGAATGGCCACCAACTAAGCCAGTCAAGCCGATTTCAAACACATCAAAGCCAGCCGCAAGTGGCTCGGTGCCTAATTTTCGCCCCAAGCTAATATCCACCCCGCCAGCACAACCAACGTAAACCTCGCCCCACTCTTCAGTATCTAAATTCAACAGCAAGGAGCCTTGCAACAAGCCCGCTTCCAATGCCCGCGCGCCGGTCATACCACTTTCTTCATCAATCGTGAGCAGCACTTCAAGTGGGCCATGTGGCAAATTGCTCTCGAGCATGGCCAAAGCCGCCGCCACCCCAATCCCATTATCTGCACCTAAAGTTGTGCCCTCTGCGTACACCCAGCCATTTTCGATGCGAGGGCGGATTGGATCCTTCATAAAATCATGCGCATTTCCAGCGTTTTTTTGCGCCACCATATCCAAGTGACCTTGCAAAACCACACCTTGCCGATCTTCCATTCCTGATGATGCGGGCTTACGGATAATTAAATTTCCACCACCATCCAACTGTGCAGCCAAGCCACGGCCTAGCGCCCACGACAAGATATGCTCACGCAAAGCAGATTCATGCCGCGAAGGACGAGGGAAGCGACAAATTGTGTCGAAATGACGCCATAAAGGCAGTGGAGCAAGATCTGTGATTACCATGGCTTAATTCTCAGTCAATGACAAGATATAGCGATTTGCCATCTTAACGGGCAAAAGAAAAAAATGAGCTGTAAATAAAACCCAGCAAATTAATTAGACAAGTTAAATTTTTATAACAAGAAAAAAAATTAATTTTAAAAAAAATATTTTAGTGAAAGTAAATAGCAAGCAACACAAGCCAAGGAAAAAAGAGCCGCTTTATGTAGTTTTTATATAGCAGGCCATCAATCTATCCGATCTAAAGGCGAACCTCTCCAAAAAACAACACATGACCTTATCATTCTGCGAAAAAAAAAGGCAAATCACTGCTTATTTTTGTAAAAAAAGTGGCGATTTTACTACACAAATAATAAATAAATAAAATACCCTAGGTATTAAAATCCAAGTCTTAAAACTCAAAATTTTTAATTAACCTTATGACTATTTTGTTTATTCTACTAGCCAAGTGGCAATTAAAATAATCAGTCAATCAATAAAGCATCACTCATAAATTTAGCTGATTCATATGACTATATGAATCATTGCCGCTACACTCTCGGCACATAAAGCATTGCTAAAACCACAAAAACAGCAAATTACATTGCTAACATAGAAGAGCTTAACATTTTTAAGCAGCTTTTTAAGTTGGGGCGCATTATATATTAATAATCATTCTTATTAAAAGAAGGGATAACCGTGACAGCGGTTCTTACATGGCAAGTGGTATTATCCTGCACCATTGCAAAAAAAATATCTATGTTATCAAGCCAAGGTTTACTACTCTCTCTCATTGCCTCACTGGTTTTTTCAGTTTTAGGCTGGTTTAGCACCCAGCTTACTCCTCTGCACGGCTTAGATATCTTTGCTTGGCGAGTAATCTGGACTATACCAGCCATGCTACTGCTTTTAGCGCTGCTAAAACATGGTCCAAAAATGCGCAGCACCTTGGCGCGCTTTAGGCACGAGCGCATTCTATGGCTGGCCCTTCCTGTGAATGCGCTACTGTTGGCGATTCAGCAATTAATGTTTATGTGGGCACCGCTCGAAGGCCGCTTGCAAGAAGTCTCGCTCGGCTACTTTTTATTACCCTTGGTGATGGTGCTGGTCGGCTTTTTTGTTTACAAAGAACGCCCTAATCGCTTGCAATGGCTTGCGGTTTTTCTGGCATTACTTGGCGTTATGCATGAGCTTTGGCTGACCCGTGCGTTTTCTTGGGTAACCCTCGTTACCGCTTTAGGCTACCCCCCCTACTTAATGATACGCAGGGCTTTGCATCTTGATCCCTTTAGCGGCTTTTTGCTAGAAACGCTTTTTATCTTACCCGCAGCCATTGCCTTAGTTTATCTGCACCCAGCCGCAACAGCGGCCCTGCAAAGCACCCCCATACTCTGGGTGTTACTCCCCTGCCTTGGTATCATGACAGCAACGGCCTTTGTTTGTTATTTAATGGCCAGCAAACTGCTCACCATTGGCTTGCTTGGCATTTTGGGTTATGTAGAGCCTGTGATGCTATTTATGATTTCGCTGTTTATCCTTGGCGAGCCATTTAGCACCGCGGGCCTAGGCACTTATATCCCTATTTGGCTAGCCATTATGCTGACCTGCTGGCATAGCGCACAGACCTTACATCGCCAGCGAAAAAAATAAACCACAGCGGAGTAACGCCATACGAGCGAACCAATTTGGTTTTATTTAAGCAAAGAATGAAAAACGTAATAACCGCGCGCCCGACATGGGGCTAAAAAATCTCCTTGAAGCACACAATAGCGGCTCGGGGTTTCGGCCAATAGCTAGCAAGCGCACAGCCTTTGTCGCCGAGCCTCTGCACCAATCCTAAGGAATGGCCACTACATGCTACGCTTAGATCAAATCTAGCAGTTGCTTCGCATAAGCCTTTAAATCTCCCGAAGGATCAATTTCTAGTTTTTTGGCTTCACTGAGCTTGAGGTAATTACCTTGGCTGCTGCGTTTATAGGCTGGGTCGTAATGTTTACTAATGAGCTCACCAAATAACTCGGCTTTTTGGCTTTGATTGATTAGCTCATGCCAATGGGCCATTACCACTTTGCCGTGCATTTCGACTAATCTAGCCAGCTTGTTTTTAAAGTTATCAGGCGCGTCAAATAGGTGGGCGTAGTCTTGGCATAAAAAGCGGATGCGGTCTTCAAAGCTGGCTTCAATTAAAACGCAATCGGCGGCACGGATGGCTAGCATTAGGCTAGAGGGCAAGTGGATTTGACCAATACGTTTGCTTTCTGCTTCTACAAACACCGGTTGGATTGGGTCAAACTTTGCTAGCCTAGCTATAAGCTGGCTATCAAAGCTTTTTTGCGAAGGTTGCACGCCTTCAGGGCTAGCCCCTAGGACCGAGCCGCGATGCTGGGCGATGCCTTCTAAATCTAGTGTTTGAGCGCCCACTTGTTCTAGCGCGTGTAAAAGGCGTGTTTTGCCGCAGCCAGTATGGCCTGCCAAAACAATAAAGCGCGATACAGCGGGGATGGCGTCCAGTTTGACTAAAATATCCGCACGATAAGCCTTGTAGCCACCTTGCAACTGCCGCGCTTTCCAGCCAATGAGATTAAACCAAGTGGTCATTGATCCAGAGCGCTTACCGCCACGCCAGCAGTAAATCAGCGGCTTCCAATTTTTGGGCTTGTCTTTAAAAGTGGTGGCAAGGTGAATACCGAGGTTTTTTGCGACTAAACCCGCGCCCAATTTAGTGGCGGCAAAGGGGTCTTGCTTATAGAGCGTGCCGACGATGACGCGCTCTTCATTACTGAGCACGGGCGCGTTGATTGCGCCTGGAATATGGTCATCGGCAAATTCAAGCGGGGTGCGTACATCGATCACCTCATCAAAGGTGGAGAGGTCTGCTAAGGTCGCCAATAAATTTTTCACGTCATTTCACTATATGCACTTGATTGGCTGAATTGTCCCACGGCAGTGCAATGGTCGTGGAAAAATTCATTGAAATCGTTTTTAAGCACTCTCGTCAAAGGCGTTGAGGGCTCTAAGGTCTGTTGATGTTTCATTCGCGGCTGCGTTGGCTGCAGTTTTGGGACTGAACAAGGCAAAAATTGCGACATGGTGCGAGTACCATTAGCGATTTTTAACGCCGTGCAGCCTCAAAAATGTAACCAACCCGAAGGGCTGAGGCGTAAAACGGCCATCCACTGCGTTATGCTTCTCGGTAATAACCCGTTATTACCTTCGTCGCATGCCTTGTGCCTGGCCATTTTACGCCTCAGCGCAATTGTGAATGAAACGTCAACAGACCCTAAGGTGGGTCATAAATTTCTAATCAGGATATTGTAATCATGAGCACAAAATTAACATCTTTATCTCACGGTGGCGGTTGCGGTTGCAAAATCGCCCCCGCTGTTTTGTCAGAAATGCTGTCTAAATTACCGACAGCAGCCTTGTTTCCCAAACTTTTGGTTGGCACTGAAACGGCTGATGATGCCGCTGTTTATTGGTTAAATGATGAACAAGCATTGGTTGCCACCACTGATTTCTTTATGCCGATTGTGGACGATGCCTTTGATTTTGGCCGCATCGCCGCCACCAACGCGATTTCTGATATTTACGCCATGGGAGGTACGCCGACTATGGCTTTGGCGATTGTCGGCATGCCAGTCAATCTGCTGCCGATCGAAGATATTCAGCAAATCTTGGCCGGTGGAGCAGCGGTTTGTGCCGAGGCGGGCATTCCGATTGCGGGTGGGCATTCTATCGACGCGCCCGAGCCTATTTACGGCTTAGTGGCGATGGGGCTGGTGCATCCTAAGCAGCTTAAAAAAAATAGCGATGCTAAAGCAGGCGATGTGCTGATCTTAGGCAAGCCGCTGGGTATCGGTATTTTGGGTACGGCCATGAAAAAAGGCCTGCTGGATGATGCAGGCTATAAGCAGCTGATTGATACCACTACGCAGCTCAATAAAGTCGGTAGTGATTTGGCTAAATTGGCAGGCGTGCATGCGCTGACCGACGTAACGGGCTTTGGCCTACTCGGCCATCTGCTAGAAGTTTGCCGTGGAGCCAAGCTGACCGCGAATGTGGCTGCGAATGATTTGCCGCTACTCTCTGCCGCCGTTGGTTTTGCCCAGCAAGGCATTGGCCCCGGCGCGATTGAGCGCAATTTAGCTAGCTTTGGGCAAGACGTTGATTTTGCCGAGCAAGTGCCAGAATGGCAGCAGCGCATCATGGCCGACGCACAAACCTCCGGCGGCCTGCTCGTGGCCTGCTCTGCTGAAACCGTGGATGAAGTGATGGCGTTATTTAAATCACAAGGCTTTGCACAGGCGGCGGTGATTGGGCAACTTGCTGAGGGTGAGGCGAGGGTGTTGGTGGCTTAGTAACGATTCAGATATCTGACAAAACCCACCCTTGAACCGCAGAGAGCACAGAGGACACGAAGTTACACCGAGAAAACCAAGAGAAATAGTCAGTTCTTTCGCGGGTATCTGCTTTCAGCCCCCTCTCCCTTTTCGCGAGAGGGTTTGGGGTAGAGGGCGTGAGGATGCTTGTAAGTAGCGTATTCCACCCATGTAATCAAGCCCCTTTAAATGGTTGTTTTACATGCCCTTTTCATGACAGCTTCACGCATAATAAGGGCAGTTAATCAACGGGAGGATGGCTATGACTGCATTGCAACGCATCGTAATTGTAGGAGGGGGGGCTGGTGGTTTAGAGCTGGCGGTTAAATTAGGTGAAAAGCTGGGCCGCAAAGGCAAGGCACATATCACTCTGATAGATGCGGCACGCACCCATATCTGGAAGCCCCTTTTGCATCAGGTGGCAGCAGGCACTTTAGATAGCCATGCCGACGAATTGGAATATATCGCGCTGGCCCGCTGGCATCATTTTGATTTTCGCCTAGGCCGTATGACGGGGCTGGATAGAGACGCTAAGCAAGTGGTGCTGGCCCCAACGCTGGATGAGGAAGACGGCAGCGAGCTAGTGCCAGAGCAAACCATTGCTTACGATGCTTTGGTGATGGCGCTGGGCAGCCAGACCAATGATTTTGGCACGCCGGGTGTGGCAAACCACGCCATTATGCTCGATACCCCAGAGGCCGCAGAGCGCTTCAATAAACGCTTTATCAATAGCTGCTTACGTGCACAAGCAAGGCGTAAACAGGCCGGTGAAGGGCGTTTTACCGTAACGATTATTGGTGGTGGAGCCACAGGTGTAGAGCTATCTGCCGAGCTGCATATGGCGACGCGCATTATGAGTAGCTTTGGCTTTGCCAATATCCATCCTGAGCGTGATTTAAAAATTGTGATTGTCGATGCCGCACCAAGATTGTTGTCCGCCCTGCCAGAGCGCTTATCTGACGCAGTGGCGCTTGAGCTACGCAAAATGGCGGTAGAGATTCACGCGAATGAGCGAGTGGTCGATGTATCTGCCTCGGGCGTCAAAATGGCATCAGGCAAGTTTATTCCTAGCGATTTGGTCGTGTGGGCGGCTGGGATTAAAGCTGCGGATTTCCTCAAAGATATCGCAGGGCTAGAAAGTAATCGTCTTAATCAGCTGGTGGTTAGCCGCACATTACAAACCTCGCGTGATCTTAGTATTTTTGCATTAGGCGATTGCGCCGCTTGTCCGCTCGGTGATACAGGGGCCACCGTGCCTCCCCGTGCACAATCTGCACATCAGCAGGCGATGTTGCTGGCGAAAAGTATTCCTCTGTATTTGGCGGGCAAACCCCTGCCAGAGTTTAAATATCAGGATTACGGCTCGCTAGTGTCCTTGGGTGAATACAGCACAGTAGGCAGCTTAATGGGCGGCATCGCCCGAGGCAGCTTATTTATCGAGGGCCAGTTCGCCAAAATGATGTATTGGTCGCTTTATAAAAAGCATCAAGTGGCGGTGAATGGCTGGTTTAAAACCTGGCTGGCCACATGGGGCGAATATATCGACCGCGTCAGCAAGCCAAGAATTAAATTGCATTAAGGGTAAGAGCCTCACCTTAAGAGCCTTAAATCTGTAGACACAGAGAACAGTGAGCAGAAGAAGAACACAGAAAAAACCTAGGAAAGTTTTGATTTTCTCTGTGTGCTCTGCGTTCTTCCTCATCACTGTGCCTACAGATCTTTTTTAAAGGGGACAAACGTGGACGATCTATTTGCCAAGCCCAGCTCGACTGTCCAAAATACGCCTTTTGCTTATCGTTGCCCGCCATGAAATCAATCCGCCATCAAGCCTTGCTCGCACTGCAAATGGCCAATCATCAAGATAAAGTCGCCCTTGTGCGTGCTATCGAAGACCAGCACCCACTTGCCTGTGATGAGCTGATTGTCAGCAGCGAGCAAACGCCAGGCTTGAGCGAGCGCCCGCCCTTAGTGCCGCCAATGGATGTGCCGCGCCGTAAAATCAGTACGCCAGAAGGCCACGCTGCCTTGGTGCACGCCTTGGCGCATATCGAATTTAATGCGATTAATTTGGCACTCGATATTCTTTGGCGTTTTGCCGGCCAGCCTGAAGATTTTTATCTTGACTGGCTTAAAGTAGCGCGGGAAGAGGCTTATCATTTTTCTTTGTTGCAAGATCATTTGATTACGCTGGGTTACACCTATGGCGACTTTACGGCGCATAACGGCTTATGGGATATGGCAGAAAGAACCAAGGATGATTTACTTGCAAGGCTGGCCTTGGTTCCCAGAACTCTGGAAGCGCGTGGCCTAGATGTCACCCCACAAATTCGTGATCGGCTCAGGCATCGTGGGGACAAGGCAGGTGCTGCGATTCTGGATATTATCTTGAAGGATGAAGTGGGCCATGTGGCGATTGGCAATCGCTGGTATAAGGCGCAGTGCGAAGAGCGAGGCTTAGACACGATTGCAGCCTACGAGCAGTTAGCTTTGCAATATCAAGCGGCCAAGCAGCGTGGGCCGTTTAATTTAGAAGCGCGTAGGGCGGCGGGCTTTAGCGAGGAAGAGTTGGCGGCATTGCAGTTGCTGGATGATTAGTGCTTGGGTTTTTGGCTAATCGGTGGAGCGGCCGGCGTTGGGGGTGCTGCAGCTTTGGGATGGCGTAGTTTGGAAAACAGCTTTTTAATATCGAAAGCTCCCGTAGCCACTACACCCAGCCCGCCTGCAATCATTAACACATACCACAAGACCAGCGTGCTGCCTGTAGGCTGCATCAGCGTGCTGGCATAGAGCATTATTTCGGCCGCTGCGGCAGCCGCCAATAAGAACAATAAGCTAGATAAAAACAAAGCCAGCACGCGTAATTTTGCAAAGTGGGGCGCTAGCGTCAGCAGAATATAGCCGCCTATGCTAAAGGCAGGAAACAATAGCCAAAGCCCTATTCCAGGCGTGATTTCTATAATGCCAAGGGGGGCGATCAGTAAGAGGCAGCCCGCTAATAAGCCAAATACCATCAGCAAACTGCCAAATAATAGTAATGCCATTGAACTATTCCCCATTCTAGATCGCTGCTATTTGTCTTTATAGACTAAGCGCCCATCGCTCATACTTTTCATCTAAAAAAATAAGGGCGATTAAAACTCTATTTTTCTGAGTTTTAATCGCCCTTATTGATGCCCAAATGATTTACTTCACAGTCACATTACTAAAGTCCTGACGGCTAAATGGGTTGATTTTATAGCCACTCACATTGGGTTTAGTCAGTACTGCCGCAATAGGATGGGCTAATGGAATCCACAGCGCTTGATCATGAATAATTTTTTGTGCAGTTTCATAAAGCTTGGTTCGCGAAGTTTGATCTGCTGTTTTTTTGCCATTGGTAATGAGCTTATCCAGTTGCGGGTCGCAATAGCGAGCAAAGTTAAGCCCAGATTCTACGGATGAGCAGGCAAATTGCGGCGTTAAGAAATTATCCGGATCGCCATTGTCGCCACTCCAGCCCATAAATAAGAGATCGTGCTCGCCGGCCTTGGCGCGTTTAATTAGCTCTCCCCATTCAATTACTTTTAGCTCGGCTTTTACGCCGATTTTGGCTAAGTCGGCTTGCAGTAATTCCCCGCCAGCCCGTGGGTTAGGATTGAGTGTACTGCCTGCAGGGCGTATCCATATTGTGGTACTAAATCCATTCGGAAAGCCTGCTTCAGCTAGCAATTGCTTGGCTTTGGCAGGGTTGTAGTTGTAATCTTCTACGTTGATATAGCTCCAAGTATTAGGCGGATAAGGGCCATCGGCTGCAGTGGCCGTGCCATCAAATACTTGCTTTAAATAAGCTTTTTTATCAAAAGCGTAATTCAGGGCTTGGCGCACTTTTACATTATCAAATGGCTTGTGCTGGCTATTAAAGGCAATAAAAGCGGTAGAAAACGCCGGAGTATCAATAACCTGCAGGGTTTTATCTGCCCTCGCCGCTAATACATCCTGCGGCTTAGGTGATAGTGCAATTTGGCACTCGCCCGCTTTTAGTTTTTGTACTCGAATGGCGGCTTCAGGCGTAATGGCATAAATCAGCTTATCAATTTTAGCTTTATTGCCAAAATAATTTGGTGCTGCATCAAAGCGAATACTGCTGTCTTTTTGATAGCTCTTTAATATAAATGGGCCGGTGCCGATGGGCTTGCTATTTAAATCAGTGGTTTTTCCTGCTGCTAATAATTGATCAGCATATTCTGCTGAATAAATAGAAGCAAAGCCCATAGTGAGTAAGGCAGAAAAAGTGGCTTCAGGTGCATTTAATTCAAAGCGCACCGTTTGCGCATCAATTTTTTTAACAGCTTTAATATGCTTAGGCAGTTGAAATGTCTGCGCGTGTGGATAGCCATTTACGGCATTTTTATGCCATGGATGATTGGCATCCAGCATGCGGTTAAACGTAAATATCACATCGTCGGCATTCAACGCCCGTGTGGGTTTAAAGTAATCAGTGCGATGAAAAGCGACATTCTTTCTTAGGGTAAAGGTATAACTCAGCCCATCTGGGCTGATTTCCCATTTTTCGGCAAGGCTAGGTACCAGCTTGCCTGAGGCTGCATCGTAGTCAATTAATCGATTAAATATAACGTCAGCTGAAGCATTAGTGGTAGTCAGTGAGTTGTATTGAACAACATCAAAGCCATCTGGGCTGGCTTCAGTGCACACCGTGAGCGGCTTGGCTTCTGCGGTAACCGCCCAGAGTAAAGCAAATATGGGGAGCGATGAAATCAGGCGCATGACAGATTCTCTATGGGTGATTTTTAGATAATACCGTGCTATCTGTTCTTTAAAAATGATTGTTTTGCTATATAGATAGCTGCTAATTGCTTTTATGACTCTAACATTTACTTTCTAGTTAGTGTGCAATGTCTTTCAATTATCTAATTTTGGCTGGCGGCTAGCAGAGTTGCTCAATCGCTAATCCCATAGCACTATCGGCATCTTTCTTTAAAAATTCTTTACCCCCACGTAAATTAACTGACAACTTAGGTTGGCCTTCTTCATCAAATAAGAAGGTGCGGATGGGGGATACGGTTTTTTTGCTGCAATTGATTTGAAGATCAGATTCGATACGGATGATGCTGCCGTTTTCAGTTGACTTAGGCTCGTGCAAATCATTACGGATGCGCGTCGTAATAATCGCACCTTTACGAAACTGGGTCTCCATCACCGAAATGGTGTTGCCATTGCTGGTTTGGCCTAGCTCTTTCCATCCTGCGGCATAACTTGAGGCGCTAAGATTAAATAAAAGGATGGCGGATAGCAGATATGTTTTCATTGGGGGTTCGCTTGGCGGATAGGCTGTGCTGATCTTAAAAGAATCTAGCTATCGCGGCGTGCGCCAAAGTACCCAAGGGGAAAAAACACGCTGAGCTGAGGTCAGTGTTTGCGTCAGGGCTGTGCTCTATCCGTGCTTAGCAAATATAAAAGGCCTTGTGAGTGTCTTTGGCACCTTAGTTTGGCTGCTGCATCCCTGCGAAGTATTGGGTTTCCGAATGGCCAGAAATTCTAATAAGTAAACAAGGCCGCCCCAACCAGCACGAATCCGCTCGCTTCGGGTCAGAGCCCACGCCGCATGATCATAGAGGGGGCAAGATAATCACGTCCCCCTCTATCCCCTCATCGATCATTTACAGCTTAAACCGCGGCACCGATTGCAATAAGTGGGTAGATAGGTTTTGTAACTCATGAGCGGATGCTGCGCTTTTAGAATTGCACAGCGCGATTTATTAAAGTAAGAGCACTGCTTGCCCCGTATTATTCCAGATTAAAGCGCAATACCGCTCCCCGCATTTGTTGAGCCAAAGCCGAGAGGGCCGCTGCAGAGGTGGAGCTGCCTTTTGCTGCCACACTGCTTTGCTCTGTCATCTGTGCAATGTGCTCCACACTACCGGCTATTTGCCCACTGGCTATGGTTTGCTCTTGTAAGGCGGATGAAATGGCCGTGATGGCGTTTTCGGCCAGTTTGGCGCTGTCGGCAATACTTCCTATGGCTTGTGCTGCTCGGCCAGCCAGATCAACGCCGCTACTTACTTTGTCTACCGTACGATTCATCCCCGCTACCGAGCTGTCGGCCTTATCCTGTATCAGCTTGATCATGTCGGCGATTTCTCGGGTTGCTGAGCTGGTGCGTTCGGCCAGTTTTCTTACTTCATCGGCGACGACGGCAAAACCTCTACCTTGCTCACCTGCACGTGCCGCTTCGATGGCCGCATTCAGTGCCAGTAAGTTGGTTTGCTCGGCCACCTCGCGGATCACCGCCACAATGCTGGAAATACGTTGCGACTCATCACCCAAGGCGGCTACTTTTGTGGCTGTTTCAGTGATTTCAGCTGCGATACTGCGGATTTCCTCTGCCACATTTTGGATAACCACAGCGCCCTCGTTTGATCTTGCCTCGGCTTGCAGCGATGCCTTTTGTGCATCCCCTGCGCTATAGGTGATTTGCCCGATACTGACGGTCATTTCCTCTACTGTGGCCGCCATATTGGATGCGGCATCGCTCTGGTGGGCGGCGCTGAGTGATACTTGTTCCGAGTGGTCCACCATTTTAGCGGCTGCTGTGGCTAGTGAGTCTGCATGGGCTCGCATAGCAGAAATAGCTTCCCTTAGCGCCGTTTGCATGTCACCTAGAGCATGCATCATCTGCGCCGTTTCATCAGTGCCTTGGCTGCGGGTGTCATTGCTTAGATTGCCGGATGCAATACGATTGGCGATGCCTATCGTGCGTTTTAAGGGTAGGACAATGCCACGCGCAGTGACGATGCCCAAGGTAATGCTCAGAATAGTGGCTAGCACACCGCAAACAATAAATAATTGCTTGGCAAGGCTAAAGGCACTTTGCGCATCTTTATCGCCCCTGTTGGCCAAATCGACGTTGTAGCCACGGTGAGCCTCGATTAAGGCACGCATTTTCTCAAATGCCTTTGTGCTATTACTCAGCAAGCTTTTTGCTTCGTCTGCCTGATTAGCCGTGGAAGCCGTCAATATTTTTTGCTGTATTACGTCGTATTCGGCGAGGGCTGCGCGGTCATCAGCTAGCATCTGCTTGTCATGATCATCGCTTAGTAAGGACTCGTATTTTTTGAATTCTGCCTCCACGCTGGCCAGCGCTGCTGGGATTTTTTGCGTGACGACCGTTTTTTCTGCCGCATCGATCGTCAATACATGCTCGCTGAGCAGCTTATCAAGCTTCACGAAATGATCAAATGCGGCATCAAGCACAACGAAGCTGGGTACGCTGTTGACGGTGGCGTAATTGGCGCTGTTATAAACTTGTCCTATCTGATAAAGCCCCACGCCAGTGACGGCAACAACGCCCAGTAAGGTCGTTCCGACTAGGGTTAATAATCGCTGCGTCACATTCATTATTTTCTCCTTTGGCCTATGGATAACAGCCTCGGTTAAGACGGCATATTACTTTTCTTACTACAGATATTCACCATAGGTTAGCGTTGTGGCTCATACCAATAAGCTGGCTAGGCGGTACTGCTTTGGGGGGGATAAAGGGGGAGTGAGTGGGGACGGATAGGTTTATCCCCACAGTTTGTGCGGAAGTATGGTCGATGGCCAGGAATGGGGCTTAACTCACGTCTGTGATTTTTGAAATCAGCCCGTCCTTAAATTCAAATTCAGATTGGCAGGATAATTCAAGTATTTGGCTTTTTTTAAGCTATTGGTTAAATCCTCCGCAACAACTGGCCGTGGAGCGAGTCAGCTCAATCACCGCGTGCTTTGCCGCGCTATATACCGCAGCAGTCGGTGCGCCAGATAAGCCATTCACCGATGACACATTTACAATCGTGCAGCCACCAAAGTGCAACATCGCCTCAATCTGTTGCTGCATACAGTTAAAAACACCTAAAACATCGGTGGATATAGTGTTGATCGCCATTTCAAAGCTCATTTCATGCGTGGCGGCAGGTGTAAAATTACATGCAGCGCTGTTTACCGCCATATTCAGCTGACCAAAATGCTCAACAGTAAAACGCACCAGAGCATCAACTGATGCTGGATCGTTCACATCGCAAGCATGAAAGACGGCATTACCCAGCTCGCACAGTTGCGACTCTGCCACGGCCCCTTGATCAGCATTACGTGCGGCCACCGCCACCTTTGCCCCACTCAGCACAAAAGCCTTTGCAGTAGCTAAACTAATTCCTGTAGTTCCGCCCGTAATAAGTACCACTTTACCGTGAAGACTTTGCACGGGATCACTTAATGACGTTGAGATAATCAGATTATCTAAGCTATAGCTAGGTTACACCTGTTACAAAATAGTATATTTACCAAATAGCGCAGCCTTTACTACTATATGTAACTCGTTTAACTGCAGAACAAGTATCTGGCAAATATATCGCCACAAAGCCCCATAATATGCAATTTTCATTACCAACGAAGGCACTTATTCATGCGTAAAAAAACGATACATTTAATAAAAAAAATAGCACTACTAGCTTGTATTAGCCCATTAAGCCATGCAGCAGAAAATATAGATCAAACCCATATTCAAAAAATAGTTAGCACCGCAATCGCTCCCATACAAAAAGAATTCAATATTCCCGGAATGGCGGTTGCAGTGAGTATTGATGGCAAAAATTACTTTTATAATTATGGCGTAGCATCAAAAGAGGGAAAGCAAACAGTTAGCCAAGATACGCTGTTTGAAATTGGCTCGATTAGTAAAACCTTTACTGCCACGCTAGCTTCTTATGCCCAAATCAATGGCCAGCTTTCTTTTAGTGATAGCGTCAGCCAGCATTTACCCAATTTACGCGGCAGTGCCTTTGATAAGGTTAGCCTGCTTAATCTGGCCACGCATACCGCCGGAGGCTTGCCACTGCAAGTGCCTGACGAGATTACAAATAATGATCAGTTAATGGCCTATTATAAAAACTGGCAGCCTGAATATGCAGCAGGCACATACCGCGTTTATTCCAACCCCAGCATTGGCCTGCTCGGCGTAATTACCGCTAAAAGTATGAATACTTCTTTTGAAGAGGCGATTGAAAAGAAGTTATTCCCTGAGCTGGGAATGACAAATAGCTATATCAATGTACCCACAGCACAAATGAAAAATTACGCCCAGGGCTACAATAAAAAAGACGCACCAGTCAGAGTAAGCTCCGGTATTTTAGCCTCTGAGGCTTATGGCGTAAAATCCAGCTCTACTGATCTGATTCAATTTGTTAATGCCAATATGCAAATTGGCAAAATAGACCATAAAGTACAACAGGCACTGATCAATACCCACAGCGGCTATTTTAAATCTGGAGCACTCACACAAGACTTAATCTGGGAGCAATATGCTTATCCATTAAAATTAAGCACTTTATTAGAGGGCAATAAAGATGCTATGGCATATCAGGCCAATGTGGCCAATAAAATCACCCCGCCTTTAGCGCCACAAGCTAATGTATGGATAAATAAAACCGGCTCCACCAATGGCTTTGCTGCCTATGCGGCATTTATTCCTGCCAAGAAAATAGGCATTGTGATATTGGCTAATAAAAACTATCCAATCTCACCACGGGTGACGGCGGCTTATCAAATACTAAGCCAATTAGACCAGTAGACAACGCATAAAAACTAAGCACATATCAAGCCTTGAATACCAGAGGGAGCTAAGCGGCTCCCTTTTTTTAAGCCTGCCACGCCTTTGCAATCGTAAAGCTATCTTCAAACATTTCATAGCTTTGAATTTCGCCATCCAGCACCACAAAGCGCATCATAAATGCACCTTGATAAGCATGGCCATTCTTGTATAGCCAAGCGAAATGCCCACGGGCGAGGGCTTCGTTTTCACCGTCGTACCAACGATCAACCACAAATTGCGTGGCTTGTCCGGCGGCTGCGATCTGCTTTAAGCATTCTGCGACTTCTGCACGCCCTTGCCACAGCCCAGCCCAAAGCACGATTTGGCGGTCCCCTGGAATAAGCCAAGTTACGGCGGCGCTTAAATAGTCCAATTGCGGCTGACCCGCGATAAAACCTGCGATCAATGCCTTGGCAACGGCCAGTGGAGCGAGTGGGCGGCTTGGCGCGTGGTATTGGGCAAAGACTTCTTTTGCTGCAAACACGGCATTGAGCGCAGCAGGAAAGCCCGCGTAAACCGCAGTTTGGATCAGCACTTCGATAATTTCTTCGCGGCTTAGCCCCACATTTAAGGCAGCTTCTAAATGCACTTTTAATTGCGGTGCCGCATTGCCCATTGCAGACAACATGGCAACGGTAGCCAATTCTCTTTGTGCAAGAGAAAGCCCGGGCCGGGAATAGATTTCGCCAAAGCCAAATTCGATAATATAGCGGCCCAAATCGGGCGCAATATCTCGCAGGCCATGAATCACCCGCTCGCCTGCCTGATCGTCGACTTCTTTAAGTTTTTTCCAGCCTGATAACTGATGCATGCCATTCTCCTTGAGTGAAGAGCGCATCCAAAAACAATCGCTTCAAGGTAAGCCATGCATCCCCACGCAAAAAATATTCTGATGTGCGATGCGGCCATGAGAAAACTGTTTTTAGTGCGGCTCTGAAGAGAGTGACGCTTCCATTTGCTGATAGGTGGCGATTTTGCTGTGCAATAGCAGTAAGTTTTCCTGCAAGCTGGTGATTTGCAACGCGAGTGCTGCAGCATGTGTTTCTAGCATCTCACGCCTTGGCACTACGCTTGCCAGTGTTTGCCCTTCCCGCCGTAAGCGGGCGTAGCGCTGCCCATGCCGGTAGCCCGCAAGCGCAGCAAGAAATCGATCCAGCGTAAATCGTCCTCCCGATAACGGCGCTGGCCATTTAAGGCACGCGGCACCGCATCGATCAGGCCAATTTTCTCGTAATAACGCAGCGTATCCATCGATAAACCACTGCGCATTGCGACTTCAGAAATGGATAAGGTCACCATGGCCATCAGCATAAAAGCTGGAGTGCACTCCAGCGCAAGCGAAAATTAAGCACGCAGATAAGCTAAGCAGGAAACCGTGGCCCTTGCAGGGCAAGCGTGCCGCTTCTGCCTTCCAGCTCGCCCATTTCTACACTGTGGTAAGGCAGGCTGGCGGTATCCAGTGCATTGAATAACTCCAGGGTAGAGACTAGCTTATAGCCCTGAGCTAGCCAACCTTGCAGCAGGCGCTCAAAAGTAGGCAGTAATTTCATGCCTTCTAGCTCGGCGTGCAGGGTGTAGACGTGGCCAAATTCTGGCTCGGCGGCGGTGAGTTTGAGTAGATGTTCGTGCACATTATCTGGCGTTAGATCGCCCACGCCGATCAGCTCATCCAGCGTCGGCAAGGTGGTTGGCAGCTGCACGCAGCGCACAGGCTCACCTTTCACGACCGGCCAAAATGGATGCGTGCCGCGCGTATCCGATGCATAAGTTAAAGCCATACGCTGCTGGTGGCGATAAGCTTCTGGATTCATTTGCCAGCCTGCTGCGCCGTGGGTTTTAGCGGGCGTGCCAAATACTTCGGCAAAGCGATCAGCGGCCCGATCAATCTGCTCGCGCGTCCAAGCGGCAGATTCACCTGCCACATAATCCTGCCACTTGATGTGATCCCAAGTATGAATGCCGACTTCAAAACCACCGGCGGCCACGCTGCGCAGGATATCGGCACAGCGGCGGCCAATATCCGGGCCTGGCAAGAGCGTGCCATAGAGCAAGGTTTGAATGCCGTAGTGCTCTACTACCGAGGTGCGCGATACTTTTTTCATAAAGCCGGGGCGGAACACGCGTTTAATCGCGCGGCCGGTGTGATCTGGCCCCAGGCTAAATAAGAAGGTGGCATCTGCGCCCAAACGCTGTAGCAATTCAACAAGGCGGGGCACGCCTTCACGGGTGCCGCGATAAGTATCGACATCGATTTTTAAGGCAAGAAGTTTCATTTAGCGATTATTTTTTAATGAGTTTGAGGAGAGGAGGCCGCGGCATATTGCTGCCTTTTGAGCATTTCTTGCTGCATCGCGGTGAACTGCTGGCGAATCTGATCACGCATGGTATCAAGGGCAAAGCCAGCAAGCAGGCTCGATTGTGGTTGCCATTCAGCGTGATAGCTTATCATGGTCTGCCCCAGGGCTGGTTTCAGGAGTGCGACACTTTTATAGGCTTCACTGCCACCCACCGATGCCGCACGAATTTCACTGAGAGGTTTTAAATCGATATCCCGCACCGATTCGTAATGATAATTAAATAGGCTTAAAGGCACGCTCAATACCTGAGATACTCGCAGGTGATTGCCCGATTGGCTGACAATATGGCTGCTAATTAATTGCGGCAAAAACTGTGGCATATGTTCAAAATCGACCATCACTTGCCAAGCCTGCTCCTTGCTGACCGGCACCGTGAATTCGGCATCAATTTTGACTAAATCTGCGTCTTTATGCGCATCCACCCGTAGCTCACTGGCGGCGGCAAACGATGAGAAAAACAGAGCCATAAAAATAAATTTCACCGCAGTACCTTTAAAATTAACAAGCCCAACTCATAGGTTTGCTCACGCTCGACCTGATGACAACGCACTACCCTTACGCGCACGGCCAGCGGCTCTCTTGGGCCAGCCCCATCTAAAGGAGGCATCACAAATAAATCAAATTCCTCTTCTATCCTTGGTACATAACTACTTTCTACAGTTAAGCCCGTAACGCTTAAATCAGTGCAATTGCCATAATACGCAGGGCCATAATTAAGCGGACGGATTTTTACCTTACACTTCACAGGGATACGTAACGAAGCGCGCTGATTGTGATCACTCATGCCGGCTTTCATGCAGAAAATCCTGTTGGATGGCGATCGAAAAAAATTATTTTTCAGCTAAACTACACAGTTAAGCATTTATCATAATCTTAGATCGAGAACACCCCAAAGAGGAAACATCATGTCAGATATTTCTGGAGTAAAATCCTACGTGGTTAGCATGAGCCAAGCACTGAAACAAACCTCAACGCAAACCACGCAACAATTAGAACAAATTGCCAATAGAATCTCTAAAAAAACTGAAGCCGCCACAGACGTTGGCTTAGCCAGCGTTCAGCGCTCTAATTCTATGAACGAAGTGCTAAGCGAGTATCGCAATAAAATTGATACTTTTGCTTAAAAGACTAACGATCATATCAAGCCGCTTCAATACAAAAGAAGCGCACTGCGATTATCATCGTGTGCGCTTCTTTGACTAGACATCCCGCGTCACACGCAATACTTCTTCCAGCGTGGTTTCCCCATCTAATACTCTGCGAATACCATACTGGCGCAAGCTCAGCATGCCTTGGCTGCTGGCGTAGAGCTTCATCGCCTGCTCGGTAGCACGCTCGTGCATCATGCTGCGGATATTTTCATCGATCACCAGCAATTCATACAGGCCACTGCGACCACGATAGCCACTTTGCTTACATTCAGAGCAGCCCACTGCGCGATATACCGGTTTAGCCGTGCCTAATTGCTCGGTCATCGGCGCATCCGGTGTTTGCAGCTGACGACAAGCTGGACAAAGGCGGCGGGCTAGGCGTTGCGCCAATACACCTAATAAAGACGATGCCAGTAAGAATGGCTCGATCCCCATATCCACCAAACGCGTCACCGCGCTAGCCGCATCATTGGTGTGCAAGGTAGCCAGCACCAAGTGGCCGGTTAAGGAGGCTTGCACCGCAATTTGCGCCGTTTCTAAATCACGAATTTCGCCGATCATCACCACGTCCGGGTCTTGCCGCAAGATCGCCCGCAGTGCCCGAGCGAAAGTCATATCAATCCGCGTGCTGACTTGGGTTTGCCCAACGCCATCCAGATCGTATTCAATTGGATCTTCTACCGTCATAATATTGCTGGAACTGGCATCCATGCCACTCATCGCAGCATAGAGTGTGGTGGTTTTTCCAGAGCCGGTAGGCCCCGTCACCAAAATAATGCCGTGCGGCTGAGCGAGTAGTTTTTCTAAAGTGGCTAGCGTATCGGCTGCCATCCCTAGCTTTGCCAAATTCAAACGACCTGCCGATTTATCCAATAGACGCAGCACCACCCGCTCGCCGTGACCAGTCGGCAGGGTTGAAACCCGCACATCAACGGGGCGGCCCGCAATCCTTAGGGTAATCCGCCCATCTTGTGGCAGGCGCTTTTCGGCAATATCAAGACCCGCCATCACCTTAATCCGCGATACCAGCGCTGCATGCAAGGCGCGTTTAGGCTCGATCACATCGGCTAGACGGCCATCAATCCGAAAACGCACTACCGAGCGCGTTTCGAATGGCTCTATATGCACATCCGATGCGTTTTCGCGCAGCGCTTCGGTGAGGAGTGCGTTAATTAGCCGGATAATTGGCGCATCGTCTTCTGTTTCAAGTAGGTCTTCGATTTCGGGCAAGTCTTGCGCAAGGCGTGATAAATCTAGATTTTCTTCCAGATCATCCACCACCATGGCCGCACCGCTGCCCTGACCAAACAATTGCGACAGCTGCGATTCAAACTCGGCAGCATCCACCACCGAAATATTTAATGGCCTAGCGGCTACACGGCGTAATTCGTTAAGGGCTGAAAAATCACCGCCTTTACGAAAAAGCACCGAGACGGAATCGGCCTCATGCAAAACATCAACCACGCCCCGATCGCGGGCAAAGTGATACGGTACTAAACGACTCATGGCTTAACTGCCGGATCGAACGGGATAAGCGGCGTTGCTTTGCGTGCATCAATGACTTCTGGCAAAGCTACAGCAGGCATTTCTGGCAAGACAAAGCTCGCTGGGCGCTCAAAGTGGTTTTGCTCAGCACGTAAATACTGATAACGATCAGAGGAGAGTGCTCGCGTCGCGTCGGCATCTCTTAGCACCACAGGGCGTAGAAAAACCATCAGATTTACTTTCTCTGATTTACGATCTTCATAGCGGAAAAAAGCCCCCAAATAGGGAATATCGCCCAGCAAAGGGACTTGGCTACGCTTAACAGAAACCCGATCTTCGATCAGCCCGCCCAGCACAATAATCTGGCCGTCATCGACTAATACTTTGGAATCTATTGAGCGTGTTTTGGTTGCTAAACCTGCGCCATTAGTAATGACGGATGGATCGATGCTTGAGACTTCCTGATACACCGTTAACGTAATACTGCCGCCTTCCGATACTTGCGGACGAACGCGCAATTTAATCCCTACATCTTTACGCTCAATCGATACAAAAGGGTTGGTATTGGCATTAGCAGACGCCTGCGAGCCGGTAATAATCGGGATATTCTGCCCAACCATAATCTTGGCTTCTTCGTTATCCAAGGTCATTAAATTAGGCGTGGAGAGTACATTGCCATCGCCACTATCTTGAAGTGCCGAGGCCAATACACCCAAGGTAGGCGTGCGCCCATTCACTGGGTTGCCATTTAAAATACCAAGACTTAAGCCGCCTGGGATCACTGATGGATCTTTGGTTACAATCCCTTTAAGCAAAGACCCCAAGCCATTGAGTGATGCAGCGCCCACCGCAGAAACGTTTTCATTGCCCCCAGCCAGCAGCCACTGCACCCCAAATGCACCCGCCTTAGATACATTCACCTCCGCAATCATCGCCTCCACATACACCTGAGCACGGCGTACATCTAGCTTATCGATCACCGAGCGTAGGTTGTTATAGATATTATCTGGCGCAGTAATCACCAAGGAATTAGTCATATTGTCAGCCTGAATCATTACATTCACGCCGCCAATTTGTACGTTTGCTGCAGCGGATGTGGGCGAGGCTGGAGCACTGGCGGGCATAGTTCCTGCAGTGCTGGCGCTCATGCTGCTTGCTGGCGCGGCTGTAGAAGAGCCAGAGTCTTGCCCTGTCATAATCCCTTTTAGGGTATTGGCCAGTTTGGCGGCTTCAGCATTTTTTAAATACACCACATGGATATTGCCACCCGATGAGCCTTGGTTATCCATGGTTGCGGCCAGCTTTTTGATTTGCTGTGCATGGGTTAAATTTTCACTACGCACCATCAAGCTGTTGCTGCGTAAATCCGGCACCACAATACTGCGCTTTACGCCTTCCGCCATTGGCATGTTTTGGTTGACGCCCTGCACCATGATTTCTGGCATTAAACGCGCCAAGTTTTGTGCCACATCCACTGCCGAAGCGTATGTCAGCGAGATGGAAAAAATATCTGAGCTAGCAGGCTGATCAATCCGCTCAATAATCTGATTTAAGCGGCGGATATTATCCGCATAATCTGTAATCACCAGTGTATTGCTACTTGGATAGGCTGCAATCGTATTATTCGGACTGATGAGCGGGCGCAGAATCGGCACCATTTGCACCGCCGACTCATACTTCATGGGGTAAACCTGCGTCACCATGCTGTCACCAGACAACTTCATGCCGCGATTACCGGTGCTACTGTAATGTTGCTTGGCATCAGCTTCTGGCAGCACCTTCACCACCCCACTCGACTCCACCGCAGTAAACCCCTGCTGGCGCAAAGCCGATAATAAAATCGGGAAAACCATTTCTTTGCTAACCGCTTGGCTAGACACAATATTCAAAGTGCCTTTTACACGTGGATCAATGACAAAGTTTTTACCTGAAATTAAACCAATCGCTTTAATCGTGGATTCAATATCAGCATTAACAAAATTAAGTGTGACTTTATCATCGGCAGCAATCGTTAACTGAGATGCTAAAAGGCAGGCAAGTAGGAAGGGGCGCAGAATCATGGGTTTAACAACTCAAGGCTGAATAAGATATTGCAAATTGACCGAGCTGCCGTTGCGAAGCACAACGAGCAACACTTGGGGCTGCTGACTAAAAACAGTGTAAATCAGAGAAACGTCGGCGACTTGAGCCAAAGCTTGGCCATTAATCGTTTTAATCACATCGCCGTTTTGTAATTGCAACAACCTAGAAAACGGCTGAGCAGCAATATTATCAATTTGGACACCGCCTTCGCGGTAAGTAGACAGGCCTTTGGCCCAATCCGCCACATTAGCGCCTTGCATCGCTCCCGCTAATTGCCCGCGCGACAGTGTGGCTTGAGCCGCCACAGCCGCAGCAGGCATATTATTTGTAGAAACGATAGGGAGTAAAGCGCCACTAGCAAGTACAGGCAAGCTGTCGTACCCCTCAAGCATCAAGGTTTGTCGACGGCCGTTATCATCCAGCACCACATGGTCGGCAGCAATTTCAATCAGTTTGATATTACCTTGCAGGGTTTGCCCAACTTGCGCCGCCACGGCGCTGGCCTCTAACCCAGTAAAAATCGCCGCCCCATAGCCTTTTTGCCCCGCAATCACAGCTAAAAGCTTCGCTTGCAGCGTTGAAACAATAGTGGCTTGGCTAATATCACTACCAAACCAATCTTGCACAGCAGAAAAATCCTGCGCGCGCTGAGCAGATATTTCTAAAGGAAGAATCAAGCGTAAAGCTTGAGGACTAGGCTCAAAAACACGCCAAAATAATCCAGCCAAGAGCCATAACAATACGCAAAGTAAGACTGGCTGTACTTTTGCTATAAGAATAGTGAGATGAGACACTCTGAAAGCTTTCACGAAGACAATGTACTTTGCACAAATGGGAAGCTCATTTATACCGCAAAGCCCCCTAACTGACTACCGTATAGATATTTCAACAAAAGGTGTTGACACGTTTTTTAGGGCGTGATCTAATGCGCACCTCTTTCGAGACAGGGTAAGCAGCTCAGTAAGCGGAGCAGCTATTCGGTAGCTAAGGATTTGTTGTTAAGTGGGTGATTAGCTCAGTTGGTAGAGCGTCTGCCTTACACGCAGAATGTCGGCGGTTCGACCCCGTCATCACCCACCACTTAGCGATAAGTGTGTAATAAGATTAGTTATGCAACTGAGGAGTGGTAGTTCAGTTGGTTAGAATACCGGCCTGTCACGCCGGGGGTCGCGGGTTCGAGTCCCGTCCGCTCCGCCAACTCATAACTGATTT
>JBDKJX010000046.1:0-31800 GCA_039796405.1 Pseudomonadota bacterium
GTTTCGGCTTGCTTTAAAATCGCCATAATCTGGCTGTCGGAATAACGTGCTGCTTTCATGTAGAGCTCCTCAAAGACTGCGAGAAAATTCTACTTAAAAATGAGCTGGTTTTGTGGGGGGATTACCGAATGGCTGCCCTTGAACCCGCGCCTAAAGGTCGAAAGAAATCACCCATGCCCATCGCTGAAAATAACACGACTCCCCTACCAATTGCTGATGAAACCCGTAGCCGTGAAGAACTCATTGCAGAAAACAAACGCCTGCGTTTAGAGGTGGCCTACATAAAAAAGTACAATGCCTTAGTTCAAGCCAAAGCCCAATCGGCGCAGCAGAAACAGCGCAAATAGTGCTTGAATTAAGGCCACAGTTTCCATTGGCTGATTTGTTAAAACACGCTGATTTGCCGCGTAGCACCTTCTATTACCAGAAGCAGGCTTTGGCGGCGAACGACAAATATCAAGCGGTTAAAACACAGCTTAAAGCGCTATTTGCTGAGCATAAGGGGCGCTATGGTTATCGGCGGATCATGCTGGCGCTCAGAAAAGAAGGCGAATGGCTGAATCACAAAACGGTTCAGCGCTTAATGCAAGAGCTGGGTTTGAAGTCGTGTGTTCGGCCTAAAAAGTACCGTTCATACAAGGGTGAATGCGGCAAAATCGCGCCAAATATATTGCAGCGGCAATTTAGTGCGGATAAGCCGAATCAGAAATGGGTGACCGATGTAACTGAGTTTAATGTGCAGGGAGAAAAGCTCTATCTATCGCCGGTGCTGGATTTATACAATGGAGAAATTATCACCTTTGAAATGGCGCGCCGCCCAGTATTTGCGCTGGTCAGTCAAATGCTAAAGAAAGCCTTAGCCAAGCTGAGCGTGGATGAAAAGCCGCTGCTGCATTCAGATCAGGGTTGGCAGTATCAAATGGCAGGGTATCGGCAGCAATTGGCAGAAAAAGGGCTGGTGCAAAGTATGTCAAGAAAAGGGAATTGCCACGATAATGCCACGATGGAAAGCGTCTTTGGCACGTTGAAATCAGAGTTCTTTTATCAAGAAAAATTCACTCCTCTTGAGCAACTAAAGCAAGGTATCGTGAATTACATCCATGACTATAACCACGACCGAATCAAGCTGACGTTAAAAGGGCTGAGTCCTGTGCAATACAGAACCCAGCCCTTGAACGCCTAGTTTTTAAACTGTCCAACTAATTGGGGTCAGTTCAATTGAGGGCTTTTTTTTACATCTTAAATGCAATTTAAATTACTTACCCAAAGCGGCAAACAACTGATCACGAATCACTTCAACCTGCCCTACACCATTTACTTTTACGTATTTAGGTGCAGTAGCAACGCCGCTGGCTGCCATTTCACCGTAGTAGCCAACCAAGACTTCAGTTTGCTCATGATAAACTGCTAGACGTTTTTTAACGGTTTCTTCTTCATCATCAGCACGCTGAATCAGCTCTTCACCGCTGACATCATCCACGCCATCAACCTTAGGCGGGTGAAATTTAACGTGATAAGTACGCCCTGATGCCACGTGCACACGGCGGCCAGCCATACGATCAACGATGGCTTCATCAGGCACATCAATTTCTACCACGTAATCAATCACTACACCGGCTTCTTTCATAGCATCTGCTTGTGGCACTGTGCGTGGAAAGCCATCAAACAAGAAACCATTGGCACAATCTGCATCAGCAATGCGCTCTTTGACTAAGCCAATAATGATGTCATCACGAACCAAGCCGCCCGCATCCATAATTGATTTAGCTTCTAAACCTAGCGGAGTACCTGCTTTAACTGCAGCACGCAACATATCGCCAGTGGAAATTTGCGGGATATTGTATTTTTCTTTAATGTAAGTCGCTTGCGTGCCTTTACCGGCGCCTGGTGCACCTAGAAGAATGAGTCTCATTGTTTTTCCCTAGTGGTTGATATATTTTGGATTATGATAATTGGCTAAAAACGTTTCGCACACGCGCTAAATCTTCTGGCGTATCGACTCCGGCAACGGGCGCATGAGCGGTAATATGCACACCAATAGCGTAACCATGCCACAGCACGCGCAGTTGTTCCAGCGCTTCAATCGATTCGATGTAGGATGGCGACAGTTCTCGGTAAGTACGGAGAAACCCAGCGCGGTAGCCGTAGATCCCAATATGCCGTAAGGGCATTAAATCTGGGGGTAATACCAAGCGATCATGAATAAATGCATCGCGGGGCCAAGGAATAGGCGCACGGCTAAAATACATAGCGCGCTGTTTTGCATCTAAAACCACTTTAACTACATTTGGGTTAGCAAAATCAGCGGCATTATCAATAGCGTGGCAAGCGGTGGACATAGCAAGACTAGCGTCTTCGATTAACTTTTCCGCCACCGCATCAATCAAGCGTGGATCAATCAAGGGCTCGTCACCCTGCACATTCACCACCACGGCATCATCGCTTAAACCCAGCAAATCGACCATTTCAGCGAGGCGATCTGTGCCACTTGGGTGATCGTCCCGCGTTAAAATGGCGCGATAACCGGCCGCCTCTACTGCAGCTTTAATTTGCTCATCATCGGTGGCTACGCAAACTAAGCTTGCCGAGGATTTAAGCACCTGCTCAATCACCCTTACCACCATAGGTTTGCCGCCAATATCTGCTAGCGGTTTATTAGGCAGACGGGTAGATTTAAGCCGAGCGGGGATAAGTGCAACAAAACTCACCGAACTTCTTCCGTAGCAGCAAGCTCACGCGCTTCAACTTGCAACATCACAGGGATGCCGTCTTTAATTGCATAGGCTAAGCGATCGGCTTTGCAGATCAATTCTTGTTGGCTTTTTTCATAAGTCAGCGGGCCTTTGCAGACCGGGCAAACTAAAATTTCTAATAACTTTGCATCCATTAGGCATTCTCTCGCTATTTATCGATGAAGTGAGCTATTTTCCAGCGGGCAATTGCCCGCTTGGTGATAACGCACAAACCTTACCGTGATGGTGATTACAGCGTTTGCTTTGAGCAAACCTGCTCTCGCAAGCGACGGTAAAAGGCTATGAAATTTGCAATTACCGCGTGCTGAGCATATTCATTTTTTGCCCCAGCCAGACAGCAAGGTCAGGAGTTAAGCTTGCGCTTACTGGCAGAACCCAGATTCTAACATCAGAGAGGCCTGCTAGCTTCACTGCATCTTTTTCTGTAACCAGAATAATGTCGGCATCAGGTAAATCTTGAGGGCTAAATTGATGATGATCAGCAAAAGCGTGCTCAGTAAAACCCAAGCCGAGTGCTTTTAAAGTATTAAAAAAGCGCTGCGGATTGCCGATTCCACATACGGCAGCAAGACGTTTACCCCGCCAGGATTGCCGCGTAGCACCGCTTAAAGAATAAAACTCCGCAGGCAATAAGGACATCTGAAAGCACTCAGCCTGCCCGGACAACCGCTCAACACCATTCACCACCACCGTATCGACCGTTTTTAGCCGCGACACAGGCTCACGCAAGGGCCCAGCAGGAAGCAAGGCCCCATTACCAAAGCCGCGTGCGCCATCTACCACACACAGCTCTAAATCGCGCTGCAGCCGATAGTGCTGTAAGCCATCATCACAGAGCAAAACATTCACCTCTGGATGTGCGCCCAAAAGGGCCGCGCCTGCGGCCGCACGATCTGCAAAAACATAAACCGGCACACCGGTGGCTCTGGCTAATAATATGGGTTCATCCCCGCTTTGAACGGGATCGCTCTCTTTGCTTACAGCCAAAGGAACAAGCGCCTTGCCGCCATAACCACGCGAAATAATGCCAGGAGAAAACCCCTGATCCAGCAAGCTTTGGGCTAGATAAATAGTCAGCGGTGTTTTGCCCGTCCCCCCAACCGTAATATTGCCAACCACAATGACTGGCACCGGCAAGCGCACACTTTGCTTTAATCCCAAGGTAAACAAGGCGCGGCGCGCGGCACTGACTCCCGCAAACAAAATAGATAACGGGCGCAAAAGGTAGGAAAGGGGATGGTGAGGCGTGTACCAGATACGATCAAGTAGCATCGGCATGCCTCACTTGCATTGCAATAAACAACTTACTTCGCATTCGTCTGTGTAGCAAAAGTCAATTTGCCATAACCCGCAATGCGGGCGGCTTCCATCACGTTAACAACGGTTTGGTGAGCGCTTTGTGCATCGGCATTAATGATAATCATCGGGTCTGCCGTAGCCCCTGCAGCACGGCGCAATAGCAGGGCAAAATCATCTGCCGTGCTAAAGGTGGCCGCATTGCCATTGACGCTGTACTGGCCATTGGCTGAAATTGCTACATTGATAGACTGCGGCTGTTTATCCGGTGATTTTTCTGCATCTGCCGTAGGCAAGGTGATTTTTAGCTCCGCAAACTTAGAGTAAGTTGTCGTTGCCATCAGAAAAATCAAAATCACCAAGAGCACGTCAATCAACGGTACAAAGTTAATTTCCGGCTCTTCACGATTACGTCCTTTACGAAAATTCATGATTAATTCCGTTCGCCGTGTACAACTTCCACCAGCTTAACGGCCTGCTGCTCCATTTCCACCAGAAAGCCATCTACCTTACCTCGGAAAAAACGATAGAACATCAGAGCAGGCACAGCCACAATAATCCCGAATGCGGTGTTGTACAGCGCCACCGAAATCCCATGTGCTAGCGCGGCGGGGTTGGCAGCACCTGTTGGTGATTGTGAACCAAAAATTTCGATCATCCCGATTACGGTACCAAACAACCCTAGTAGCGGTGTGACTGCAGCCAGCGTACCCAGCATCGGCAAATAGCGCTCTAGGTCATGAGCAATTACACTTCCCGCTTCTTCAATAGACTCTTTCATAATTTCACGAGAGCTGCGAACATTCTTCAGGCCTGCCGCTAAAACACGGCCCAATGGGCTGCTAGCAGACAGTTTACCCAGCATTTCGGCATTCACGCCTTGGCCGCGATAGTCTTGCACCGCACGCGCTAACAAGCCATCAGGCAAAATTTGGCTTCGGCGTAAAGAAAGAAAGCGTTCAATGATGATTGTTACAGTGGCAACAGAAGCGGCGATAATTAGCCAGATCGGCCAACCGGCCGCTTCAATAATAGCAAGCATGTGTTTAATCCTGAGGCACGATTAGAAGCGCGTAACTTTAACGGGATTAGAGGGCGGGGGGAAGCGCTGTGCACTAACAAAAACACCAAAGTGCCCTCTGCCTAAAATGCCAATCCATGTTTAGAGCGATAAAATGCCTATTTTAACGGTTTTTAAAATCACAAAACATACATAAGCTCGGCTTATCCAGCGGCTTAATTCTACAGCGGTCTCAAACAAAGCATGGCTAAGTCCGTGATCTGCCATGGTTTTTTTTGTTGTCAATAGCTCTGTGGATAACTTTGTGCACAATACATAAAAAAAGCATTAAATAGCGAGTAAGCGCCAAAATGTGCGACTACACATTCTGCATAATGATTTATTAATATTCATATAAATCAACAAGTTAAACAAACATCCTCTACTACAACACTCACAGTCATACGCAAATCGTTAGTTTGCGCCATTTTGTGGATTAAACAGAGCCCAATCGAGATTGTCATGAATTTGTCAAGTACAAACGGCGTCATTTTAACCGTTGCGGAACTCAACAACCGCGCCAAATCACTGCTAGAAAGTTGTTTTCCTTTGTTGTGGGTGGCAGGTGAAATTTCAAATTTTAAACGTTATGATTCAGGCCACTGTTACTTCAGCTTAAAAGACTCAAAGGCCCAAGTAAGGTGTGTGATGTTTCGCAATCGGGCTGCATTAATTGATTTTCAGCCTCGTGAAGGGATGCAAGTTGAAGCACGCGCACTGGTTTCCTTATATGAAGCACGCGGTGATTTTCAACTCACCATTGAGGCCCTGCGCCCCGCTGGTTTGGGTGCTTTATTTGCTGCCTATGAAAGACTCAAACAAAAATTAGAATTAGAAGGTTTATTTGCGGTGGAGCGCAAAAAGCCCCTGCCCGCTTTTCCACGCGCCATTGGCATCGTCACCTCCCCCGCTGCTGCTGCACTAGCGGATGTGATTGCCGCCTTGCAACGCCGCATGCCCAGCCTGCCCATCATCCTTTATCCAACCCCAGTACAAGGGCTAGATGCCGCAGCACAGATTGCCAGTGCCATCCAAAAAGCCAATCAGCGCCAAGAAGTCGATGTACTGATTGTGTGCCGAGGTGGCGGCAGCCTAGAAGATTTGTGGTCGTTTAATGAAGAAGTAGTGGCCCGCGCCATTGCCGCCTGCACCATTCCAGTGGTAAGTGGCGTAGGCCATGAAACCGACTTTAGCATCGCCGATTTTGTTGCCGATATCCGCGCAGCCACGCCAACGGCAGCCGCCGAGCTGGTGAGCCCCAATCGCGAAGAATGGCTGGCCCGCCTTGATCGCCAGCGCAGCCGCATGCACCGTGCCGTAGAGCGGCAGCTACAAAGCAAAATGCAGGGCTTAGACGCCGCAGCAAGACGTTTACAACACCCTGGAACACGGCTAGCCCAGCAACAAGCTTATATTTTGGAGCTAAGCCGCCGCCTGCATCTCGCCCCCAACCGTGCGCTAGAAAAAAACCGTTACCGCTTAACGCAATCAGCGCTGCGCTTAAACCATCTCAAGCCCAGCACCATCCGCCAGAAAGATAGGCTTGCCTCACTAAAACAAAGGCTAAACAGCGCGCTACCACGCACGCTTTTGCAGCGGCAGCAACGTTTATCCATACTCGCTGCCCGCTTAGAGCCATGGAATCCGCAAGCGGTGCTAGCGCGTGGCTATGCCCTAGTGAGTAAACCAGATGGGCAGCTCGTTCGGCTTGGCGCGGCTCTTCAACACGGCGAGGCGCTATCGCTGCAATTTGCCGATAGCGCTGTAGATGTCAGGGTGAATAAAGACTTAGGTTTGCAGGGGGAATTAGGCCTGTAAAAGTAAGGAGATAAAGGGACAAGGCATTCCCTTAAGAAGGATGCCCCCAAGCAAACACAAAGCAGCCGTGCCTATGGTGCTTCCTCCTCCTCTGGCTCGGCTTCGGCCACCAAGCTTAAATGGCCTAATTCATCGTGGCCAACGCTTTTGCTATCTTTGCTTTTTAATTTAACCCGCAAACGCAATTCATTAATTGAATCAGCGTTTTTAAGCGCTTCTTCTAGGCTAATTCGCCCATCTTCATATAAATGAAAGAGCGCAGAATCAAAGGTTTGCATCCCAAGTTCTTCTGATTTCAGCATGGCGGTTTTAACCCCCCCCACATCCCCTTTAAAAATCATATCCGCCACTAAAGGTGAATTAAGCAAAACCTCAATCGCAGCCACACGCCCTTTTCCATCGTGGGTAGGAATTAAGCGCTGTGAAATCATCCCACGCATATTTAAGGATAAATCCATATAAATTTGTGGATGACGCTCTTCGGGGAAGAAATTAACAATGCGCTCCAAAGCCTGATTCGCACTATTGGCATGCAAAGTACCCATGCATAAATGGCCTGTCTCAGCAAAAGACAAAGCGTATTCCATGGTATCGCGATCACGAATTTCACCAATTAAAATCACATCGGGTGCTTGTCTTAAGGTGTTTTTAAGTGCCGCAAACCAATGCTTGGTATCGCGGCCTACTTCACGATGCGTGACCAAGCAGTTTTTACTTTTATGCACGTATTCAATCGGGTCTTCAATGGTGATGATATGACCGTGGGTGTTTTGATTACGGTAATCAATCATGGCCGCCATTGTGGTTGATTTACCCGATCCTGTCCCGCCCACCAAGAGCACCAAGCCACGTTTGGCCAGCACCACTTCTTTTAAAATAGGGGGGAGTTTTAGCTCATCAAAATCGGGGATCTTGCTGGTAATAACCCGCAGTACCATGCCGACTTTTTCTTGCTGCATAAACACATTAACCCGAAAGCGACCGATGCCTTCTGGATTAATCGCAAAATTACATTCATATTCACGCTCAAATTCTTCCTGTTGATCAGCCCGCATTACTGAATACGCCAATGCCTTGCTAATCACCCCATTGAGCTTTTGATTGCCAACCGGAGTGAGCTTGCCATTAATTTTCATTGCTGGCGGAAAATCATCGGCAATAAATAAATCAGACGCCTTATGCTGCAGCATCATGCGCAGCAAATCATTGATCGTTTTATTGGCTTGTTCTGGCGTCATTATTAAAACCCTTTACACGGAGAAGCCCTGCCAGATTAGAAGTATTCTTAGCCAGATTCTTCCCGATATTGCAATTGATCAGATAAAGCGCAGATATGATATACGTGTTTTTATGACAAAAATTGCTAAATAATAAAATTCTAATTTACATCACGATTGGCCGTATCAGTGCGGCGTAGCTCCAAGCCCCAGTATTCACGTAGCACGCCGCCCGCTCACAAATACGGTAAAATGCCAGCCTCCTCTGTGAATTCAAAGATTTATGCGCAAAATCACTCATGTTGCAGCCGGTATTTTACTGCGCGCCGATGGCTCTTTTTTGCTTGGCAGCCGCCCCATAGGCAAGCCCTACGCGGGCTATTGGGAGTTCCCAGGTGGCAAGCTAGAAAGTGGCGAGAGCGAGATCACGGCATTAAAACGCGAATTAGTCGAAGAGATGGGCATTGAAGTCACCGCGGCCACGCCGTGGATTGTGCAAACCTTTGATTACCCACACGCCAGCGTTCGCCTCTCGTTTTTTAGAGTAACGGCATGGCAAGGCGAAATCACCGCGCATGAGGGGCAAGAGTTCGCTTGGCAGCAGCCAGGTAAGCTGAATGTTTCACCCATCTTGCCCGCCAATGGCCCTATCTTGCGCGGCCTAGCCCTAGCCAATGTGATGACGCTATCGAATGTGGCCGAATTAGGCGAAGACGAATTTTTGACTCGCCTTAAGCAAAACAAGCCTCGTTGGCTGATTTTGCGCGAGCCTCAGCTCAATCAAGACCAATATCGCCACCTAGCCGAGCGTGTGCTGGCCATTGCACGCGGCCAACACACCCGCGTTTTGCTACACGATGCTATTGATTTAGCCACCCAGCTCAATGCCGATGGCGTGCATCTGTCTGCCCGCAGCTTGCTGGCGCTCCAGCAACGCCCGCTTTTAGATTGGATAGGCGCTTCCACTCACAATGCCGCGGAGCTTACTGCCGCCAGCCAACTCGGCCTTGATTACGCCCTGCTCGGCCATGTGTGTGAGACACCTTCTCACCCTGATCAAAGCGCATTAGGCTGGGCTAATTTTAGCGCGCTACTGGCACAGGGCTGGCCCTTGCCGGTGTATGCCTTAGGTGGAATGAGCAAAAACGATATCGCCTTAGCACAAGAACACGGTGCACACGGCGTAGCGATCATGCGTGCAGCGTGGATATGAAAACTTGGATAATTAAAATCATCGTCGGGCATGTGATTGTGTTGGCTTTGATCTTAGCGGTACTTGGCAATAAATTTGGCTGGTTTACGCCAGATAATGAGCCAGAAGCAAGGATTAATTGTCCAGTATTTAGTGAGGGCTGCACCTTTAATTTTGAAGGGCAAAGCTACAAAGTAAACAGCCAAGAGCCCCTTAGTGCCAACAAACCTGTGCAATTACAAGTAGAAGGCAAAGCCAAGCAAATTCACGCCAGTTGGCAAATGCAAGGTATGGAAATAGGCCCCAACCGCTATCGCTTACTATCAAACGATCAGCAACATTGGCACGCTCAAACCGCCCTGCCTATTTGCACCAACAAACGACAAGACTGGCTATTAAAATTAGAAATAGATGGTCATCGTATTGATATCAGCACTGTTTCTGAAAAAATATAAATGAATAAACTTAAATACTTAGCTGCCTACCCCGCCGCAATTCAAGCCAAAGTGCAGCAACTATTGGATAGTAATCAGCTCGCCGAGGTAATTTTAAAAAAATACCCAGCCGCTCACGATATTAAAACCGATAAAGCTTTATATGACTATGTACTAGACATCAAAAACGATTATCTGCGCAAAACCGATCCAATCAGCAAAATTGCGTTTGATAGCAAAATCCATGTGATTAACCATGCACTAGGCCTGCACACCACCATATCCCGCGTGCAAGGCAGCAAGCTCAAAACAAAACACGAAATCCGTATTGCTTCGATGTTTAAAGAGGTGCCTATCAATTTTTTAAAAATGATTGTTGTGCACGAGCTGGTACTCACAAGTTAATACTTTTTTCATGCAATGTGCATATGTTTTAAAATGGACATTTGTACACACCAACACAGCACTGGCCGTTGAGGCGCGCAAGCTGCAGATGGCAACGTACCTGCGACGCAATCTGTGTCGTCATGATTGTTTTTTTGCGGATTCTTATCAATTTATCCACCCGTTCTTATCGGCTGCCGCCACACGCGCTTACGCATTTATCCAGTGGAATTGGGTGGCGGGTAACGAAAGTAAAGCTGCCGCTCAGTGATAAATCTGAGCGACAACACCTCGAGGGCTTCCCCAACTTTAATTGGGGCCGGTTTGCCGTTTGATATCAAAGAAGGTCGTTTGGATTACCAGTGGATCTCCGACCTTCGGGTTCATATAAAAAGGCCGGCGTACTTTGAAGCCATCACCGTTACTGCTTATGGTAGTCCGCACAGTATGGTAGCGAGGTGGTGAAACACCATTGAAATCCTTGCTCATCGCGGTGTACCAGTCTTGTGGCATACGCCATTTATATGGGAATGAACTATCGTTATCGTTACCGTTACCGGTGGTGGTGAAGTAATATCCACCACCTTGCACAAATTCTGGGCCAGTTCCACCATTGGGAATCATTTCGGCATTGACGTAGTCAGGAGTACCTGTTTTGGGATTCACTGGACCGTTGCCACTATTGAATACTCCCATCACATCAGTGAGTGTGATTGTCTGTACCGGACTAGCTAGGGTGGATAAATCACCATCTTTATCGTGAACGAAATACTCCATTTTCAATGTAATGATTTCGTCTTTGACTGGGTGTGAAACTGTCGGTTTACTTGTAGGGCCGCTAAATAGGTCAAGACTCCATGCTTGATTACTGCCATGCAACATAAAGAAAGGGAAATAACCATGGGAAGGCCAGGTTTGCAACCCACCAGTAAGCTTAGGCCCTTTTGGCCAGCGATCATAGATAGCCTTTTGCGCCACGCTGCCAAGCAGTTCACCATTGTTGTGCTCTGGGCTATCACCGTAGGCCATCCAGGTGTAATAACCCAGTACTCCGCCAATGCCAATATCGCGACTAGACTCAGACATAAATGCGAAACGATGCCCCAATTCGGCAATACTGCCATGTTCAGACTCATTCCAAATCGAAGCCAGTTTTGCGTTGACCGGCAGTGAGGTTAGTCCACTGTAATTGGCGGTGGTGTCCACCTTGCCGCCCATTAAATTGCTGCTGGAACGGCCTGCGAGAAGCGCGTCATACATGGCACGGGATGCCCGCTTGGGTGGCTACAGAAGCCTCTGGCGCATGTCCACCTTCGATATTTGACATGGCGGCGACTTGGGCGGCGACTTGTTTGTAGCCGGACATGTAAACCCATTGAGCGCCAAACAAAGCACGGGCGAAGTTATAAAAATCCAAGGCATTGGTTTGCCAAGCCTTGTTCAAAACCCCCATGCTATACCCGCCCTTCGCCCACTTAGGCACCTCGGCATACACCGGAACGCTGCCGGTGTATTCTTTCCAAATGCCTTGGGTGAAAGTGACTGAATCAGATCATGCATGATCTCTCTGGCAAGAAACAAGGGCCAGCTACGCATGGGGATACGATTACCCGAAACCCGACAGATATGGAAAATTATTTTGATTCGCTTTCTGCCACCTTTGCAATCTTTCTTGCCAGAGTGGCTATTTTAACTGCAGCTTAAAAACATAAAACCCACTAAATGCTGCCACTCCCACTCCCTATCTAGCCTGTTTTGGTCTACCTTCTCACTTTCAAACGCCCCCTCACAAGCTAGGTATCTTTTCGTCTAAGCAAAAACCGTGAAAAAGAAGGCTTGATCCGGTAAGAAGCCGCGTATTAGGATGCGTGAACAGAGGATGAAAGGCAGCGCCTGCTAGCCTTCACGGGAAGAGACAAAAAAATGAAAAATCATCGCCCCTCCAGCGGTTTTACCCTGCTGGAATTACTGGTTGTTTTGCTGATTATTGCCCTCCTTGCAGGTTACGTTGGCCCCAAGCTATTTGGTGAAGTGGGCAAAGCCAAGACCAAGACTGCGGCAAGCCAGATGAAATCGATCGCCGATGCGCTGGATCATTACCGTCTAGATACCGGCCACTACCCAAGCACTGAGCAAGGGATCAATGTGCTGACCAAAAAACCGGCTGACGAGCCCAAATGGCAAGGCCCATACCTGATGAAAGACGTACCGGCAGATCCTTGGGATAGGCCTTACGTTTACAACAAGCCAGGTGAAAATGGCCGCGACTATGACTTACTGAGCTATGGCGCAGATGGCAAGGCCGGTGGTACGGGTGAAGATACGGATGTCAGTTATTAAATGATCGGGCGGGTACCACTCGCTTTGCTGATCTTCCCTTTATCCAAGGTGGGTTTAACCCGCCCTAAAAAGCCAATCTAGAAGCCCCCATGCGCTATACCGTTAAAGCCTTGCAGGCAGGCAAGCTGTTACAGCTTGAGATGGATGCTGCTAATGAAAGCGAGCTAAAAGATATACTGACGGCAGAAGGTCGGCAGCTGCTATCTGCTAAGCCACTCAAGCAGTTTGCCATGTCACGCAAAGAATTTGGCCTATCTCTGTTTACTCAAGAGCTAATCGCACTCTTGCAAGCGGGCCTAACGCTAGTGGAAGCGGTTGAAACACTCAAAGAAAAAAGCGCACAAGACACCAATGGCGATGTGTTAAGCCGCATGATAGAAGGGCTTTACCAGGGCTTACCATTATCTAAAGTTCTGGCGCAAATGAGCCCGCATTTTCCGCCTTTATATATTGCTACCGTTAGCTCTGCCGAAAAAACCGGCCACTTAGCCGATGCGCTGGGACGCTACCACCATTACGAATCGCGGCTAGCAGCGGTTAAAAAGAAAGTCATTGCGGCGGTGATTTACCCACTGGTAGTGATTGGTATTGGCGGCGGCATTATGCTGTTTTTGCTGTTTTATGTGATTCCAAAATTCAGCCAAATCTATGCCTCCATGAAAAACCTGCCCTTTGCCGCGCAAGTAATGCTGTGGTGGGGCGATCTGGTGCATAAGCACGGCTTGATGATGTTTACAGGCATGGTGCTGAGCGTGCTGCTGGCCGTGTTTTTACTACGCACCGATGCGGCAAAAAGTGCGCTGCGGGAAGCCTTTTGGCGCTTGCCACGCTTAGAGCAGTACCGACGCTTATTTTCGCTGACTCGCTTTTACCGCACCGTGGGTTTACTGCTAGCCGGTGGGATTTCAGTGGTGCACGCCATGGAGCTAGCGGCGCAGTTATTACCGCTAAAAATGCAGCTCGGCTTACAGCAAGCCCTAGTCGATGTGAAATCTGGCCAAGCCCTCTCCCAAGCCCTACCCCGCTATCAGCTAACTACTCCAGTGTCAGAGCGCTTACTGCGAGTGGGTGAGCAAAGTGGTGAATTAGCCACCATGTGCGAGCGAAGTGCGCAGTTTTGTGATGAAGAGCTAGAACGCGCCATCGATATGTTTACTCGGCTTTTTGAACCCATTCTGATGCTGATTATTGGGGTACTGATCGGCGGAATCGTGTTTCTGCTGTATATGCCAATTTTTGAGCTGGCTGGGAATATGCAATGACAGATGCCAAATACACGCCTGCTTTTGCAGAAGACACCACAATCACTTTGCCTAAGCTTAGCCTAGAGCTGATCCAAACTCTGCGCAGCGAAGCCAGCCAAAGCAGCCTTGGTGCACGCTTACAGTCATTGCTTAATCTAAGCGATACGGATTACGGTGATCAGCTTAGCCACTTTCTAGGTCTGCCATTTTTAAGCTATGACGCTGTCAGTGCGCTCAGCCCGCGTTACGACTTACTGCCTTACGGCGATGCAGTGACCAAGCAGAGTTTGTTATTAGAAGGCAACGACGGCCTGTGGCTAGTGCTGGGTGATCCGTTTGATATGGCATTACGCAATGCACTGCGCCAAAGAATTTCTGTCAGCTATCAAACAGCATTTGCCCATCATCAGGCGCTACGTACTTACTTAGAACAGTTTGAAACCTCACACCGCGCCATGGATCAGCTTGGGGCAGGCGAGCAGAGTGAAGTCAGCCAAGATGGGATTGTTGACATCTCACTGGCAAGCTTAGCCAGCGACAATAAACCCGTTGTAAAGCTGGTTAACTCCACGCTTTACGACGCGCTAAAAACTAAAGCTTCTGATATCCATATGGAAAGCACCCCCAATGGGCTAACCATTAAATACCGTATCGATGGGGTGTTGCTGCATATTGGCGGGGCCAATGGCCTAGAAAACGCCGAGCAAGTGATCTCACGGATTAAAGTGCTGGCCGAGCTGGATATTTCTGAGCGGCGCGTGCCGCAAGATGGCCGCTTTAAGGCGCGGATTAATGGCCGTGAAGTGGATTTTCGCGTTTCCATCATGCCGTCTATTTACGGCGAAGATGCGGTGCTGCGGGTATTAGATAAGCAAAATGGTGGCGATGCCTTTAAGCAACTTAGGCTAGATGTGCTGGGTTTTGACGACGGCACCATGAGCCGCATCCGCAGCCTAGCACGCGAGCCTTACGGCCTGCTGCTGGTCACAGGGCCTACTGGCTCAGGTAAATCGACCACGCTTTACGCCACGCTTTCTGAAATAAATACCGGTGAAGAAAAAATCATCACCATTGAAGACCCCGTGGAATACCAGCTACCCGGCGTTTTACAAATTCCCGTTAATGATAAAAAAGGTCTGAGCTTTGCCCGTGGCCTGCGCTCGGTACTGCGGCACGACCCAGATAAGATTTTGGTAGGTGAGATTCGTGACGGCGAAACAGCCAATATCGCCGTGCAAGCGGCACTGACCGGCCACTTAGTATTGACTTCAGTGCACGCCAATAATGTGTTTTCGGTGCTCGACCGCTTTATCCATATGGGCGTAGAGCCCAATAGCTTTGTTGACGCGCTCATTGGCGTGGTGGCGCAACGGCTGATTAGAAAAGTATGCCTGCACTGCGTGGTGGACGATACGCCCGATGATGAGCTATTGGCCGCTTCAGGATTAAGCAGGGAAATGGTCAGCAGCTGGACATTTCGTAAAGGGGTGGGCTGTAAGGCCTGCCGCAATACCGGCTACCAAGGGCGTAAGGCTATTGCAGAAGTTTTAAGGCTAAACGATGAATTAAAACAAGCCATCGCCAGCCGCGCACCCGCCGTAGAGCTCAAACAACTCGCAGCCCGCTTTGGCTTTTTATCCATGCGTCGGCAAGCAATGAACGTAGTAGCCAGCGGCGAAACCACTTTGCAAGAAATTAACCGCGTGACGTTTGTGGATTAAGGGTTATGCATTCAAGCCCACACCTTAAGCCACAGAGAACACAGCGTTTTACCTATGTGCTTTTTATCGCTGTATCAACAGATTTTTTTATAAATGGCAGCTCAGACAATTTGCAGGAAGTAAATCGTGTCTCCTTTATGGATTGAGCATAGCGTCTGGCTGACGGGGAATAAGCTAACTCTGGCCAGCCAGCCCCGCTTACAAAAAGCCGACAAGCAATGGCTGTCACAAGCAATTGATAGCCAATCTGCGGCCCTGAGTTTGCAGCAGCTACTAGCTGCCCGCCCAGCAAGCAGCGTTAGCACGCTCAATGTGCTGCTAAGCGGCGGCTGGGTACGGTATGGCGTTCTGCCTTGGCAGGATGGCTTGTATCAGCCGGACGATTGGCAGGCTTACGCACGACTTATTTTTGCACAACAATTTGGCAGCAATGCCGATAGCTGGCGGGTATGCATCAACCCAGCAGGCTTTGGCCAGAGCCGCCTTGCCTGCGCTATGGATGAATCGATTTACCAGATCGTGCTTGAGCTAGCCAAAAACAATAAAACCCGTCTACAAAGCGTGCAGCCCTTATTAAGCAGTGTCATTGTGCAATATCGCCGTCAGCTTGTTGCGGCTGAATTTGCCTTGGTGGTGACAGAAAACGACAGCCTCTGCTGCGCTTTTTGGCAAAATGAAGCATGGCAAGGCGTCATCAGCCTGCCGATCACTCAAGACAGTGAAGCGCTGCACAATGGCGGCATGGCGGCACTGCTGCGCCAAGCGGCCATGCTGGCCCAAGTTTCGCTACCCACACAAATCTATATCAGCTCATCGGCGTATTCGCTGGCCAGACTCAGCTTGCCGAGCTGCGAAGTGGCCTACCTTGGCGCAGTGCATCCCTTATTTACCGAAGGGGCTAGCGTATGAAGCCCGTGCAACTCGATTTTCATAAGCGCCCCAGCTCCACCCCTTGGTTAGGTCTGGTGATGGTGCTGGCTGCGGTGATTGCTCTGTTATGGGTGATGACTCGGCTGGATATTGCTGAGCAAATGCGTCAGCAGCTAGATAGCCAAGAAGATGAAATCAGCTGGAATCGCCGCCGTATCGATGAAGCCCGCAACAAGGAACAAAAAGAAGCGCCAACCAATGCCAAAGTGCAGGCGGCACAACAGGCACAGCAACAGGCTATTGGCCCAGTATTAGCGGTGCTGGAGCAAACTTGGCTGCCGAGCGTGGCTTACACCCGTATCGAGCTGGCCAGCGCCGAGCATCTGATTAAGCTGGATTTGGAAGCAAAAACACTGGCCGACGCTTTAGCGCTGGTCGACCGGCTGGGCAGTACCAAGGGAGTTAAAGCGGTGTCTTTATCCAGACACAATATGCGGGTCAGCGATCCGTTTCGCCCAGTACAAGTTAATCTAGATATCACATGGGAGCCGCGTCAGTGAATATGCAGCGACGCTTACAACTCGGCCGCTGGTATCTGCGCCAGTGGCGGCAATACGCGGGGATTCTAGCGATAGCGGGGCTGGTATTGATGCTCTTTGCCGGTGCTTTATATCTGCAAAAACTGAAGCCGTTGCAAAAAGACTTAGCCCTTAGCGAAAGGGCGCTAAGCGAAGCAGCACGTAAGCTAAAGATAGCCACGATAACGGCCTCAAACGCATCTCAAGCCAGCAATGTGGCAGAACACCTACCAAAATCCAGCGAATTTACCGCATTTTTACTTAAGCTCAATGCGCTAGCGGAGCAAAAAAATATTGTATTGCAGCAAAGCGATTACAAAGCCACGCCTGAAATCAATGGTGAGCTGCTGCGCTACAGCCTGCAGTTTCCTGCCAGCGGGGCTTACCCAGACGTACAGCAATTTATTGCTGAGCTAGAAAAAATGCCGGGAGTAAGAATAGAAAACCTCAGCCTCACCCGTCAGCAAATTGGCGAAGCCCTGCTCAGCCTACAGGTGCAAATGTCTTATCTGAGCGAGGTGCAGCAATGATTCTGCACTCGCCAGCAATGATGTCTCGTGGGCAATCCGAACCAGAGCCCAATCCATCTCTTTTTGCTGCAATCTATAGAGTGGGCAAAGCGCTTGATCTTACCCACACAGATGCACAGCCGTTGTCTGAACACACACGCCGCTTGGGCAAGCAAACCCTGCCCTGCCTAGCAATACAACAAGGACGCCGCTGATGATTTCGCGCCCTTTACAAATTATTGTCGCCATCACCGCGCTGCTCACTCTTTACGTGACATGGCAAGATAGCCAGCCCGAGGAAAGCCACGAGCGCCGCCAGCAGCGTGCAACGGCAGCCAGCGCGGCCAAGGCATCGACCGTGGCTCAGGCCGCGGTGGCTTCAATGGCCAGCAGCGTGGTGGTGAATTTATTCCCTGTACAAACTTGGCAACCGCCTCCGCCGCCGCCCCCTAAACCCACGCCAACGCCTAAGCCAACGCCGACACCACCACCGATCGCACCGCCTTTGCCCTTTCAAGTGGTTTCAACTTGGCATGAAGGCAGTACCGATTATGTGGTGCTAGAGGCCAATGGCCAGCAGATGGTGGTTTGCCAAAGCTGCAATGCGCTTGGGCGGGTGCAAAAAGGTGAAACTTTATTGGGTACTTGGCGTGTCGATCAGGTTACTCGCCAGCAAGTTGTGTTTACTTTCCTGCCACTGAATCAGCAGCAGGTGCTCCCCCTTGGAGCAACACCTTGAAGCACGTATTTAGCCGGTGTTCAATTACTTATAATTTCTCTGCTGTACACAGCAGGTTTTGTCTTATGGAGCTACACCTTGAAGCGCGCATTTAGCATGACTCTTATCGCGGCCAGCCTGCTGACAGGCTGTGCTGCCGACATGGCCCGCAAGCAGGGTGAATCATTAATCTATGAAGGCGAAGTAGAGCAAGGATTACAATTTTTAAAAGAAAAATCTAAGCTTTACCCTGACGATATTAAGCTGCGTACCAGCTATCAACTCCAGTTAGATAGCACACTCAATCTATTGCAAAAAGAAGCCGACAGCGCCCGCGCCCGTGGCGATATTGAGCTGGCCACCAATCGCTATCAACAAATGCTCTCGCACGATAAAGGCAATTACCGTGCGCAAGAAGGGCTTAAGCTGACCGAGATCGCGGCGCGGCAAGATTCCATGCTGAAATATGCGCGGGAAATCAAAGAAAGCAAGCCTGACGAGGTGCTCGATGTACTGGCGCAAATCTTAAATGACAACCCAAGAAACCCGCAGGCACTTAGGCTACGCGATGAGGTAGAAAGCCGTAAGACCCGCGAAGCCACGCTGCGCCCAGGCCTTGCTGAGTCTTTAAAAAAACCGATTTCTTTGCAATTTAAAGACCAAAGTATTAGCAGCGTATTCGATATTATTTCGCGTATAGGTAAAGTAAATTTTATTTTTGACCGCGATGTTGCGCCCAATTTGCGTACCACCATTTATGCGCACGATAGTAGCGTTGAAGACGTGATCAATTTAATTTTGACCACCAATCAATTAGATAAAAAAGTATTAAATGAAAACACTATCCTCATTTACCCAAAACGCCCAGATAAAGACCGCGATTACAAAGACTTGGTGATGCGCACCTTTTATTTATCCAATGCCGATCCAAAGCAGGTATTGGCCATGATTAAACAAATGGTTAAAACCAAAGACGTGTATATCGATGAGCGCTTATCCATGTTGATAATGCGGGATACGCCCGAGGCTATCGCCGTGGCCGAACGGCTCATTGCAGCCCAAGATTTGCCACAATCAGAGATTGTATTAGATGTAGAAATCTTAGAAGTCAGCAGCACGGATTTGCTCAATTTGGGGATTCAATACCCAGATACAATTTCAGCATCTTTGGCCCCAGTAAACAGCATTTCGCCATTCCCTGTCAGCGTAACACCCGCAGCAGGGCAAATTAGTTTGGATAAGCTGAGCAACCTCAATAAAAGTGACGTGTTGGTGAATCTTGGCAATCCCATGATCAGCGCCAACTTCACCCACAATAAGGGCACGACCAATATTCTGGCTAACCCCAAAATTCGTGTTAAAAACCGTGAGAAAGCCAAGGTACAGATTGGTGAACGCGTACCGGTTGTAACCACCACCAATAACAACGGCACCACCTCAGAATCCATCACTTACCTTGATGTGGGGCTGACGCTAAATGTTGAGCCTGTGCTATCCAACGATAACGATATCAGCGTTAAAGTATCGCTAGAGGTATCTAATGTTACCGGCAGCATCACTACCCGCAACGGCTTAATTGCTTATAAAGTGGGCACGCGCAATGCCACCACCAATATGAGCGCTAGAGATGGCGAAACACAGGTACTGGCTGGATTATTATCCCGCACAGATCAATCCACCGGTAATGCTCTGCCTGGCCTTGGCGAGCTACCTGTTCTTGATCGCCTCTTTGGGAATAAAAAAGACGATAACGCCAAAACTGAACTCATTCTGCTGATTACCCCGCGTGTGGTACGCAACTTGGCGCTTCCATCACCCCATATCACCACCTTTGATAGCGGCACCGAAGGCGCAATCAGCATCAGCCCGCTGCGCCTGCGCACCAACTCTACAATTAAAATCAACAGTAACTCCAACGGCAGCCTCGTAGTGCCAGCACCACAGATGATGATGACGCAACCCACACCAGAACCAGCTCCAATGCCCGCGCAGCAAAGCGAGGAATTTGTACCTAAATCCACGCCGCCCGCACCTGAACCCACCCCGCTGCCTGCACGCGGCAACGGTATGGGACGCCGTTAAAGATGTTAGCAAGCGCCCCCCGCCGCAGGCTTAATCATGGTTTTACCTTGATCGAGCTGATGGTTACGCTGACTATTTTGGCGGCTTTAGCCACTGTCGCTATGCCACTCGCGCAAATTACGGCTACTCGCCAAAGAGAAGAGGACCTGCGCCGCGCGCTTTGGCAAATTCGCAGCGGGCTTGATGCCTATAAACAAGCCGCAGACGATGGGCAGATCAAAAAGTCGCTCGATGAATCGGGCTATCCTCCTAATCTGGCTGCGCTAACCGAAGGCGTAAAAGACGCCAAAGATCCAAATGGCAAAATGATTTACTTTCTGCGCCGCCTGCCCCGAGACCCTTTTTGTGACTGCCCAAGCAGCAGCGATGAAAAAACCTGGGGGCTACGTAGCTACACCAGCCCGCCCGATTCACCACAATCAGGCCGAGATGTGTTTGATGTTTACTCCTTAAGCAGCGGCATAGGCTTAAATGGCGTGGCGTATAAAAAGTGGTAAATATATTGCTCAAGCCAACAAGGCTATTTATGAAAAAAACAGCATTTGGTTTCACCTTGATCGAGCTACTCGTTGTGCTTGCCATAATGGCCAGCCTACTCACGCTAGTGGTGCCGCGCTATTTTCATCAAACCGAGCGCGCCAATGAAACGGTACTCAAACATAATTTAGTCGCCATGCGGGATGCCATCGATAAGTTTTATGCCGATTCTGGCCGCTACCCCAGCGATATTGCGGAATTAGTTAGCCAGAAATATCTACGCGAGATGCCTATGGACCCAATCACCAGCAAAAACGATAGTTGGCAGGTGGTTGCCCCAGCAAACGCTAGCGGCGTATATGACGTAAAAAGTGGTGCAGAGGGAAACGGCAATGATGGCTCCGCTTACAATAGCTGGTAAAGCGCAGGTCAAGGGCGCAGCAAGGCCTCAGCTTGGCAGCAAACAAGAAGCGGGCTTTGCTTACGCTTGGGCCCTAATGGCGGTACTGATTATGGGAATCTACTTGGCGCAGGTGGGTGAGGCTTGGCAAAACCGCGCCCAGCGGGCCAAAGAAGCAGAGCTGCTACGCGTAGGCGCAGAAATCCGCCGAGGGATTAAGCTCTATACCGAACAGAACCAGATGCAAGGCACGCAATACCCTAAATCATTAGAAGAGCTGGTACTCGACCCCCGCAGCCCCACCCCGCGGCGCTTTATCCGCAAAGCGTATAAAGACCCCCTCACCGGCGAGGATTGGCAGTATATCTCCGCTCCCAGCGGCGGTTTTATGGGGGTGTATAGCAAGGCCCAAGGCAAACCCCTTAAACAGCGACTCTTCCCTAGCGATTTTGCTGGTTTTGCCGACCAAAATAGCTATCAAGACTGGAAATTTGCCCATTGGCCTAATGGCAAAGCACTGAAAAAGTAGTCGCAATTTGTAGCAGCGCTTAGGCAGTAAAACCCCAAATGTTGATCCACAGAGAACACGAGGGTCCACAAAGGTGGCTAAACCTTGTTTTGAGCATTTCTCTGTGCCCTTTGTGCTCTCATTACCTTTGAGTCCCTAGGTTTAGCGCCATTTCACAGATCACTGAGATGATTTGTGACTTTAGCGGGGCTAAGCGCAGCTTACCCCGGCCATGCAATCAATCAGCTACGATAATCCGCATTGATTTTTACGTAATCATAAGAAAAATCGCAGGTCCAAATCGTTGCGGCCTCAGTACCACGGTTTAGTTTTACCGTGATGCTGATTTCAGATTGCTTAAGCACGCACTGACCGTCTTCTTCCTTATATCCCACATAGCGGCCACCGTCTTTGGCAACCAACACATCATCCAACCATACTTCTAACGTATCCACGTCTAAATTAGGTACTTCTGAATAACCAATCGCGCACAGAATGCGGCCCAGATTTGGGTCTGAGGCAAAGAAAGCCGTTTTAACCAAGGGCGATCTGCCAATTGCATAGCCAACGGCTTTACACTCAGCGCGATCAATCCCGCCTTCTACATTGATGGTGATAAATTTAGTGGCGCCTTCACCATCACGAATAATCGCCTTGGCCAGCGTTTGGCTGATGTCTAACACCGCATCGCGCAGCGTGGCAAAATCGGCGCTCGTGCTATCGGTGATTTCTGCATTACCCGCTTGACCAGTGGCGATCAGGATAAAGCTATCGTTAGTGCTGGTGTCACCATCCACCGTGATCGAGTTAAACGAGCGATCTGCAGACCATGCCACCAGCTCTTGCAGCATGTTTTGCGATACCGCAGCGTCCGTCGCCAGATAGCCCAGCATGGTCGCCATATTCGGGTGGATCATCCCCGCACCCTTGCTAATGCCGGTCAGGGTGACGGTTTTGCCATCTAAAACAATTTTCTTGCTAGCGGCTTTGGGGGCAACATCGGTCGTCATAATCGCGTTGGCAGCTTCAAACCAATTGCTAGGTTTAAGATCGCCAATCGCAGCATCCAGCGCCGCAATAATTTGGCCTGCGGGTAAGGGCTCTAAAATCACCCCAGTCGAAAAAGGCAGCACTTGGGCAGGGTTAATATCCAAACGCTCAGCCAACGCAAAACAGATTTCTTTGGCGCGCTCAAACCCATCTAACCCCGTGCCCGCATTGGCATTACCGGTATTCACCACCAGTGCGCGGATATCGCCGCCTTCCGCTAAATGGCTGCGGCAAATACGCACCGGTGCGGCGCAAAATTTATTCAGCGTAAACACCCCTGCAGCACGGCTGCACTTGGCTAATCGCATCACCAACACATCTTTTCGGCCAACCGTTTTAACGCCTGCCGAGGCGATACCAAGTTCTACTCCGGCAACAGGATAAAGCTGGCTAGGATCAAGCGTAGGCAGATTAACGGGCATGTCTTAAATCTCCGAATAAAGCAAAAAGCATGATTGTAAAGCACACTCGCCTCACTGGCTTTAGCCACCAACTGCAAATGGCCGAAAAAACAGCCAATGCCCGGTGTTACACAACAAAAACCCAAATATTGAAACACTAAAAAACGCGGAATATCACAGAGAAAAAATGGGTTGGCTTCATCAATTTCATTAAGCACATACAAATCCATCACGCATGGCCCTGCGTATTTCTCGTGTATTCAAGTATTGTTCGCGAGTTAATAATCCTTGTGCATCGCATCCGCTATTTAATATATTGTTCACAAACTAAACAGTAGTATATTTTTACTTCATTCATGTTTTGGGGTTACCACTTAATTTGGGCTTTATAAATAGGATTCCAAATGCCGCATACTCACCCTGTTCTTGCCGATTTTTTAAGCTTTACCCTGAGTAATCATCCCATTGATATCGTAAAAGGCCAGCTTGCCAATGGGGTGCATTGGCACTGTTTAGGGGATGGCATTTTAGAATTTGTGCCGCAGCACGGCTGTGATCAAAGCTTAGTGCTCTCTGCGGGCATACACGGCAATGAAACCGCGCCTATCGAGCTACTCAACACGCTAGTCCAAGATATCGCCACTGGCGAGCAACCACTGGCAGTGCGCTTGCTAGTGTTGCTGGGCAATGTAGCGGCCATCCGCCAAAACTGCCGCTATCTGCAAGATGATCTGAACCGCCTGTTTGATCATCGCCACCAAAAACTGCCCGATAGCCCAGAAGCACAACGCGCCGCCCATATCGAAGAGGCGATGGCGCGGTTTTTTGATGCAGCAAGTGGCAAGAAATATCATCTCGACCTACACACCGCAATTCGCCCTTCCAGCTTTAGCCGCTTTGGCCTGCTGCCTTACCAAAGCCGCCCTTACGATGCCTATTTGCTGAGCCTGCTAGGGCGTTGTGATTTAGGCGCGCTGCTGATTAATCACGCCCCAGCGGGCACATTTGCTTATCACTCCAGCCAGCACCACAGTGCAGAATCGGTAACTTTAGAGCTGGGCAAAGTACAGCCCTTTGGGCAAAATCAGTTAGCCGAATTTGCAGGCATCAACGCCCTCATGCGCGCCATGGTGGCAGGCACCGAGCCCGCCAAGGCTGCCCAGCCCTACAAAACCTTTAAAGTGGTAGCGCAATTAGAAAAGCACAGCGAAGACTTTGTGCTCAATTTACCCAGCGACGTAGCCAACTTCACCGCCTACCCTAAGGGCACGCTGATCGCCTCCGACCAAGGCTATGAATACATCGTGGGCCACAGCGAGGAACGCGTGGTTTTCCCCAACCCAAAAGTAAAGCCAGGGGTTAGAGCGGGGCTGATGGTGGTGGAAGTAAACAACTAAAAATGCTTAAGGTGTGCAAGTAGCGCTCTTGCACACCCATTTACAATGCTAAGAATCGCCAAGCCAGCTTCCCGCAATTGACCCACCGCATAAAACCATTGATACTCCAATGACATACTGACGCAAAACTGACTTTCAACCCAAAGTGAGTATCAATCATGCAAAAGTCATTACCCCGCCCTGGCAAGCTTGCACAAATCAGCCTGATCTGCGCCCTTTTAATCCATTCATTTTCTGCCCAAGCTGCCGATCAAACGTGGATTAAGCAAAGTAATAACGATGCCAAATTGCTACTGCAATTAATGAGCAAATACTCACCGGAAAACGCTGGCAATTTAGGTGTAGATGGTTTAGACGAGCAAATTACTGATTTATCCCAAGATTGGTTTAGTAGCAAAACAACAGATACCCGCAACATTATCGGGCAATTAAACCAGCGCTTAAACCAAGAAACAAATCATAAAAACAAGCAAGACTTGCAAATATTAATCAGCAGTGCCGAAGATCATTTACGTAAAGAAAATTTAGACCGCAAATACTTTCTGCCCTTTATTGATGTAAGCAGCTTAATTTTTAATGTTGTCCAACAAACCTTAGACCCACGGGTATCCAAATCACGTCAGCAAACTTTACTGGTACACTTAAATAAATATGCGGGCCTGCTTAAAGACTTTAAACCGATCACAGATTTAGCCGCAGACCGTATGCACGAGCGCTTAAAAGCCAACCCACAGCTCATTGGGCCTTTTAAAGGCGACATTGAGCAGGCTTTAAGCGATGGGCCAGTTTATCTAGCGGGCATCAAAGAAATGCTGGCTAAAAGTGAGATAAAGGGCTGGGAAACAACTTGGGCGATATTAGAGCAACAACTCATTGCTTATAATGCCCTCATTAAAAAAGAAGTATTGCCGCTGGCCCGCAATGATCACAAATTACCCGCTGAAGTCTATGCCAATAATCTGCGCGATTTTGGTGTTGATATCCCGCCAGAAGAATTAATCTCCAAAGCGCTGACCTCCTTTGCTGAAATTCGTAATCAAATAACCATTAGTGCCGGTATTGTGGCGAAAGAGCATCATTTTGCAGATGCGGATTATCGCTCGGTGATTCGTGAATTAAAGAAAACACAAATTCCCAAAGAAAATGTGATCGCCAAATACAGCGATATCCTCAGGCAAATCGAAACCATTATTAAAAACCAGCAGATTGTGACGCTGCCAGATCGTAACGCCGTTATTCGCCTAGCCAGCGCTGCAGAAAACGCCGATCAGCCCGCGCCGCATATGAACTCGCCACGCTTAATTGGCAATACCGGCGAATATGGTGAATTTGTATTAACCACGGGGCTAACTGCGGGTGCCTCCAGCAAAACGCTGCACTTTGATGATTTTACCCATCAAGCGGGCACTTGGACGCTGACCGCGCATGAAGCAAGGCCGGGGCATGAATTGCAATTTGCCAAAATGATAGAAACAGGCGTTTCCACCGCAAGGGCTGTGTTTGCCTTTAATAGCACCAATGTGGAGGGCTGGGCCTTATATGCCGAAGCCGAGATGCAGCCTTTTGAACCTATGGACGGCCAGTTGTTTGCCTTACAGCACCGCATGCTGCGCACCGCGCGCGCCTTTTTAGACCCAATGGTCAATTTAGGCCAGATGCCAGCGGAAGGGGCCAAAACCTTTTTGATGGAAGAAGTTGGCCTATCCGAAGCCATGGCCACCCAAGAAGTACAACGCTATACCTTCCGCTCGCCAGGCCAAGCGACTTCCTACTTTTACGGCTATCAGCAGCTAATGGAAACCCGCCAAATCGCCGAAATCGCCCTGCGTAAAAAATTCGACCGCCGCGCCTTTAATGATTTTGTGCTATCGCAAGGCCTAGTACCTGGGCGTATTTTACGTGAGGCCGTGATTCAGGAGTTTGTGCCTGCACGCTTGTAATGGGGAATCGCCAAATAAAGCTCAATATATAGAGCGTAAAGCATACTCTTGCGCACCAAAGCCGGTGCGCAAGAGCTGTGCTTGCACCCCCAATCATCATCTGCACTTATAAAACAACCCCAAGCTCATACAAAACATCTACTTTTGCTTAATAACAAAAACACTCATCCCCGTTTGTACATACTGCACAAAGCAGCAATCCCCCCTTAGATCTGCCTTCATCGCTGCTGCATGTTAAAATCGCTGCCTTTCACGTATTCGACAGCAGCTAATGACAGCCACCGGCAGCGCCTCTAGTCCTATTTCAGAGCAAAACTACCTTCAGCAAATTGCCGACGCGCAATTAACCGACAGAGGCAATCTGGAGCGTCTGTTGCACCGCGTCAACCAGCGGCAAGCCAAGCAGCAGCCTTGCGATAAAGAATTGCGCGAGCTAGAAACGGGCATTGCCAAATCCTTGGCCAAAAGTGAGCAACGCCGCAGCCGCCTGCCACGCCCAGAATTCAACGACAATCTGCCGGTTAATCAGCGCAAAGACGAGCTAAGCGAAGCAATCGCCAAGCATCAGGTGGTGATTGTGTGTGGTGAAACTGGCTCGGGTAAAACCACGCAGTTACCGAAAATTTGTCTGGAACTGGGCCGTGGTGTGCATGGCTTGATTGGCCACACCCAACCGCGCCGCCTTGCCGCCAGATCGGTCGCAACGCGCATCGGGCAGGAATTAAAATCTGAAAATGCCGTTGGTTTTAAGGTGCGCTTTACCGATAAAACGACTGACGCCAGCTATATCAAGCTGATGACAGACGGGATTTTGCTGGCCGAAACGCTATCTGATCCTTACCTCTTAAAATACGACACGATTATTATCGACGAGGCGCACGAGCGCAGTTTGAATATTGATTTCTTACTCGGCTATATCAAGCAGCTGCTGCCAAAGCGCCCCGAGCTAAAAGTGATCGTCACCTCCGCCACCATCGATGCCGATCGCTTTAGTCAGCATTTTGCCGGTGCACCTGTCATGGAAGTCTCTGGCCGCACCTTTCCGGTGGAAGTGCGCTATCAGCCTTTGCATGCCATTGATGAAGACGATCAAGAACTAGAAATGGAAGAAGCCATCGTGCAAGCCATTGAAGGGCTGTGGCGTACCGATGGTAGCGGCGATGTGCTGGTGTTTTTGCCAGGCGAGCGCGAGATTCGTGAAACCGCCGAAGAGCTGCGCAAAGCCAAGCTGCGCGACGCCGAAATTCTGCCGCTATTTGCACGGCTTTCAAACGAAGATCAGCAGCGGATTTTCCGCTCCACCAGCACTGGTCGGCGCATTATTCTGGCCACCAACGTGGCCGAAACCTCGCTCACAGTACCAGGGATACGCTATGTGGTGGATTCCGGCCATGCGCGGATTAAACGCTATTCACCGCGCGCAAAAGTTGAACAATTATTAGTCGAGAAAATTTCGCAAGCCTCGGCCCGCCAGCGCTCTGGCCGTTGCGGCCGTGTCGCTTCCGGTATTTGCGTGCGTCTGTATGATGAAGCTGACTTTAACAACCGCTCCGAGTTTACTGATCCAGAAATCGTTCGCTCGTCTTTAGCCGCGGTTATTTTACGTATGGCTGCATTAAAGCTAGGCCATATCGATAATTTCCCTTTCTTAGAAGCACCATCCAGCCGCTTGGTCAGCGATGGCTATCAGCAGCTGCGTGAACTAGGTGCAGTCGATATTGAAGATCAGCTGACCCCCATTGGTAAACAACTCGCCCGCCTGCCGGTAGACCCACGTATTGGCCGTATGCTGCTGGCAGGACGAGATGAGCAATGCTTGGCAGAAATCCTGATTATTGCCTCGGCGTTGTCCGCACAAGATCCGCGCGAGCGCCCTTTTGACGCCAAAGAAGCCGCCACCCGTGCGCAGGCAAAGTTTGTTGAAGATAAATCCGACTTTTTATCTTTCCTGCGCATGTGGGAATTCTTTAGCGAGGCGCTGGATAATAAAACCAGTAATCGTCAGCTGATTAACCTTTGCCACGAGCACTTTTTATCTTATCTACGCTTACGTGAATGGCGTGATCTGCACAGGCAACTGGCCGAAATCTGCCAAGATATGGATTTAAGACTGAACGAAACGCCAGGCACGCCGGAGCAAATCCTTAAAGCCCTGATGACAGGCTTACTCGGCAATATCGGCTTTAAACAGCCGGAAAACGACGAATACCTTGGCGCGCGCGGGATTAAATTTAATATTTTCCCAGGCTCTGGCCTGAAAAAAGCACGCCCCAAATGGATTATCGCCGCCGAGATTGTGGAAACATCTAAAATCTATGGCCGCTGCGTGGCTGCCATTGAGCCAGAATGGGTAGAGCGCATTGCTGGCCATCTGGTTAACCGCCATTACTTTGATCCACACTGGGAAAAAACCTCGGCTCAGGTCAACGCCAGCGAGCGCGTTACCCTGTATGGCCTGCCAATTGTGCCCAAACGCCGCGTGCATTTTGGCAAGATCGATCCAGTGGCCGCACGGGAGATTTTTATCCGCGAAGCGCTAGTACGCTTTAACTACAACAGCCGCGCTAAATTCTTTGAGCACAATAAAGAACTCATTCTGGATGTGCAGGATTTAGAACACAAAGCCCGCCGTCAGGATGTACTGGTGGATGATGACGCGCTGTTTGCATTTTTTGACACCAAGATTCCCGCAGATATCGTCAATGGCGCAGGTTTTGAGGCGTGGCGTAAGCAGATCGAGAGGGATAATCCGCAGCATTTATTCTTAAGCCGCGACGATTTAATGCAGCATGGCGCAGATGCGGTGACGGAAGAACAATTCCCAGAATTTTTCCGCCTGAACGACGCAAAACTGCCGCTCTCTTACCGCTTTGAGCCCGCTCACCCTCTAGATGGCGTGACCATTACCCTGCCCTTGCACCTGTTAAACCGCGTGAACCACGCTATTTTTGACTGGCTAGTACCGGGGATGATTCGCGAAAAAATCACCCTACTGATTAAGTCTTTGCCTAAATCTATCCGCCGTATTTGTGTGCCGGTGCCAGAATTTGCCACCAAAATGCTGATCGCGCTGGATCAGGCTTCGCGCTCTGAACCCTTATTACCGCAACTGGCACAGGCCGTAGGCCGTGGCGCGGGGCTGATCGTGCCAGCGGATGAGTTTAATCCCAAGGATTTGCCAACGCATCTACAAATGAATTTCAGAATTGTAGACGATGCAGGGCAAGAGCTGGCTCAAGGCCGCGACCTGATCGCGCTGCGCGCCCAGCTGGGTGAAGCCGCGCAAATGACTTTTCGCGATGCTGCCGATGATAGCGTTAGCATCGAAAAAACCGGCATCATCAAATGGGATTTTGGCGAGCTGCCCGCTAAGATCAACTTTAAGCGCCAAGGCCGCCCGATTACTGGCTTCCCCGGCCTTGTGCCGGAAGAAGATGCCGTGGCGATTCGCCTGTTTGATACGGAATTTGCAGCGAGCACCGCACACCGCAGTGGCGTGATTTGCTTACTTAAATTTGAACTAAAAGACCATGTTAAACAGCTGCCTAAATCACTGCCAACCTTCAACCCGCTGGCGCTGCAATTACGCGGTGTATGTAATGGCGATGAATTAATGGAAGACGTGGTCGCCACCATTTGCGACCGCGCCTTTATTGGTGAAGATGAGCCACCACGTAAGCCTAAAGAATTTGAAGGGCAAAAATCGCGCGCCAAAGTGCGCCTGCCTTCAGTACGTGACGCGGTCATGCGCATCTTGGCTGAGCTGACCAACGAATATGTAGCACTCAATAAACTGCTGGCCAAACCCTCGCCCTTTGCCAACAGCATGAACGAGCTGCTTGGCCAGCTGGTTTTCAAAGGCTTTTTGCAGCAAACACCGTGGGAGCAATTACCACGCCTGCCCATCTATGTAAAAGCCATGCGCATCCGCGCTGAAAAACGCGTTGCCAACCCGCAAAGAGACGGCCAGCGCGGCGCAGAAATCAACGAGTTGTATAAGCGCTGGGAAGCAGAAATGCTCAAATGGGAAAAAGAAGGCAGAGACACAGCCCCACTCGCCCCATTCCGCTGGATGATCGAAGAGCTACGCGTTGGGCTATTTGCACAAGAGCTAAAAACGCCTTATCCGGTATCGGTAAAGCGCTTGAGCAAGGTATTTGAGGATTTAACACGGCGTTAAAATATGATGAAGCCAAGTGCAATCGCCACAAGCATTGCGCTTGGCAATACAATACGGCACAGCAAATCCGACAATTCAGGTATAGGTTGGCTTGCAAACGTGCCATATAATCGAAAGCTGAGAGAGAGTCATATTACCGGTGCTTTTCTGCGCACTCTGACGAGCTTGTTTTCAAGCAGCAAACATACTCCCAACTCGCATTACTCATATTTAATGAAGCGGCTCTTTCATTGGCCAGAGATCCACATGCACTTAAGCCAAAAACTTGGCCCAAAAATTCTTCTGTATTATCAGGAGAATAGAAATAAACATTAAACGTCGAGGTTTCTAAGTTTCTATTACACCCCGTAATCGAAGTGATCAATAAAATACTTATCAATGAGCTAAGGCAATTAAACATTCCGATACTCTTTAACGATTGACGTGAGCTACTCACGTCACCAAAACGAATAAGGCTCAGAAGAACCTTTCAATAACCCTTAGTGCAACCTAATTATAAAGCTAACGAGCCTCACTCTTTTGCAGGGCTCTGCTTAGGTACAGGTTGAGTCTTGCTTACCTGCAAACATTTTGCCAATGCCCATTTACCTGTATGTACTGGCAATTTGTCGTTCCAAGTGGTGGCAACTCAACAGAAGGGAGTGGTTTTAGTTCTATGGCTGGAAGCGGCCTAAGTGGGGGAAGCTCCACAGATGGTAAATCAATTGTGCTGTCACAGATGTCAATGACTCGACAGTTCTGCCCATAGTCGTCGCAGGCCTGAGATTTTTTGCAGCTTGCATGTACAATATTCACGCATCCAATTACGAAAAAGGTTGCAATTACAGCTTGAATGACAATTCTCATAATGCCCTCTTTTATCATGCCTAACTTTTAAAATAAGAGGCCACCCACTTCTGGGCCATCCCACTTAAATGTAGGGCTAGACTTACCATCTTTTAGCGAAATTGCTTTTTACTGTTGTAGAGATATAAGAACTCAAACCATGTCCTTGTGCTGCTAGAGCCTTTAACCTTTCGACAACGGCATGGCCTGGGTGAATAGAATTGTAGAGATAGTTACGGTACGTTCCAGATCTAAAAACAACATGAATTGCATCTTCAGTGGAGCCTGTAAATCTTTCTGTGTAAATGCCTGTGGAATTAATGGTGGCCGTTTAGGCGGTCACCAAATTCTATAACGAAACGATTTAGCGCCATGCGCCAATTTTGAATTGGCATCGTCCATTTTT
>JBDKJX010000047.1:0-31639 GCA_039796405.1 Pseudomonadota bacterium
GAGCGCCCGCATATGGGATTGGGCGGCATCACCCCGAAACAAAAACTGGCATTACATGCCTAGCCTCTACTTCTAAGTGAGCTTAAAAATGGGGGGATTACCGCATGATCTGTGCTCCCAGCCAGTTGAGTTTTTAAATCAAATCGGCGAAATGGATTCAAAGTGAAATTCTGAATATTGTCAGAAAAAAATCTTATTGTTTCCGACCAAGGTCATCACATTTCTGGTTCATTAATCATGGTAGAAAACAAGCCAATTTCGCTCACGGCTCCCGCAATCCCTGCACCGCGACAAAATCACCCACCTTAAATAGACGCAACTCAATAAGAAAAGCACCTGTAACAAAGTCAGCCAATAGACCACACCATAGCAATTGCAATACCACCATCAGCAATTAGCGCCGCAAATGTCGCGCTCTGAATACCGCAGTAGCAAAATGCCAATCACCAGCAAGATATTCAAAGTAACCATGATAACCAAGCCCACATAGCACGTAGAACGGTAGGATCAGCTTTTTGCTTCGTTAAGAGCTTTGCACCAAACGAACGGCAAAACCAATCAGCCGACGACCTAGTACCCAAAAAGTACTCGTGGCTATGATTTTCACCCGGAACTCCACGATATAACCCACAGCAAAATCTTGATACTTCTGCGTCCAAGTTGCATCCATACCCTCTCCCCCAAGCCGCCAAACGGCGGATTAGCCATGAAATTAGCATACTGAGATTATCCTTATGAACGAGAACCACGTGGATGGTGTTCTTTATGCAACGATTTCAAACGAGCCGATGCAACATGAGTATAAATTTGCGTAGTTGTGATATCAGCGTGCCCTAGCAACATTTGCACCACCCGCAAATCAGCACCATGATTTAACAAATGCGTGGCAAATGCATGCCTTAAAACGTGTGGGCTTAAATGACTGGCATCAATCCCCGCCGCTGCGGCATATTGCTTAATAATATACCAAAACCCTTGCCGAGTAAGCGGATGCCCACGCTGATTAACAAAAGCCTCAGCCACCTGACGCACTCCAACTAACAGAGGCCGAGAATGGGCCAAATATTGTTCAACCCAATCAGCAGCCACCTCACCCATCGGTACCAAACGCTGCTTTCCGCCCTTACCCGCCAAGATTTGCACATAGCGTTCACGTAATTTTATTTGCCCTAATGGCAGAGTAACTAGCTCGGTTACACGTAAACCGGTAGCGTACATCAGCTCTAACATGGCCCGATCTCTTAAGCCACCGGCCTGATCAAGCCCTGGAGCCAATAAAAGTGCCTCAATACGCCCCTCATCCAAGGCCTTAGGTAAGGGTCGAATCCGTTTAGGCGCGGTCAACTCAGCAGTAGGATCAAAACTTGCCTGCCCTGATAAAATCCAGTGTCGATAAAATTTGCGTAAGCTAGCCATACGCCGCGCCAAAGTGGCTGCCTTCATATCACGGGCCTGCCTAGCTAAAAAAGCTTGCACACACTCCCGATCAGCATTCAGCAGATCACACTGCCGCTCCGCCAATAGCCACTGAGCCCAAATTAGCAAATCACGCCGATAACTATCAATGGTATTTTTAGATAACTGATCACTCAGCCAAACGGCATCTAAAAACTCATCAATTAAAAGTAATTGCTCATCCATACCGTGCTTGCTCATGATTTAGCAACCAGCGCTTTATAGGCAACCAATCCACACCATTTCGCCCAGCATTAAAACCACCCAAGCCCTTGGCCGCCACAACGCGATGACAAGGGATAAACAAAGGCAAAGGATTTCGACCGCAAGCACCTCCTACCGCTCGAGGGCTAGACTGGATACGCTTGGAAATTTCGGCATAGGTTTGCACATTTCCCACAGGGATCGTCGCAATCTCGGCCAAAACCTTATGTTGATGCGCACTAACCGACAGGACCAAAGGCAGATCAAAGGCAAACAAAGGATTTTGAAAATAGCAGGCTAACTGACGTGTCGCCTCTACAAGCAGGGGACTTGTTGCCGCCAATAAAGGAGTAGAAGGAGGAAGAAATTCAAGCAAAACTAACTGAGCATCATGTTCGGCTAGCCCAAGAGGACCAACGGGGCTCGCAATAACTGCATGATAAGCCATGCTTTCGATACGCATAACAACCTCAAACGATCTTTGTTATGGAAACGAAAACGCGGGCACTCGGCCCGCGTTTAAATACTGTTTGCTTAAAAAATTAAGCAGCAGCTTTAGCAACAATCTTACGTGCTGGCAATTTTTCCTTAATACGCGCAGATTTACCTGAACGATCACGGAGGTAGTAAAGCTTAGCACGACGTACATCGCCGCGACGCTTCACTTCAATACCAGCTACCAGTGGTGAGTAAGTTTGGAATGTACGCTCAACACCCATACCGGCAGAAATTTTACGCACGATAAAGGAGCTATTCAGGCCGCGATTACGCTTAGCAATCACAACACCTTCATAAGCCTGCAGACGCTCACGTGTACCTTCCTTAACCTTGACCTGAACGATCACGGTATCGCCTGGGGCGAACTCAGGAATAGTCTTAGCTAAGCGAGCGATTTCTTCTTGCTCAAGTATTTGAATCAAATCCATGGGGTATTACTCCAATGTGAAGCTTGTTCCTTCAAAGGTGGTCAAACCACCTGATCTTGGCTTATCACCAGATCCGCCTTAAATTCGGCCAGAAGACGAGCTTCCTCTTTTGATAGCTGTCGCTCTTTTAACAAGTCAGGCCTACGCAAAAGCGTTCGACCCAAAGACTGTTTTAAGCGCCAGCGCCGTATCAGTGCATGATTCCCCGAAAGTAAGACTTCCGGTACGTTCATACCTAGATAATTTTCGGGACGGGTGTAATGCGGGCAATCCAGCAACCCATCCACAAATGAATCTTCTTCTGCACTCGCTGCGGTATTAAGCACACCCGGCAATTGGCGAATGATGGCGTCCATCAATACCATTGCAGGCAGCTCTCCACCTGAAAGCACATAATCGCCAACGGAGATTTCCTCGTCGATCTGACGATCTAGCAAACGCTCATCTACACCTTCATAACGACCACATAACAAAACTAGACCCGGCTTTTTTGCTAGCTCTAGCACTTTATCATGCGTTAATGTCGCCCCTTGGGGAGATAAATAGACGGTATGCGTTGTAGCAACACCAGCCTCACGCTGCCTATTTTTAGCCGCTTCAAGCGCGCTGTCTAGCGGCTCTGGCAACATCACCATACCGGGACCACCACCATAAGGCCGATCGTCCACAGTGCGGTGTTTGTCTATAGTGAAATCGCGTGGATTCCAACTGATTAGTTCAAACAAACCTAATTCAACCGCTCGCCGAGTAATCCCATGACGAGTGATCGCCTCAAACATCTCTGGAAACAAAGTAATCACATCAAAGTGATTTACCTCAGCCTTAGTAATCAAGGCCCCAATCCACAGAGATTGTTTTAGCAGCAAGATCAACCTTAAGCACAACATGGGCCACAAAAGGCAGCAGACGTTCGGCCTGGCCATCTTTTACAACGATCACATCGTTAGCTCCGGTTTCAAACAAGTTATCCACAACACCCAGCTTCTCACCTTGCACATTGATGACATCTAGGCCGATTAAATCGACCCAGTAATATTCATCAGTAGCAGGTGCTGGCAACAGGCTGCGTGAAACTGCAATTTTACAACTCTTTAACGCAAACGCCGCATCGCGATCATTTACACCTTCAAGTTGAGCTGCAAGTTTCTTGGTATGTACTTGGCCTTGAACAAGCGTATAAGCTTGCCATTGACCATCCTGACCGATCCACCAAGTGTCGTAGTCAAAAAGACTATCGGCATCTTCAGTGTCACCTACCAGATTGATCCAGCCATGAATACCAAAAGCCCCACTCACGTAACCCATGATCAAAAGATCATCTGGCACTGATGATGAAGCCAGCTTTTGCGTAGTCACGGCTTGAATCAAGCAGCAACAGCAGCTGGTTTGTAGCTTTTTAGCAACTTGGCAACGGAGTCAGAAGCTTGCGCACCAACGCCTACCCAGTAGCTTACGCGGTCCATAGCTAGACGCACGCCTTCTTCGCCATCTTTGGCGAGTGGGTTGTAAAAGCCAAGACGCTCAACAAAGCGACCGTCACGACGATTACGGGAGTCGGTTACAACAACGTTGTAAAACGGACGGTTTTTAGCACCGCCGCGGGAAAGACGAATAACAACCATGGCATTAAACCCAATAATGGAGATTAATTTAAAGGGGTTCGATTATGAAACAAAAACTCAAACCCCGCAAGAATAACCGGCAAAAGTACAGTAAAAACAATCACGTTGTAAAGCTTAACGTGATATTCGGCAGCCGGTCAGGTGCGAATTTTTATAAAAAAGGGGGCAGAGGGGGCTTATCTCTCTAAGACCTAAGCAATGAATCAGGTGTAACAGCAGCAATGTTTTATAGGCCTGGCAACATTCCCTTCATACCACTCATTCCACGCATCAGCTTCGCCATACCGCCCTTAGAAAACTGTTTCATCATTTTTTGTGTTTCTTCAAACTGCTTAAGCAAGCGATTCACTTCTTGAACTTGCACTCCCGCCCCTGCTGCAATACGACGTTTGCGGCTGGCCTTGAGTAGCTCAGGCTTACGACGCTCTTCTGGGGTCATCGAATTAATAATGCCCTCAATCCGCGCCACAGATTTGTCAGTCACTTGGCTATTGGCCATCTGGCTCACTTGGCCAGGCAGTTTATCCATCAAGGCACTCATGCCGCCCATTTTTTTCATTTGCTGGATTTGTGTTTTAAAGTCTTCCAAATCAAACCCTTTGCCGGATTTAACTTTTTTCATCATTTTAAGTGCTTCTTCTTGATCGACGCTATTTTGCACGTCTTCAATCAAGGAAAGCACATCGCCCATTCCTAAAATACGGCCAGCCATACGGTCTGGATGGAATGGCTCTAGGCCAGTGAGTTTTTCACCCGTACCCAAAAATTTAATCGGTTTTCCCGTAATATTTCTGACAGATAATGCCGCACCACCTCGCGAATCACCATCCATTTTAGTCAACACAACGCCAGTCAAAGGCAGTGCTTCATTAAATGCTTTGGCAGTATTAACCGCGTCCTGCCCCTGCATGGCATCCACCACAAACAGAGTTTCAACTGGATTAACGGCCGCGTGCAGGGCTTTAATTTCCGCCATTAAGGCTTCATCGATCGCCAAACGACCGGCCGTATCGACAATCAACACATCATGAAAATGTTTTTTCGCATAATCATGTGCAGCAAGCGCGATATCCACTGGCTTTTGCGCAATATCAGAGGGGAACCACTCAACTTCTAGTTGCCCAGCCAATGTTTTTAACTGTTCAATCGCTGCGGGGCGATAAACGTCGGTCGATACCAACAAAACTTTCTTTTTTTGTGTTTCTTTGAGTAATTTTGCAAGCTTACCCGACGTAGTTGTCTTACCCGCGCCTTGCAAACCAGCCATTAAAATGACGGCAGGTGGTACGGCGGCCAAGTTCAACGCATCATTTTGTGCGCCCATTAGCTTGGTCAGTTCCTCATAAACAACACCAATTACCGCTTGACCTGGGGTAAGACTACCAATAACTTCTTGGCCCTGAGCGCGAACTTTTACGTCGTTAATAAATTGCTTAACAACAGGCAAAGCCACGTCAGCCTCAAGCAAGGCCATGCGTACTTCACGCATTGCGTCTTGAATATTGTCTTCCGTAAGGCGAGACTGGCCACGTAAATTTTTAACGACGCCAGATAGACGACTGGAAAGATTTTCGAACATGCTTGATCCTTTGCTTGGCGACTGCCCCAAGAGGGACCTCGCTCTGATAGACTTATATAATGAGCATTTTACCTGAAGTTAGCCCAGCGACTTATTTAGCGCTGCCGGCCTTAACCATTTATTTGTTGCTTGGCTGGCATTTTTGCCGCAGCCGGCTGGCTTCCTCTCACTCCAAAAGCCTGCTTACGCCAACTCTAGAGCAACTACTGTTAATCAGTGGCTTGTTGCTACACGCCTCCGCCCTCTTCCCCCCCCTACTTTGGGCAAGCACCTTGCACTTTGGTGCGGCAGAAGCATTATCGCTTAGCGCATTTTCCACCTTGTGCATCTATGTATGTGGGCAACTTTTCTGGAAAATGGATGGCTTACAACCCCCTATGTTAGGCATAGCAGCGATATTTTTACTGCTATCACTACTATTACCCACAGGGCATTCGATTACCTATCCATTAAGCCCACTATCACGCGGTCACTTTTTATTAGCTATGTTCGCCCACGGCATGCTGCTGAATGCTGCTGGGGTTGCCATTCTAATGCGTTTTGCAGATCAAACACTCCATCAAGCCAAAGCAGGATCATTAATACGCACACTTCCACCATTAATGACATTAGAAAAGCTCATGTTCGCCTGCGTACGCTTAGGCTTTATTTTACTGACCTTTGCCCTACTTTCAGGAATATTTTTTTCCGAACTTGCTTGGGGGCATGGGCTGGTTTTTTCACACAAAATTATTTTATCAATCGCCGCTTGGCTCGTATTTGGCACTCTACTTTGGGGCCGGTTTAAATACGGGTGGCGTGGGCGCTTCGCTGCCAACTGGACTCTTGCTGGCTTTGCACTACTCTTCCTAGGGTATATAGGTAGTCGTTTTGTTTTTGAGGCGCTCTTGCACCGTATATAATCAACACGCTCCCATTCAACCACGGGCCATGTAATATTTTGGAACAACTCTCCTTAGCATTTCTCTACACAGCGCTTGCTGCTTGCTTATTTACATCCGCTTTTTTTTCTGGTGCAGAAACCGCCATGATGGCGGTTAATCGCTATAAAGTAGCCAGCAAAGCGCGCCAAGGCCATCGCGCAGCTGTCCGTACCCAAAAATTATTAAGCCAAACGGATAAGCTTCTTTCCGTCATTTTAATTGGCAATACCGTTATCAATACCGCCTCAGCGACATTATCTGCCCTTATTGCGGATCGATTATTTTCAGGTAATGATATAGCCTTAGGCATTGCTACATTATTAGTGGCCTTTGCCATTCTTATTTTTTCTGAAGCGACTCCCAAAGTACTCGCAGCAACGTATCCAGAGCCTTTAGCTTACGCCACCTCTGCCCCCTTACTATTGCTATTAAGAGCACTTTACCCTGCAGTTTGGTTAGTTAATTTATTTGTTGCCGGATTGATTAACACATTACGCCTCAAAAAAAACCATGAGAATCAACAAGCACTTTCACCAGAAGAACTGCGTTTATTAGTTTTAGAATCTGGTCGTCATATGGAGAAAAAACACCATACAATGCTGTTAAATCTATTTGAACTGGCAAGCATTACTGTAGATGATGTAATGACACCACGCCATCAAATGGAAAGCATTGATTTAGACGCGCCAACGGATGAGATTCGCAAACAAATATTCACCTGTCATCACACGCGTCTTCCTGTTTATTCTAACAATCCTGACAATATTATTGGTATTTTGCATATTCGAAAAGTTCTATCATTAAAAGAAGATGAAGTAGACCAAAGCAGTTTGCGTGAAATGATGCGACAGCCATACTTTATTCCATCTAGTACGCCCTTATTTACACAATTACAAAACTTTCAAGAAAACAAACGTAGAATAGCCGTCGTCGTTGATGAATATGGTGAAATGCAAGGACTAGTTACGCTTGAAGATATTCTTGAGCAAGTCGTCGGAGAATTCACCACTAACGCCCCTACACAAGGAGCAAAAGTGTTGCGCCAGCCCGACGGTAGTATTTTACTGGATGGTGCATCAAGCCTACGTGAGTTAAATAGAAAGCTTCGATTAACGTTTCCTGTAGACGGGCCCAAAACATTAAATGGCCTAATCCTTGAGCACTTTCAAGATATACCAGACGCGGGGACGTGTTTAGTTTTGGCCGGCCAACGTATTGAAATAGTTCAAACGCAGGACCGCAGTATTCGCGTAGTCCGGCTTTATGCAGCTAATATTTGATATACAGCATCAATATATTTTTCTTTAGCTTCGAATAGCAACGCAATCTCAAAAGCTATTTGCTAAACTAAGGATGTAATATCATTAGCTAGTTTTTCCCTTTTTCGATTACATATTGAAGACCATGTCAGCTCCCAACACACCTGTATCTGGTCTTGCCCGCCTGCTTGTTCAGCACGGAAGATTGATTGAAGCGGACGCAGAGGCTTTGCAAGCTACGGCCAACAGCAGTAAAACGCCGTTCATTGAGCAACTCATACGTAGTCATAAAATGACTGCGAGGGATGTGGCTGAGTTTTCGTCGCAAGCCTTTGGCTACCCGCTGCTCGACCTTGATCACCTTGATTCAAGCTATATCCCTCAAGGGGTCTTGGATCACAAAGTAATGCAGATCCAACGAATCGTGCCGCTCTTTAAGCGGGGCACGAAGCTATTTATTGGCCTATCTGACATCACTAACTTGCAAGCGCTTGAAGAAGTTCGCTTTCAAACCGGCTTGCAAGTCCAACCACTGGTGGTTGAAGACAGCAAGTTAGTATCATTACTCGATAAACTTATCGAAGCCTCTGGTGGCAATTTAAGCAAAATGTCGCTAGATGAAGTCGATCTAGAAATGGCCGGTGATGAAGAAGATGTCAGTCAAAACGACGCAGCGATGGAAGTGGATGACGCTCCTATTGTTAAATATCTGCAAAAAATCTTGCTTGATGCCATTAATGCTGGCGTTTCAGATATTCACTTTGAGCCCTACGAAAAGTACTTTCGGATTCGCTATCGACTAGACGGGGTATTGCGCGAAGTAGCTCAGCCCCCGCTGGCAATTAAAGACAAACTTGCATCTCGTATTAAAGTTATTTCTAAGCTCGATATTTCAGAAAAGCGCGTCCCTCAAGATGGCCGCATGAAGCTTGTGCTGTCTAAAAGCCGTGCAATCGATTTTCGGGTATCCACCATGCCAACCATGCATGGTGAGAAAATTTGTATGCGGATTTTAGATCCTTCCTCTGCCACGCTGGGCATTGACGCCTTAGGTTACGATCCAGATCAAAAAGAAATTTTGCTTGAGGCTATCCAACGCCCATACGGCATGATCTTAGTAACAGGCCCAACCGGATCAGGAAAAACCGTTTCACTGTATACCTGCTTGAATATACTGAATCAGCCAGGGATTAATATCTCTACGGCAGAAGATCCATGCGAAATTAACTTACCTGGCGTTAACCAAGTTAACGTCAATGAAAAATCAGGGCTCACCTTTGCCGTGGCGCTAAAAGCCTTTCTGCGTCAAGATCCTGACATCATCATGGTGGGGGAAATTCGTGATTTGGGTACCGCCGATATTTCGATTAAAGCTGCACAAACTGGGCATATGGTGTTTTCTACCTTACACACCAACGACGCCCCTACCACGCTAACCCGTATGTTAAACATGGGGATTGCCCCGTTCAACATCGCATCATCCGTTATTTTGATCACGGCTCAGCGCTTAGCTCGTAAGCTATGCAGTTGCAAAGCGCACATTGATATCCCTCACCAAGCTTTACTGGATGCGGGCTTTGTAGAAGAAGATCTGGATGGCACTTGGAGCCCTTACAAGCCAGTTGGCTGTGATATTTGTAAGGGTTCAGGCTATAAAGGCCGAGTAGGGATTTACCAAGTCATGCCCATTACAGATGCAATGAACCGTATCATTATGACGAACGGCAACGCCATTGATATTGCAGATCAAGCAAAGCGAGACGGTGTTCGTGATTTGCGGCAGTCCGGCTTACGCAAAGTAAAGCAAGGGCTTACTTCATTAGAAGAAATTATGGCGGTGACGAATGAATAAAACACAAAGAGGGTCATTATGGCAGTAGCATCTAAAGCCCTAAAAGTAAAAGAATTTACTTTTGTATGGGAAGGCAAAGATCGTGGCGGAAAAATAGTTAAGGGCGAAATGCGTGCCAGTGGCGAGCACGTCGTAAAAAACACGCTGCGTCGCCAGGGTGTTAATGTTCTAAAAGTAAAGAAACAACGCATGGGCTCCAGTAAGAAAATTACTGATGAAGATATCACCATGTTTACACGCCAGCTTGCGACCATGCTCAAGTCAGGGGTTCCTTTACTTACCTCATTTGATATCGTCGCAAAAGGCCATAGCAATCCATCCGTAACCAAGTTACTTTTAGATATCAAAAACGATATTGAAACCGGATCGTCCCTTACTCAAGCCTTTAGAAAACACCCCAATGAATTTGATGCGCTGTATTGCAACTTAATTCAAGCGGGTGAACAAGCCGGTATTTTGGATGCGCTACTCGCACGGCTTGCTACGTATAAAGAAAAAACGCTAGGCGTTAAAAAGAAAATTAAATCGGCACTGTTTTATCCAACTGCCGTGATTGTGGCGGCATTTGTGATTACGGCCGTTATTATGATTTTTGTTATTCCCGCATTTAAGGAACTATTTTCTAGCTTTGGTGCAAACCTGCCAACACCAACATTGATTGTAATGGCCATTTCAGATGTGTTTGTTACCTACTGGTGGCTCATATTTGGTGGGATTTTTGGCGGGATTTGGGGCTTCTTAAAAGCGTGGAAAAAATCTGAAGCTATTCAAATCGTGATGGATCGCTTGCTGTTAAAAATTCCAATCATTGGGCAGATTATGCTTAATGCAACCATTGCGCGTTGGTGCCGTACCTTGGCTACCATGTTTGCAGCAGGGGTACCCTTAGTAGAATCACTCGACTCAGTGGGCGGTGCGGCTGGTAATTATCTGTATAAAATTGCCACCAAAAAAATTCAAAATGAAGTAAGTACCGGTACTAGCCTCACTTTGTCCATGCAAAGCACCAATATGTTTCCCAATATGGTGATGCAAATGGTCGCAATTGGTGAAGAGTCTGGAGCATTAGACTCAATGCTCGGTAAAGTCGCCGATTATTACGAAGAAGAAGTAGATAACGCCGTTGAAGCACTTTCCAGCCTAATGGAACCCATTATTATGGTGGTCTTAGGGACACTGATTGGTGGTTTGGTGGTTGCTATGTACTTACCAATTTTCAAAATGGGCGAGGTTGTCGGTTAATGATTGAGTTGTTTTTAGATAACCCCGCCATATTTGGCGGGTTTTTATTCGCACTAGGCTTATTGGTTGGTAGTTTTTTAAATGTCGTGATCCATCGCATTCCCAAAATGATGGAACAGCAATTCAGGCAAGAATGCCAGCTGATTGATGCCCCCATCGATGCGCCGATGCCACCCCCCCCCCGTTATAACTTAGTTGTTCCTCGCTCAGCCTGCCCCAGCTGTGGCCATGCAATAAGTGCATTAGAAAACATTCCCGTGATTAGCTACCTAATATTGAAAGGGCGTTGTCGTGGCTGCAAGATTCGCATTAACCCACGTTACCCCTTGGTCGAGCTACTTTGTGCAACGCTTACCGCTGTTGCTGGGCTGCACTTTGGGGTAACCATTGCAGCCATCGCAGCTATTTTACTCACATGGTTTTTGATTGCCTTAGTCTTTATTGATGCCGATACCTATTTGCTGCCAGACAGCATCACGCTGCCCTTGCTTTGGCTAGGGCTTCTATTCAACTTGAATAATGTTTTTGTTCCGCTGGATCAAGCTGTGATTGGAGCCGTTGCCGGTTACCTTGTACTATGGAGCGTGTATTGGGTATTCAAACTCGTTACCGGCAAGGAAGGAATGGGCTATGGTGACTTTAAACTACTTGCAGCCCTTGGCGCATGGTTCGGATGGCAAGCACTGCCGAGTGTCATCTTACTTTCGTCAATTAGCGGAGCAGTGATCGGCATTGCACTCGCCATCCTTGCTAAACGCGGCATGGGAAAGCCTATGCCTTTTGGCCCTTATTTGGGTATTGCAGGCTGGCTCACATTAATTTTTGGCACCACATTACAACAAATGATCTTTAATGGTGGAGCCATTTAGTGAGGGCAGATGGCATGCGGGTTATTGGGCTCACAGGAGGGATAGGTAGTGGCAAATCAACCGTTGCTCGGCTTTTTGCTGAGCAAGGCGTGCCTGTTATTGATACAGACGAAATTGCCCACGCTCTTAGCACCCCTCCATCGCCCGCCTTAGCGCAAATTGCCCAAGCATTTGGCCCTGAATTTTTAAGCGACGATGGATCATTAGATCGTGCACGGATGCGCCAGCATGTTTATGCAGAGCCTACAGCAAAAAAAAAGCTAGAAGCGATTTTCCATCCACAGATCAAAAATACAGTAATACAGATGCTTGATGCTTTGCCAGAGCAAACGCCCTACGTCATTTTGGCAGTCCCCCTGCTATTTGAAACAGGGAACTATAACCAAATCATTGATCGCAGCTTAATAGTAGATTGCTCAATTGAGCTGCAAATTGCCCGGGTTCAAGCTCGCAACGGCCTAAGTCAGGATGAAATTGAGGCGATTATTGCAAGCCAGTGTCCACGAAAAGCACGAATAGAACTCGCAGATGATATTATTTTAAATGAAACGACACTCGCTCATTTACAATCTACCGTTAGCGCTCTTCATCAGCGATATCAGGATTAAACATGTCGGTTTACGTAATTGATTTTAATAAACCATTTCTTGCTGCAAAATCGAATATCTTCGCCGGTTAGACGCATCGTGATTAGCTACGAATTTCCAATTAACGAGCGCATTCGCACCCTTTTGCGACTCGAGCACTTATACAACCGCACCATAGAGTATGTGGGGCGAAACTCTGCCACCGACCATCATGCGGCACTACTCGGCATATTCGAGATTATGGAAGTCGCTAGTCGCGCAGATATGAAATCAGATTTGTTGCAAGAATTAGAACGCCAGCGGCAGGCTTTATCCGCCCTGCGAAATAATCCCCAGATATCCGAAGACGCCCTCGAGCGTGTTTTGGTAGATATCGAAGAAACACATTGCAAGATGTTGAATATGACAGGGAAATTTGGGCAGGCACTGCGTGAAAATGAATGGCTAATGGCCATTAAACAGCGTGTAACGATACCTGGAGGAGCCTGTGCTTTTGATCTTCCCTCCTACCATTTTTGGCAGCAGCAAACCCCAGAATATCGCCGCTCAGATATCGACGCATGGTTCAATCCCCTGCTCCCCATCAAACAAGGCATCGATATTATCTTACGCTTACTACGGGACAGCATGCGTGAGAATATCTACACAGCAAAAAATGGCAACTTCCAGCAAATGTCTGGAGGCAAAACCGTTCAACTATTAAGAGTAAGCCTGCCCGCGCATTTGGCTGCGGTTCCGGAGCTATCTGCAAATCGCTACGCCATTAATATTCGCTTTGTTATCCCCTCAACCAGTGGAGAACGCGCCAAGGTCGTTGATTCAGATATCGACTTCCAACTCGGCTACTGCAACTTATGACAACGCCTACATTTCAAACAAAATGCCCAAGTTGTGGTGAACAACATACATATTCTACAACTAATCCAAATCGTCCTTTTTGCTCAGAACGCTGCAAACTGATTGATTTAGGTCGTTGGGCAAATGAGGAATACAGCATTCCTGCTCCAATCACCAGCCCTGACGATGTAGATTCTTTGCCAAACTAAATCAAGTTCAGGCTGTCATTCCAGCTTCATCTCATCGTCATCGCAGCGTCATCTGCAAGCATTAAGTTTCCTCATACTCAGGAGGAAACTTATGCTTCAAACTCAGATCTCCCCTAGCCGTAAACGCAAACTCTCCGTCTCTATTGCGCACAGTGAAGAGCTAATACGCGCGGCTCAAGCCTTGCGCTATAGAGTGTTTGTAGAAGAAATGGGGGCACGCATTGTATGCCGCGAACCTGGCATTGATCGTGACCTGTTCGATGCTTACTGTGACCACTTGCTCGTTCAAGACGATGAAACCGGTGAGGTTGTTGGCACCTATCGTATTCTTCCTCCTCATCAAGCCCGCAAACTAGGTAGCTACTACTCAGATACAGAGTTCGATTTAACGCGTCTTGGGCATTTGCGTGAGCAGCTGGTAGAAATTGGCCGCTCTTGTGTTCATCCAGATTACCGCTCTGGCGCCACGATAACCCTGCTCTGGGCCGGCCTTGCTGAGTATATGAGCAAGAACAACTACAACTACCTTATTGGCTGCGCCAGCGTTTCTATTGCTGACGGAGGCCATGTTGCAGCCAGCCTGTACCGCAAGCTTGCAAAAGAAAAGCTCGCACCTGTTGAATGGCGCGTCTTTCCGCGCTGCCCGCTGCCCATCTCAACGCTGAATCAACGGTTAGCCACAGAAATTCCGCCGCTCATCAAAGGTTATTTACGCGCTGGTGCGCTCATTTGCGGTGAACCTGCATGGGATCCTGATTTCAATACGGCTGACCTATTTATCCTTTTGCCAATGCAAAACTTGGGTATGCGCTATGCCAAACATTTCATGCGGTGATCTTCACATAGATAGGAATTGGCCTAAGGCCCAAGAAACAGCTAAACTCACAGCATTCAGAATTTTCCTACAGAAATTTAGCTGCATGCGCACTCCATTGTTATGCCTACGTCTTAGTCGCTTGTGCCGCTTAATTAGCCATTTTGCTAAAGGATTATTTAAAGTTACCTTTCGGTTTCCAAGTATGTCACTTGAAGACAGGGTCAACTACATCCAAAAATGGTCAAAACAATTTACTCAAATTTTGGGTGTAAGGCTGCGCGTGCAGGGCATTGAGCCCGGACAGTACCCAAGCCAGCATATGCTGCTCGCCAACCATATTTCTTGGTTAGATATTTTTGTATTAGACTCGGTAACAGTTTCACGTTTCGTGGCCAAATCAGAGCTCAAAGCATGGCCAATTATCGGCAGGCTTTGCATTGGCTCTGGTACATTATTTATTGAACGTGATCGCAAACGAGATACTGCCAGAGTAAACCAAGCCATTGTCGCAGCGCTGAACGAGGGACATTGCGTTACCGTCTTTCCAGAAGGGACAACGGGCTGTGGGCGTCAGCTACTACCTTTTCGATCTTCGCTATTGCAAGCAGCTATTGATGGAAAAGCAACAATTCAGCCCGTTTATTTACGCTACACGGACGCAGAAGGTCAATACACAGACGCCGCAACTTACATTGGCGATATGTCTATTGCCCAATCAGCATGGCGAATCTTAGGTACACGTTCTTTGCATGCAGAGATCAACTTTCTTGCCCCATTTCCAACAGAGCATGAAAACCGTCGTACTCTCACGCAATTTGTAGAGGCACGGATCTGTACTGCGCACCAAGCATTAAACCCTCAATCAAGCAGCGCCTGATACTCATAGCGGGCAGCCACCTGAAAGAGCTGCCCGCTATCTAAATCGATCCCCGTTAAAGCGCCACCCCATACGCAGCCCGTATCTAAAGACCATACTTGCTCTTTAAGCATTAAACCAAGCGCAGACCAATGTCCACAGACTACACGGCGCGGCAAAGTTAGCCGATCTTTAGACTCGAACCAAGGACAAATCCCTGCTGGTGCATGATCCCGTTCCCCTTTATACTTCAGCTGTAAAGAGCCATCAGCCGTAACAAAGCGCATCCGCGTTAAACAATTCACAGTAAATCGCAACCTATCTTCCAGCATCATTTCTGCATCCCATCGCGCAGGCTGGTTGCCATACATCGTAGATAAAAACGCCTTCCAATCATCCCCACGCAACACAGCCTCAACCTCGCTAGCCGCATTTTTTGCATCCTCAAGTGACCAATTAGGGCTGACGCCTGCGTGTACCAACAAAACATCCCCCAGATCAATCAATAGAGGCTGCTGTCTTAACCACCCAATCAAAGCATCTGCATCGGGTGCATCCAAAATATCTTGAACCGTATCACCAGGCTTTACCAGAGCGACCCCCGCATGCACTGCCAACAGATGTAAATCATGATTTCCTAAAACGGTCGATACGCCCTTGCTTTGAGACGCCCAACGTAGTGTTTCAAGTGAAAATGGCCCACGATTCACTAAATCCCCAACAAGGTAGATTTGATCGTTCAGTGGATTAAAAGCCATACTATTAAGCAAGGACATTAACTCGGTATAACACCCCTGAACATCACCAATTGCATATCGTGCCATAACTCATCCAATTAACAGCTAAAATGAAAAATACTCTTAAGCCAGCAGAATGAAGACCATGATCGCAGACAAACGACTAGATCTTAACGATTGGCTCATTAAATTAAGTCAAATCGAGCTACCCACCCTTCAGTATACGCTTGATCAAATGCATAATTTGCAGTCAAGAATTGACGACATTAGTATTAGAGAAATCTCTCAACTTATCCGTCATGACCCACTGCTCACGCTACGATTAATACGTTTTCAGCAAGAGCACCGTAGCACAACCCAATTGACTGACGTTAATACGATCAACCGCGTCTTACTCATGATTGGAATGGGAGGCTTTTTTCGTGAATTTGGTAAGATGCAAAGCATTGAAAATAGATTACATTCAACACCAGAGGCATTGCAGCGAGTAAGACAACTCATTTCTCGATCCTATTTAGCGGCTAAAATCGCTGAAAGCTTAGGCGGGCAAAGAAATGATGTAGATCCTGAAGAAGTAACAACAGCATCATTACTACATGACCTAGCAGAAATCTTAATTTGTCTGAGCGCACCAGAATTAACTCAAAATATAAATCAGCACCTACAAAGAAAACCTGGGACACGCAGCCATGATGCGCAAAAACTTATCCTAGGCTTTACTTTTAATGAATTACAAACGGAGTTAGCACAGCGCTGGCATTTACCCAGCCTGCTATCTCACCTCATGGATGAACGGTACTTAGATGAACCAAGGGTAAGAACAGTCACTATTGCAACATCAACAGCTAGGCACCTAGCCAACAGCTGGCAAGACCCCGCACTACCAGATGACTACATAAACATCGCAAATCTATTATCTTTTGATATCGAACAGGCATACGACCTAGTACGTAATGTTTGCCTTAAAACAGCACATGAATGGCAATGGTTTTCAGTACTCCCTGTCGCAACTGCGCTACCACAAATTAACTAACAAAAAACTAGGCAATAAAAAAGCCAACCTTACGGTTGGCTTTTTACTTTACTACGAAAAGCTGTAAAGCAAGCGATTACTCGCCAGCTTCAACCGCTTCCGCTTCTTCAGGACGGTCTACAAGCTCAACGAATGCCATAGGAGCATTGTCGCCTTGACGGAAACCGCACTTCAGAATGCGAAGGTAGCCACCATTACGGGTAGCGTAGCGCGGGCCGAGCACGTCGAATAACTTAACCACCATATCACGATCGCGAGTGCGATTGAACGCCAAACGGCGGTTCGCAAGCGAAGGCTTTTTACCCAAAGTGATCAAAGGTTCTGCAACACGGCGCAGTTCTTTTGCTTTAGGTAAAGTGGTCTTGATAACTTCGTGACGGAGCAACGAATTCGCAAGGTTACGCAACATCGCAAGACGATGACTCGTCGTACGATTTAATTTGCGATTAGATTGACGGTGACGCATTTGTCGATTTCCTTTTGCCCGCTATTACGGCTTTTCTAAGCCAGCAGGCGGCCAGTTTTCAAGGCGCATGCCCAGCGAGAGGCCTTTAGAGGCAAGAACTTCCTTGATCTCGTTAAGCGATTTACGCCCAAGATTAGGTGCCTTCAAAAGCTCAGTCTCGGTACGCTGGATCAGGTCGCCGATATAATAGATGTTCTCTGCCTTCAGGCAGTTAGCCGAACGGACAGTCAGTTCGAGGTCGTCAACCGGGCGCAACAGAATCGGATCGATTTGTGGCGCTTGTGGTTGTTCTTCCTCTACGGGAGTGCCTTCAAGATCAGCGAACACGGCGAGCTGGTCAATTAGCATACGCGCAGCTTGACGAACAGCCTCTTCAGGTTCAATTACGCCATTGGTTTCAATGTCAATAATCAAACGATCAAGATCAGTGCGTTGTTCTACACGTGCGCTTTCTACGTGGTAGCTCACACGGCGAATCGGGCTGAAAGACGCATCAAGCATGATGTTACCGATAGTACGGCCTTCATCTTTGCCTAAGCGATTAGGTGCAGGTTGGTACCCACGACCCTTCTCAACCGTAATCTCCATATTGAGCTTGCCACCAGCAGACAGATGGGCAATCACATGATCTGGATTGATCACCTCAACATCGTGTGACAGCTGAATATCGGACGCTTTAACGACGCCCTCACCCTCTTTTGAGAGGGTGAGAACAACCGAGTCCCGACCATGCAGCTTGAGCACAACGCCTTTGAGGTTCAGCAAGATATCAACAACATCTTCCTGTACACCATCCAGTGCGGAATATTCATGTACCACACCTTCTATCTTAACTTCAGTCGGCGCGAAGCCAGACATCGAAGAAAGAAGAATGCGGCGCAGAGCATTACCGAGCGTATGGCCGTAACCGCGCTCGAACGGCTCCATCACGACCTTCGCCTGGGCAGCATTTAAAGCCTGCACATCAATGATGCGCGGCTTGAGCAACTCATTCGCGTTGATTTGCATAAGTCAGTATCCCTTGGCTAGCCGGGTCAGAATGTTACTTGGAGTAGAATTCCACAACCAGCGCTTCATTGATGTCGCTAGACAGATCAGAACGCTCTGGCATGCTTTTAAACGTACCTTCAAGCTTCTTGGAATCTACCTGAACCCAGCTCGGGAAACCGATACCCTCAGCCAAGGAAACAGCTTCCTGGATGCGAGCCTGAGTCTTCGACTTATCGCGAACTGAAACAACGTCGCCAGCCTTAACCAAGTACGATGGAATATTTACAACATTGCCGTTTACCACAATTGCCTTGTGGGAAACAAGCTGACGAGATTCGGCACGTGTAGAGCCAAAACCCATACGATAAACCACGTTATCGAGACGACATTCGAGAATCTTTAACAGATTTTCACCAGTCGAGCCTTTACGACGGCTAGCTTCTTCAAAATAACGACGGAACTGACGTTCCAATACACCGTAAATACGACGAATCTTTTGCTTTTCGCGCAAATGAACACCGTAGTCGGACAGACGTGATGGCTTCTTACCGCCACTCACACCATGCTGACCAGGAGCTTGTTCTAGTTTGCACTTACTATCCAAAGAACGACGAGCGCTCTTAAGGAAAAGATCCGTACCCTCACGACGTGCAAGTTTGCACTTGGGTCCAATATAACGAGCCATAACTTACTCCGGGATTAGATACGACGCTTCTTCGGCGGACGACAACCGTTATGCGGAATCGGCGTAACATCCGAAATACTCGTGATCTTGAAGCCGAGTGCGTTTAATGCGCGCACAGCGGACTCACGACCCGGACCCGGACCCTTGATGCGAACTTCGAGGTTCTTTACACCGTATTCTTGGGCAACTTTACCAGCAGCTTCTGCAGCTACCTGAGCTGCAAAAGGTGTACTTTTCCGAGAGCCTTTGAAACCAGCACCGCCCGAGGTAGCCCAAGACAGTGCATTCCCTTGGCGATCGGTGATGGTAATGATCGTGTTATTGAAAGATGCGTGCACGTGCACAACACCTTCAGACACGCTCTTTTTGACTTTCTTACGTACACGTACTGTGTTTGCTTTAGCCATTCTTCAATTCCTTGCTATTACTTCTTGCCAGCGATGGACTTACGCGGACCCTTGCGAGTACGCGCATTGGTACGAGTACGCTGACCGCGGCACGGAAGTCCCCTGCGGTGACGGAAACCACGGTAACAACCAAGGTCCATAAGACGCTTGATACTCATGGTCACTTCGCGGCGCAAATCACCCTCGACAACATACTTGCCAAGTTCTTCACGCAGCAGATCTAGTTCAGCATCACTGAGATCTTTTACCTTTTTTGTAGGCTCAACGCTTGTAGCTGCGCAGACGGCATAGGCGCGAGTGCGTCCAATACCGAAAATAGCCTGAAGGCCGATCACAGTATGCTGATGATTCGGGATATTAACCCCAGCAATACGGGCCATACTTTTCTTACCCCAGGTTCAAAAAGCTTTGCATGTTAACATCAGAAACTGATTGTCGCAACAATCAGCCTTGACGCTGCTTGTGCCGCGGGTCGGTGCAAATCACACGCACAACACGGTTGCGGCGTACGATTTTACAATTGCGGCAAATTTTCTTGACCGACGCTTGAACTCTCATCGTCTTTCCTTTCGATCAAAATTAAATCCGAGCTGTTATTTAGCTCGGAATACAATGCGAGCCTTGGTCAGGTCGTAGGGAGTTAACTCCACTGTAACCTTATCTCCAGGCAAAATGCGAATGTAGTGCATACGCATCTTACCAGAAATATGACCAAGAACCACATGTCCGTTTTCGAGCTTTACCTTGAAAGTTGCATTTGGCAACGTTTCCAAGACTTCGCCCTGCATCTGAATGACTTCGTCTTTCGCCATAGCCTGTTACGCCTAGCCCTTGAAGTTAGCTTTCTTGAGCAGACTCTCGTACTGATGTGAGAGCACGTATGACTGCATCTGCGACATAAAGTCCATTGTCACAACTACCAGAATCAACAGAGATGTACCGCCAAAGTAGAATGGAACATTCCACTTTAGGATCAAAAACTCTGGAATCAAGCAGATTACAGTGATATAGACAGCACCGATCAATGTGAGTTTTAAAATCAACTTTTCGATGTATTTCGCAGTGTGGTCACCCGGGCGGTAGCCCGGAATCATTGCCCCGCTTTTCTTCAAATTATCTGCAGTTTCCTTCGGATTGAAGACTAAAGCAGTATAGAAGTAGCAGAAGAAAATGATCGCAGTCGCATACAACAATACATAGAGCGGCTGACCAGGATGCAGCATGTCACCGATAGATTTCAGCCAAGACAACTTATCACTATTACCGGTCCACGACAGTAAAGTCGCAGGGAACAGGATGATTGACGAAGCAAAAATCGGAGGGATCACGCCCGCCATATTCAGTTTCAGCGGAAGGTGAGTGCTCTGCGCCTGCATCATACGATTGCCAACTTGGCGTTTCGCATAATGAACAGGGACTTTACGCTGGCCACGTTCAACAAACACGACCGCAGCAGTTAATAGCACAACACCAACAAAGAGAAACAACACAAGCAAAATAGGTAATGCACCCTGATTAGCTAGTGATAAAGTCTTACCGATTGCCGAAGGCAGACCGGAAGCAATACCCGAACAGATCAGAATAGAAATACCGTTACCGATACCTCGCTCAGTAATCTGCTCACCCAACCACATCAGGAACATGGTGCCTGTAACCAGCGTCACGATCGTTGTAAACACAAATTGAGCTTGTGCTACAACCACCAGATTCGGCTGCTTAAAGAGCATCATTGCAATACCAAAGCTCTGTGCAGTAGCAAGAAGCAGCGTTGCATAACGCGTGTATTGCGTAATTTTGCGACGACCTGCCTCTCCCTCTTTTTTCATCTGCTTCAGAGATGGCAGCACCTCGGCAGCGAGCTGTAAAATAATCGATGCCGAGATGTAAGGCATGATCCCGATAGCGAACACGGTAAAGCGAGAGAGAGCACCACCGGAAAACATATTGAACATGTTCAACAGACCGGTTTGCGACGACTCAAACAATTTTGCCAGTTCAGCCGGATTGATTCCAGGCACCGGGATGTGTGCACCGATTCGATATACGATCAGTGCCCCGATGAGAAACCAAATCCGACTTTTTAGATCTGCAAACTTATTTGCAGAACCAGCCAGAGCGGGATTTGCCATTACTGCCTTATCCTCAGTTTACCGAATTACTCGGTGATGCTGCCACCAGCTGCTTCAATAGCAGCACGGGCACCCTTAGTTACAGCCAAGCCCTTAAGTACAACTGCACGCTCGATAGTACCGGAAAGTACAACTTTCCCGCGCAGAGCATGCTGAGATACCACACCAGCTTGAAGCAGCGCTTCAAAGGTAATTTCGCTCAAAGGCAAATCGTTGATGTCCGACAAGCGAACTTCAGCGGTATCGCCACGTGTAAGCGAAACAAAACCACGCTTTGGCAGACGGCGTTGCAAAGGCATTTGACCGCCTTCAAAACCGACTTTATGAAAACCACCAGTACGTGACTTCTGACCCTTGTGACCACGACCAGACGTTTTGCCTAAGCCAGAGCCAATACCGCGGCCTACACGACGCTTAGCGTGAGTAGAACCAGCAGCTGGTTTCAGGTTATTAAGTTCCATTTAGCCTTCCACCTTCAGTAGGTAGCTAATCTTGTTAGCCATACCACGATTTTCCGGGGTATCGATCACTTCAGAGCTACTGTTAAGACGACGGAGACCTAAGCCACGGGCGCAAGCCTTGTGAGCTTCCAGTCGACCAATCAGACTTTTAACTAAAGTTACTTTGAATTTCTTAGAGTCGCTCATTTAGCAGCTCCTAGAATCTCTTCAACGCTCTTACCACGTTTAGCAGCGATATCCGCTGGTGTATGCAGTTTAGATAGACCGTTTAATGTTGCACGCACAATGTTGTACGGGTTGGTCGAACCATGGCACTTTGCCGAAATATTATGGATACCCATAACTTCGAACACAGCGCGCATTGGGCCACCAGCAATAATACCCTTACCATCTGCAGCAGGTTGCATAAACACGGTAGTCGCGCCATGCTTGCCATAAACAGTGTGTTGGATAGTACCGTTATTCAAAGAAACTTTCTGCAATTTGCGGCGAGCTTCTTCCATTGCTTTTTGTACGGCTACAGGCACTTCTTTCGACTTGCCCTTGCCCATGCCAACGCCGCCATCACCATCACCAACAACTGTCAGTGCGGCAAAACCAAGGATACGACCACCCTTGACGACTTTGGTAACGCGATTTACAGCGACCATCTTTTCACGAAGGCCGTCGCCGCGTTCTTCCATATCGTTCTTAGCCATATATCAACTCCAAACTCAATTAGAAGACGAGGCCGCCCTCACGAGCGGCATCAGCTAAGGCCTTAACACGGCCGTGATATTTGAAGCCGGAACGGTCAAATGCAACCGTTTCGACACCCGCAGCTTTCGCTTTTTCTGCGATACGCTTGCCAATCACGACTGCGGCATCAACAGAGCCGCCATTCTTGATTTGGCCACGAACATCTGCTTCAAGTGTTGAAGCAGAAACCAGTACTTTGCTACCGGTTTCGTCGATGATCTGGGCGTAGATGTGACTGTTGGTGCGGTGCACCGACAGACGCAACATCTTGAGCTCCGCAATCTTTGCACGGGTTTTACGTGCGCGGCGGAGTCGAGCTTGGTTCTTGTCCATGATTCAGCCTCGATTACTTCTTCTTGGTTTCTTTCAATACGACAACCTCATCCGAATAACGTACGCCCTTGCCTTTATATGGCTCTGGTTTACGGTATTCACGGATTTCGGCTGCAACTTGACCAACTAGTTGCTTGTCGGCGCCCTTGAGGACGATTTCGGTTTGTGTCGGGGTTTCCACTTTCACACCCGCTGGCATTGTATGCGCAACTGGATGAGAAAAGCCGAGAGTCAAGTTCAAGATATCGCCTTGAGCTTGAGCACGGTAACCAACGCCTACCAGCAAGAGCTTACGCTCAAAGCCTTTAGAAACGCCTGCTACCATGTTGTTTACCAACGCGCGCAATGTACCGGACATAGAGCGAGCATGCTTAGATGCACTCTTGGCGGCAAATTGTACGGCGTTGTCCTCAACCTTAACGTCAACATCAACGCAAAGAGCTTGCGTCATTGTGCCGTGCGGGCCCTTCACAACGATTTCACCAGCTGCGAATTGAACTTCAACGCCTGCCGGGATAACTACTGGGTTTTTTGCTACGCGAGACATCGATTCACCTCTTTAAGCGACGACGCACAGAAGCTCGCCACCAATACCATTGGCACGTGCTTTGCGATCTGTCATTACGCCTTTGGAGGTGGACAAAATAGCCACACCCAGACCGTTCATCACCGTTGGGATTTCTGTTGCACCTTTGTAGATGCGCAGACCCGGCTTGGACACGCGGTCCAAACGCTCGATAACCGGACGACCAGCGTAGTACTTGAGTTCGATGGTCAGAACAGGCTTAACTTCACCTGCGACTTCAAACGATTCGATATAACCTTCATCTTGCAACACGCCAGCAATTGCTAACTTCAGCGTGGACGACGGCATTGTAACTTGTGCCTTGTCCGCGCGTTGTGCGTTGCGAATACGGGTTAGCATATCGGCGATAGGATCATGCATTGCCATGTTTTATCTCTCCTATTACCAGCTAGCCTTGACCATGCCAGGAACTTCACCCTTGAAGGCGAGTTCACGTAGCTTGATACGGCCGAGTCCGAATTTGCGATACACGCCACGACCACGACCAGTAATCGAACAACGATTTACTAGACGTACTGGGCTTGCATTACGCGGAAGCTGCTGGAATTGCAAACGAGCAGCAAAACGCTCTTCGTCAGATGCATTCTGGTCATTGATGACCGCCATCAGCTTTTCACGCTTGGCGGCGTACTTGGCGACGGTTGCACGACGCTTTTCCTCACGCTTAATCACTGCGACTTTAGCCATGGTTGCCTCAACTCTTGAATGGAAACTTGAAGCAAGCGAGTAAAGCACGCGCTTCTTCATCGGATTTAGCTGTAGTGGTAATAGTAATATTCATACCACGCAAAGCGTCAATCTTGTCGTATTCGATTTCTGGGAAAATGATTTGCTCACGTACGCCCATATTGAAATTTCCACGACCGTCAAACGATTTACCACTCACGCCGCGGAAATCGCGCACACGTGGCAGAGCAACCGTTACCAGACGATCCAAGAATTCGAACATGCGTTCGCGGCGCAAAGTCACTTTGCAGCCAACCGGATACCCTTCACGAATCTTGAAACCAGCAATCGACTTTTTAGCTACAGTAACAACCGGCTTTTGACCAGCAATCTTCACCAAATCACCAACAGCGTGATCCATCACTTTCTTATCCGCAATCGCTTCGCCAACACCCATGTTAATGGTAATTTTGTCGATGCGTGGAACTTGCATGATGGACTTATAACCGAACTGTTCAACCAGCTTCGGAATTACTTGATCTTTATAAAACTCTTGCAGACGAGCCATTTTTCATCACCCCTTAGCCGCCAACCACTTCGCCACTAGACTTAAAGAAACGGACCTTGCGTCCACCCTCCAAAGTCTTGAAGCCAACGCGATCAGCCTTGCCCGTTGCAGTGTTAAACAAGGCAACATTAGAAATGTGAACCGGCATAGTCTTTTCGACAATACCGCCCTGTACACCGCGCATTGGATTAGGCTTTTGGTGTTTTTTCACCACATTAACGCCTTCAACCACGACACGATCTTCAGCCGGGATTACGCGCAGCACTGTACCGCGCTTGCCGTTGTCCTTGCCTGTGATAACGATGATTTCATCGCCTTTGCGAATCTTGTTCATGCCCGTCCCCTTACAACACTTCTGGCGCAAGTGAAACGATTTTCATAAATCGTTCATTGCGCAGCTCACGAGTCACTGGCCCAAAAATACGGGTACCAATTGGCTCAAGCTTGGCGTTAAGGAGAACTGCAGCGTTGCCATCAAACTTGATAAGCGAACCATCAGCACGGCGTACACCCTTAGCGGTGCGAACCACTACGGCGCTATATACGTCACCTTTTTTAACACGGCCACGAGGGGCAGCATCTTTAATGGCAACCTTAATAATATCGCCCACCGAAGCGTAGCGACGCTTGGAACCACCAAGAACCTTAATGCACATTACTGAACGTGCACCAGTGTTATCAGCAACTTCAAGCCTAGTTTGCATTTGAATCATTGAAACAAACCTCCAACTTTTTCCGCCTATAATCTCGGCAAGACCGAGTCGCTCGGCAAAACCGAGCATTAGCAGCTAGTTTTGGATCCCGTAGGGAAGAACTCCATACACAACATGATGTTATATATGGATAAGAAAGCGGGCATTGTACATAAAGCACAATACCCGCGCAAGCACGTATTAAATATTAATTACGAGCTTTTTCTACCAGCGTCGTCACAGCCCAATTTTTTGTTTTGGACAATGGACGAATTTCTACGATTGTAACCAAATCACCTTCGTGATATTGATTGCTTTCGTCATGCGCATGGTATTTTTTGGAACGACGCATCATCTTGCCGTAGAGCGGGTGTTTAACCAGACGCTCTACCAACACGGTAACAGTCTTATCCATTTTGTCGCTGACGATACGGCCTGTCAGTTCGCGCTTCAGTTTAGCTTCAGACATCGTTAAGCCGCCTTCTGAGCCATGATGGTATGAACGCGCGCAATATCTTTGCGCACACGGTTGAGTTCGCTTGGCTTGGCCAGTTGACCCGTCGCATGCTGCATACGCAAGCTAAATTGCGCCTTCAACAATGCGGTCAACTCAGCCTTCAGCTCTTCAACAGATTTCTGATGTAGTTCAGCAGCTTTCATCGTTGTCCCGCCTGACGAGTGACAAAGGTAGTCGCGAATGGCAATTTAGCAGAAGCAAGGCGGAAAGCCTCACGTGCAACTGCTTCATCAACGCCATCCAACTCATACAATACTTTGCCTGGTTGAATCTCAGCAACCCAGTAATCTGGGCTACCCTTACCATTACCCATTCGCACTTCAGCGGGCTTGGTAGAGATTGGCTTGTCTGGGAACGTACGAATCCATACACGTCCACCACGCTTAATATAACGCGTGATTGCACGACGTGCGGATTCGATCTGACGAGCCGTCAGACGACCACGACTAGTGGCCTTGAGCCCAAACACACCAAAAGCAACGCTGTTACCACGAGTAGCAATACCCGTGTTACGGCCCTTCTGGACCTTGCGATACTTAAGTCTAGTTGGCTGCAGCATTACGTGGCCCCTTCCGTGCGTTTTTCTTCTGAGCTTCAGGTGCTGGTTCAGCAGCCTTTTCGCCCGGCTTCATTTCGCCTTTATAAACCCAAACCTTGATACCAATAATACCGTAGGTGGTTTTGGCTTCAGAAGTCGCGTAGTCAATATCAGCACGCAGGGTATGCAAAGGCACACGGCCTTCACGATACCACTCGCAACGCGCAATTTCGATGCCGTTCAAACGACCTGACGACATGATTTTGATACCTTGGGCACCAAGGCGCATTGCGTTTTGCATTGCACGCTTCATTGCACGACGGAACATTACGCGCTTTTCAAGCTGCGCAGAAATGCTATCAGCAATAATTTGTGCATCGATTTCAGGCTTACGCACTTCTTCGATGTTTACATGCACGGGCACATTCAAGATTTTTTGCAGCGCTTTCTTAAGCTGCTCAATATCTTCACCCTTCTTACCAATCACCACACCCGGACGAGCCGTGTAGATAGTGATTTTAGCGTTCTTAGCCGGACGCTCGATTACGACACGACTCACCGAAGCACTGGCCAGTTTCTTTTTCAGATAATCGCGTACAGCGATGTCCTCATTGAGCATACCGGCAAAATTGCTACTGTTGGCGTACCAACGCGAAGCCCAGTTCTTGGTGACGGCGAGACGAAAACCCGTCGGATGAACTTTCTGACCCATAGTCGCTCCTTAATCGCCAACAATCAATGTGATATGGCAAGTTTGCTTCTCGATACGATTGCCACGGCCTTTGGCACGTGCGCTGAAACGCTTAAGAGAAGGTCCCTTATCCACAAAAATTGTGGTCACTTTGAGTGCGTCGATGTCGGCGCCTTCATTGTGCTCAGCATTGGCAATAGCGGATTCCAAAACCTTCTTAATTAAAACTGCGCCCTTTTTAGGGCAGAAGGCTAGGATGTTCAACGCCTGCTCTACCGGCTTGCCACGGACTAGGTCAGCGACCAGCCGCGCTTTTTGGGCGGAGAGGCGAGTGTTGCTTAATACAGCAGATACTTGCATGTCTTCACCTTATCGCTTGGCTTTTTTGTCCGCAGCATGGCCTTTGAACGTGCGGGTGAGTGCAAACTCGCCCAACTTGTGTCCAACCATGTTTTCGTTCACATAAACTGGAACGTGCTGCTTACCATTGTGAACTGCAATCGTCAGACCAACGAAGTCTGGCAACACAGTAGAACGGCGTGACCAAGTTTTCACTGGACGCTTGTCGTTCGCCGCGCGGGCAGTTTCCACCTTTTTAATCAGGTGCAGGTCAACGAATGGGCCTTTTTTAATAGAACGTGCCATTTACATTACCTCTTATTCGCGGGACGACGACGCACGATCATATTGCTTGTGCGCTTATTGCGACGAGTGCGATAGCCCTTAGCAGGCTGGCCCCATGGACTTACTGGAACACGACCTTCACCAGTACGACCTTCACCACCACCGTGCGGGTGATCAACCGGATTCATAGCAGTACCACGTACGGTTGGACGAATACCCAACCAACGCTTAGCACCTGCTTTACCGTAGGAGCGAAGGTTATGCTCTTCGTTACCTACTTCACCGATTGTTGCACGGCAATCAACGTGAACCTTGCGGATTTCGCCTGAGCGCAGACGCAACTGAGCGTAAGCACCTTCACGAGCCAGCAACTGAACACCTGCACCAGCAGAACGCGCCAACTGAGCGCCTTTACCTGGCTGCAGTTCAATGCAGTGAATAGTGGAACCAACTGGGATATTGCGAATAGGAAGGGTATTACCCACCTTAATCGGCGCATCCGAGCCAGAAATCACAGTCATATCAGCCTTCAGGCCTTTAGGAGCAATGATGTAGCGACGCTCGCCATCAGCGTAGCAAAGCAACGCGATATTAGCGGTACGGTTAGGATCGTACTCAAGACGCTCAACGCGACCTACGATACCATCCTTGTCATTGCGCTTAAAGTCGATAAGACGATAATGCTGTTTATGACCACCACCCATATGACGGGTTGTGATCACACCACGGTTGTTACGACCAGCAGTCTTGCTTTGCGATTCGAGCAAAGGAGCGTACGGAGCACCTTTGTGCAGATCCGAGTTCACAACCTTGACGACGGCGCGGCGACCGGGGGACGTCGGTTTTACTTTTACCAATGCCATTTTCAGTCTCCTTTACTGCGCTGCCGCGAGGTCGAGTTCTTGGCCTGCAGCCAGGCTAATGTAAGCCTTTTTCCAGTCCTTGCGACGACCTACGGTACGACCAAATTTCTTGCCCTTGCCCTTGACATTCAATGTCGACACGCCTTCAACCTTCACTTTAAAGAGAAGTTCAACAGCGGCCTTAATTTCTGCCTTAGTAGCGTCCGTGGAAACACGGAAAACAACTTGGTCATTCTTTTCAGCCACAAAAGTGGTCTTTTCTGACACGATAGGTGCCAAAAGAACTTGAAGCAGACGATTTTCAGAGAATTGCATCATGCGTACAACTCCTCAAAAGCTTGCAATGCTTCACGAGTGATAACCACTTTCTTATAACGAACGAGGCTCACTGGATCAGCTTGCGATGGCTCAAGGACCAGAACGTGCGCAAGATTGCGCGACGCAAGGTACAAGTTCTCATCCAACTCTTTAGTAATAATCAACACGGAATCCAACTGCATAGCAGCTAGTTTCAGTGCGAATGCCTTAGTCTTAGGTGTTTCAGCAGTAAAGCTTTCCACCACCACCAGACGCTCTTCACGAACCAGTTGCGACAAGATGGTCGCAATACCAGCACGGAACATCTTGCGGTTAACTTTTTGGGAGAAGTTCTCGTCAGGGCTATTCGGGAAAGCACGACCACCACCACGCCATAGCGGGGAAGAGCTCATACCAGCACGAGCACGACCAGTACCCTTCTGTTTCCAAGGCTTTTTGGTCGAGTGACTTACATTATCACGACCTTTTTGAGCACGATTGCCGCTACGAGCATTTGCGAAGTAAGCGGTCACTACTTGGTGAACCAGCGCTTCGTTAAACTCGCGTGCGAACAGTGCATCGGAACCAGCAACAGCGGCTTGCGCCTCGCCGGTAGCATTGATGACTTTAAGATCCATTACGCACCTGCCTTCACACTCGGACGAACAACGACGTCATTGCCCTTGCAGCCAGGGACAGCACCCTTAACTAACAACAATTGACGCTCGGCATCGACACGGACGATTTCCAGGTTCTGGGTGGTACGCTGAACGTTACCCAATTGACCTGCCATGCGCTTACCAGGGAATACGCGACCTGGATCTTGCGCTTGACCAATAGAACCCGGCGTATTATGCGAGCGCGAGTTACCGTGGGAGGCACGATTAGATGAAAAGTGGTGACGCTTAATTACACCAGCAAAACCTTTACCTAGCGTTGTACCAGTTACATCAACGTACGAACCAGCCGCAAACATCTCAACTGAAAGCTGATCACCAGCCTTCAATTCTGCTAATTTCTCAGCAGTGACATTAAATTCAACCAAACCCAAACCTGCTTCCACGCCTGCTTTCGCAAAGTGGCCAGCTTGAGCCTTGTTTACACGACTAGCTTTCTTTGCACCGAAAGTAACCTGAACAGCTGAATAGCCATCAGTTTCCGGCGTCTTGATTTGCGTAACGCGATTAGCTGACATGTCCAGCACAGTTACCGGAATGGACGCGCCATCCTCAGCAAATACGCGGGTCATGCCGACTTTACGTCCGACAAGTCCTAAGCTCATAGTTATATCCTTTTCAGGGCCGATTACGATTGACCGGCTAAACCCAAAGTAAAAAAGGCTTACTACCCTTAGGTAGCAAGCCCGCGACTTTAACAAGATTTTTCTTTTACCGCAAGTACTTAGCGCATATCACAGCAAAAAAATCTTGATTACCGATTACTGCAGTTTGATTTCTACATCAACGCCAGCTGGTAAATCCAGCTTCATCAACGCATCAACGGTTTTGTCTGTTGGATTGACAATGTCCATTAAGCGCAGGTGCGTACGAATTTCCATCTGATCACGCGCCATTTTATTAACGTGTGGAGAGCTCAGAATGTCAAAACGCTCAATTTTAGTAGGAAGCGGAACCGGGCCCTTAACAACAGCACCAGTACGCTTAGCCGTATCAACAATTTCCTGCGCCGAACGATCAATCAGAGCGTAGTCAAAAGCTTTCAGGCGAATACGGATTTTTTGGTTTTGCATTTTCACAAGCCTTTAAACGAGGACTTTGGCAACAACACCAGCGCCAACAGTACGGCCACCTTCGCGAATAGCGAAACGCAGGCCTTGTTCCATAGCAACTGGAGCAATCAGGGTAACGGTAACTTCAACGTTATCACCTGGCATCACCATTTCAGTACCTTCTGGCAAATCAACCGAACCTGTTACGTCAGTTGTGCGGAAGAAAAACTGTGGACGGTAGCCGTTAAAGAATGGAGTGTGACGACCACCCTCATCTTTCGACAGAACGTAAACAGAACCTTCAAACTTAGTGTGCGGAGTGATCGAACCTGGCTTAGCCAATACTTGACCGCGCTGAACGTCTTCACGCTTAGTACCACGCAGTAATGCGCCGATGTTATCGCCAGCTTGACCTTGGTCCAGCAACTTACGGAACATTTCAACACCAGTACATGTAGTCTTAACCGTTGTAGTAATACCAACGATTTCGATTTCTTCACCGACTTTAACTACACCGCGCTCTACGCGACCAGTTACAACAGTACCACGACCAGAGATCGAGAATACGTCTTCAACTGGCATCAAGAACGCGCCATCAACAGCACGCTCTGGCAACGGAATGTACGAATCAAGCGCTTCAGCAAGACGGAAA
>JBDKJX010000048.1:0-30754 GCA_039796405.1 Pseudomonadota bacterium
TCGGCTTGCTTTAAAATCGCCATAATCTGGCTGTCGGAATAACGTGCTGCTTTCATGTAGAGCTCCTCAAAGACTGCGAGAAAATTCTACTTAAAAATGAGCTGGTTTTGTGGGGGGATTACCGTAGGGGTGCAGCATGCCGTACCCACCTAAAATCCAATGGAAACCCAATGAAATACATAGCCCTTAGCGTTCGCACCGCCATGCTGGTTCACGGCTATACCGCAGATAATCAAGAAATCATAGAAGAATTCCACGATGAAACCTTTATGGAAAAACTCATCGCGATTGAACGCATTCAATCCGTCACCGAAAAATATCTATTGGTTAACGCATCACACGGCAGGACGATGTATTGGGAATACGAAGGCGATCTTAATTCGATTGCACAAAGGCTCAATACGGCGGGGCTGCTGATTGCTTAAAACTGAGAACTCGCTGCCCACGACTAGCCACGTGGACATGCCCACGCCACAGGATGTTTTTCCGCGCATTAAAACGACTCGTTTAATCCTGCGCGAAATCACCGCCGCCGACGCACCCGCTCTGCTGGCTATTTATAGCGATGCCAGTGCTATGCGCTGGTTTGGTTGTGATGCAATGACCGAGCTTGCCGCCGCCAATAAGCTCGTTGATATTTTTGCGCAGTGGCGCATCCAGCCCAACCCTGGCACTCGCTGGGGGATTGAATATGATGGCAATTTTATTGGTAGCTGCGGCTTATTTAAATGGGATAGAAACTGGCAGTCATGCCATATAGGCTATGAATTAGCGCCTAGCCACCAAGGACTAGGTTTAATGAATGAGGCGCTATTAGCAATACTGGCTTGGGGCTTTAAACACATGGCGCTAAATCGAATTCACGGCCAAGTGCATCCGCAAAATATCGCCTCGATTAAATCATTGCAATCACTTGGTTTTATTCAGGAAGGCTGCTTTAGGGAAGCAGGGTTTTGGAATGGGCAATATCATGATTTATTGCAATTTGCTTTGCTAAGAAGTGGCTACAAACCCGCTATATAAGCGCTTATAGCAAAAATTTAACTTCATCCAGCCAGTTTAAGCCTTGCTAGAAAATAAGATAACCCCTCTTTGCCCTCTTCACCTTTTGCATTCCATCCATTAGCAGCAGATTGGGATTAAATCTCTGGCCAATCTTCTAATGGTATTGGGCGGCCAAAGTAATAGCCCTGAGCGCGCTGGCAGCCCAGCTCCAGTAGCCTTTGGGCCTGCTCTGCCGTTTCTACCCCTTCCGCCACCAGCGGCACATCAAAACCACCCGCTAGGCGAATAATCGCCGAGACAATGGCCTCGCTTTTATGATTATCTAAAAAGCGGCTCACAAAAGATTGATCTATTTTCAAGCAATCAAAAGCAAATTGATGCAAATAAGACATAGACGAATAACCGGTGCCAAAGTCATCAATAGCAATTTCCACCCCTAAGCTTCTGATTCGGCCAATCAGCGTAGCAATCACATTACTATCTTCAATCAAAATAGATTCAGTAATCTCTAACGTTAAATTATGCGGTGGTAAATCAAAATCTTGTAATGTTTCCTCTAATACTTGATAGAAATCAGATTGAATTAACTGCCGGACCGATACATTGACATGCACATCAAAATCACTAGCCCAACCATTTTTTAGGCGCTCGGCAATTTGCCTACATGATTCGCGCAGCACCCAATGCCCAATAGGTAAAATTAAACCTGATTCCTCTGCCAATGGAATAAACAAACCAGGAGAAACCAAACCACGCTGGCCACTTTGCCAGCGCACTAAAGCCTCTGCACCAATCACTTTACTATCGCTTAACCTCACAACGGGTTGAAAATAAACTCTAAATTCATTTTTTTCAATCGCCGCATTAAGCTCAGAAATTAAATGAATTTTTTGTGTAGATTGCTCAACCATATCACTTTGAAATATTTCATATGAGCTAGCGCCTTTATCATTGGCCTTATTTAAAGCCATGCTGGCATTTCTTAAGTTTTCGATCAAATCAAGATGGTTAAAACTCGCAGAAACCACGCCAAGACTAGCACTAATCAAAACCTCATCGTATTGCAAATGAAAAGATTGAGTAAAGCTATCTAATATTCTTTGAATTAATTCAGTTAAACAGGGCTTATCAACGCCAACATCCATACAAATAACAAACTCGGTATCTGCAACACGTGCAAATAACACCGGCTCTGGCAAATATTGCTTAAGGTTATTTACAATGGCGCAAAGCAGCTCTTCACCTTGATCGTAGCCAATACTGTCATGGATGCTTCTGTAATTATCTAAGCCTACAAGCAGCAGTGCACCCCACTTTCTTGTAGGATCTTTTTTAACTAACTCTGACATTTCCTCACGAAGACCTTCACGGCTAAGCAGTCCAGTGACTTGGTCATGACGAATGCGATAATTAAGCTGCTCAAAAGAGCAAGCTAAAGCGCTCGACATTTCATCAAACGCATTTGCAAGCAAAGTTGTTTCTTTTAATTGCAGGCCACCTGCAATAGTAGGCTGCCACTCTTGCTTCGCTAATAATCTAGCCGTTTGTGCGGCGAGTAAAATAGGCTTGGTAATACTGGCTAATATCTTCCATGCAGCCAATGCTGCAATTAACCCAATGCAGAGAACAATGGCCAAAGTCACCATGATATCTTTTTTTAAATCACCTAATAGATCACGCTCTGGAATAAGAATAACAATTCTCCAATCCAAACCATTACCATCCGCTAATTTAAAAACTCTGCCGTATATTTTTTCTTTACCAAGGTTAAATTCGATATCTTTTATTTTTTTATCTTCAAGGAATTTTGCACTCATTCTTATCATTTCATTAGAGCTATCCTTAACCTTGAGTAAAGTAGCATTATCTTGCGTTAAAATCTCATTTATTGGCATGCGTGGCAATGGTCTTTCAATACTGGAGTGAGATATAAATTCATTTTTATCATCAACAATATAAATAGCACCACTACCTAAATTAGGGCTAGATTTCAAATATTGATTAAAATTACTTAATTTAATATCACTTGCCACTACACCAACCATATTTTTATCATGATTAAAAAGTGGGCTACTAAATGAAATAGTAATACCTTGCACGGCGTCATAATCTTGATATGCTGTAGTCCACATCGGTTTTTTAGTGCGGCTAACAGTTGCATACCAAGGCCTAGTCCTTGGATCATAAGGATTAAACTGGTGCAAAATTGAATCAGTCGACTTTAAACCACTATAAAAATTTAAGTTGCCATTCGTTCTACTATCTTTAAGCAGTAATGAAAATTTATTGGTTAATATTTCACGACCAACCGCAATATACTCACCATTAATAGATCCAAATGAAATCAAACTTAGGTGTTTTTGTTCTGGAAATATGTTGGATAAAATATGCACAAATGGGGCTTCAAACTGTGATAAATCTTTGTCTGCGTTTGAATATTGCTCATTCAGCAGCACCGCGGCCATTCGATTTGCTAATGCAGGAGCACGAAGAAAAATATCTAAATCACTACGCACAGTGGCAACTTCAGCAGAAATGACTTTATTGCTCAAATTTTTGAGCATTTTTCCTTGGTTGCTCATCTGCAAAGTAATAATTGCGCCAAGCGTTAGCACCAGCATAACCATAAAGGTAACTGTAACTGCAAACTGCAGCGAAATGCGCCCACGCAGCGCAAGTTTTTCTAGTTTCAAAGCACGCCTCAACGATTCGTTTCACTACACCAGCTAGTCACATATTAGTACGCAAGAGTTGTTTAGAGTAAGCACCGCTAATCTCCCCACGATAGAGCAAAATTTCAATCCGCTCTATGCACCTAAGCTTACAAAAAAAGGGAGCCCCTCCCTTTTTTTCACAATTATTGTAAGTAACTATTATTTATGAGTACTAAATATAATAGCAGCCTATCCGCCACTTAAGCTCAGTATATTACTAAATTCTAATGCATATTAGCAACCTGCATATTTTTTTGATTAAAAAAATTCATATTTATATAAAATAAACAGCATATTAGCTATAGATTGCCGATAGATAAAATACAAATAGTGCTTTAATGTTAACTTAAAACCTTCATTCCTTCTTACTTTTTTCGCATATTTTTCAAGCTAAATTTGACTAATCCTGATGGTGCATTTATAAAGACATTTTTGGCATAACCAAGAGAGTTGTTTTAAAATTAAATATCCATATACTATTGATATATATAGATATTTTCATAAATGGCTGCATGATAAAACGCTTATCTATTCATGTAAAGATCATCAACGATAAAATAAAAAAACGCCAAGCTTTTTCTCAAAAAGGCTCGGCGCTTTATAATTTTATTTTGATAAATAAATAGAGATCTAAAAATTACAACTTATAAAGCAAAGCAAGGATCGGCCCGCTTCGTTGGCGCAATCAAGTTTTCCTGATCAAATGCTCCGTTATGACTTACCTCTACAAAGCCCACCGATAAAGTATTAGGCAGCCAAAGTGGCACTCCTACATCACGGCGAATATGGCCATTGCCTGCTAGCAGCACCACACCGCGTGTTTGATAAGGCTTCATCACCTTTGCCATCGCCGCATCTCGAGCGATTTGTGCCAAAGCCATGCCATCGAGCAGGTTTTCTGGCAGCTTACCGCAGTGCCCTAGCCTAACTTCTTCTCGCTGCGCCGCAAGTAAGCCTGTAGGCAAGGACTGAGTTAACCCCAATTCTTGAGCATCAACCAAGGCGGTAACGCCTTGTTTAACCACTACCGATGCGTCTTTTCGGGATAAGTTAGCGGCCAAAATCGGCAAATCGTAGCGTAGCGCTAGCTCAATCACAGGCCGATACAATGACCAATCCCAACGGCTACTGCCCACTGTTGAAATTAAATAATCAGGGTTATTTGGCTGCTCTTTACGGGCTTGATCTAGCTCTACTTGGCGTTCACGATCAAATTGCTCCATGGCAATAGCAGGGCGCCAGCCTTGTTGCACGGCTTGCTCTAAAGCCTTAAACCGTACTTGGTGACCTTGTGCATTATCATGAACTTCGCCCATTAGCACATAAGATTTACCCGCAAAGGGTGTATTTGATGTAGCGCAGCCAGCTAAGGTCAGTGCACTAGATAGCAAAAAAATTTTATACACCGCTCACCTAGCAAAACACATATAAAAGGCCTTGAGGGGCAACAGCTCAGAACAACGCTTCAGCTTGGTGATGCCCCTCTGTTTTACTGTAAAGCTAATCACTATTTTGATCATACAAGGGCGCAATCACCTTCGCATGCAACGGCTTTATCTCGCTCAGCAAAGACTACTTGCTAATGGGCAGGCCCCAAAATAGTCCACGCCTTATACAGGCGCTCATCCTGATCTAAGATGGCCAGCATCGCATCGGCCACGTCGGCACGCGGCAGATAATTGCCAGCATCATCGCGCTGCGCTTGTACACGGTACTGCCCCGTGCCCTCTTGATGGCTCAGCCCAGCAGGCCGTGCAATCATCCATGGCAAAGCGCTTTGTTTTAAATATTGCTCGGCCTCATTTTTAGCCTGAATGGCTTCCCCTAGCATGCGCTTGGTAGGTTCTGCCAATCCATCCCATTGCTCGCCACAACCTAAAGAGGTGCCTAATAACACGCGGGTAGAAGGCATACTGGCCTCAAGCGCTTGGATCACATTCAAGTTGCCTAACGCGTCTATGCGCCGACCTGCTGCATTTTTGCCGCCCAATACACTAATCACCCGCCGAGGCTGTGCCTGCCTCAGTGCCGCTATGCAATCATCCAAGCTAAAAGCATCACCTTGGATTAAAGTTACGCCCAGCTCACTTAAAGCACCACGATCACTTTCTGCCCTCACCATGGCGGCAACCTTTTCCCCACGCTGCACGCTGACCTTGGCAAGACAAAGACCTAGCCCTCGGCTGGCACCAAAAACAAGAAAATCATCGTGATGGATGATTTACTGCTGCTGGGCTTTGGCATACGCCTGCCAGAAGCTTTGCAGCAGTTAAAACAGGCGGCGAAATAAGCAACGGTTACTGAGATGTAAGTGAGCTAAAGCTTGCACTAAAAAGCGCGAAAGAGCACAGCGTTTCACAGAGTAAATATTCGATTTTCTCTATAAAACGCTGTGCTCTCTGTGTGCTCCGTAGTTCAAGACTTAGATTAAATCAATACTTTATTCGCACATATGGGCCCGTCCCCGCCCGACACACTCCTGGACTATTTATGACCGCAATCACCCATCCACAAAGCAGCGTGCCTCAAATATCCAAGGGCTTATTGTGGCTGCTGGCAGGCTTGCTGCTGCTCTTGATGATGATTTCAGCCAGCAGCGGCGCGGTAGCGATTCCGTTTAAGGTGTTGCCACAGCTATTATTTAGTGCCCAAACTTTTGAAACCGGCACTGAGCTGCAACTTTGGCACAGCGTATTGCTCGATCTACGTTTGCCCCGCGTACTGTTTGCTGCGCTGGCGGGAGCGATTCTGGCGTTGACGGGTGCGGCCATGCAGGCTTTATTTCGTAATCCACTGGCAGAACCCGGCTTACTCGGTGTTTCCTCAGGCGCTTCTTTAGGTGCGGTTTGCGCTATTTTATTTGGTGGCGGTAGCTTTATGGTGCTCGCCCCTGCCGCCTTTATCGGTAGCTTAATCGCCACAGCGCTGGCCTATCATCTGGGCAAGCGCTATCCCGGCATGGCAGGCCTCTTGCTGGCGGGCATCGCCATCAACGCCATTTGCGGCAGCCTCATTGGGCTGATGACTTATATGGCCAATGATGTGCAGCTAAAAAGCTTAACCTTCTGGAATATGGGCAGCTTAGCGGGTGCAAGCTGGCCGCTGCTGGGTATACTCGGCCCGCTGATGCTGATTATTTCTGCGATGGTACTGCGCCACTGGCGAGCCATGAACGCCCTGCTGCTGGGTGAGCGCGAAGCGCAGCATTTAGGTTTTCCTATCAAAGCCGTACGCCGCAAACTGGTACTGCTGACGGCGCTATTAATTGGCCCGCTGGTTGCCGCCACAGGAGGCATCGGCTTTGTCGGCCTTGTGGTGCCACATCTGGTCAGAATGATGACAGGTGCAGACCACCGCCGCTTACTCCCCGCCGCCATGCTGGGTGGAGCCATCGCGCTGGTCGCCGCCGATTGCCTCGCTCGGCTTGTGGCCCAGCCCGCCGAGCTGCCGATTGGCATTGTCACCAGTCTGATTGGTGGGCCTTTCTTTCTTTGGCTTTTGATGGTTCGTAGGTAATCATGTCCAGCTTATTAAATACCCACAATCTCTCTTTTAAACGCGGCAGCCAGCTCACCCTGAACGCTATTTCTTTAGAATTACGCCGTGGTGAAATCACCGCGATTCTGGGTGCAAATGGCGCGGGAAAATCCACGCTATTGTCCCTGCTGGCAGGGGAAATTATCCCCTCCCAAGGCGAGATCAGCTTGCAGGGCGAAAGCATCCTAAGCATGCCCGCAGCCAAGCTGGCCCGCCAGCGCGCCATGCTGCCGCAAAACCCCAATTTAGCGTTTGATCTGGGTGTGGAAGAAGTGATCGCGATGGGGGCCTACCCCTTTGCCGAGCTGTCGCCGCAACAAGTAGCCAGCTTAAGCCAGCGTGTTTTACAGCTGGCCGATATCAGCCATTTGGCTAAACGCCGCTATCCACAACTATCTGGTGGCGAGCAGCAGCGCGTGCAGTTTGCCCGTGTCTTGCTGCAAATCCTAGCCAACCCAGATCAACCACGCTACCTGCTACTGGACGAACCTACCGCAAGCCTAGACCCGCGCCACCAGCACGATCTACTTGCCGTAGTCAGCCGCATCGCCCGTGAAGAAAATATTGCGGTGGTGGTGGTATTACACGATGTAAACCTTGCCGCTCGCTGGTGCAGCCACCTGCTATTGCTTAAAAACGGCAGCCAAGTTGCTTACGGCACGCCGCAGCAAGTGCTCACCCCTGAGCGGCTCGCCACCACTTACGGCATTGCCTCCACCGTCATCCCCCACCCACGGGATGCGGAACGGTGTTTGGTGTTGTTTGAAGGGTAAATCTTAGGGTGGGCAACGTGCCCACCACTGCCGCGAAAACACCGAAATAGCCACCATGGCTGCGTGGGCATCAAATTAAAGCTTCGCGCCAAGGCCTACACATCCATTAACACCCAATAAATAGGCTTGAACCCAACCTTATCCTTGAGTCCAGAGCAAACCCGCAGCTTTCCAGCCGTTGACTTGGCCACGTTGGCCTGCAGTGTTTTTATCCCCCTCAAAGCCTTCCAAGATATTAAATGCTTGGCTATAACCATTTGCAAAAGCCAATGCCGCCGCCTCGTGTGATCTCGCCCCAGTTCGGCACAAGAACATCACCACCGCATCTGGATCAACCGCCCCCTGCAAGCTAGTCAAGAAGTTGGGGTTGGTTTCCATTTTAGGGTAGGTTTTCCATTCAATCATTTCTGATTCAGGCACAAACCCCACAAACTGCCACTCTGCGTGAGTGCGCACATCCACCAGCTTTACGTTTGGCAATTCCGCCAATAAAACCGCAGCCTCGGCGGGAGTTAACGCCCCTCTATAAGCTAAATTGGATGATTCAGCCCTAGCGTAAGCGTGTTGCAAAATAGCGGTAGCGTGGCTCATGTAATCCTTCCTTTTTAAAATACGTGCCGAATTGAGCGGCTTATCGAGCTTAAGTCCCCAAAGATAGCGGTTTATTCAATTTCCCAAAAGGCTATTCGATATTTTACCTTGAAGCCACCTTGCTAGGTTCTTTTGACGTTTCATTCACAATTGCACTGAGCCGGAAAACGGCTAGGCACAAAGCATGTGACGAAGGTAATAACTGGTTATTGTCGAGGAGCATAACGCAGTGAATGGCCATTTTCCGGCTCAGCCCTCCGGGTTTAGCCCATTTTTACATTTAATACACAGCTGCAAATCAAATATAAACAACAGCTAAATCCACTATTAAATCCACTATTAGATATCCATACCTGATATCTAATAACTCAACACCACGCAAACTGCGGAGCCTTTAATGCGATAAGGGTACACACCCGCCAATTTACTTTAAAAATATCCTCATTCCCCACTTGAAAAGCCCTTGCTGCGCCCACACTATTTAGCACTCGTTAGCCTTGAGTGCTAACAGCGTTCTGTCGTTAATGAATGCCACTTTTTTATCTGGAGAGTGAACACCATGAAAATTCGTCCTTTGCATGACCGTGTAGTAATCAAACGCGTTGAAGCTGAAGAAAAAACTGCATCTGGCATCGTGTTGCCAGGTAACGCTGCTGAAAAGCCGGATATGGGCGAAGTAGTTGCCGTCGGTAACGGTAAGATTTTAGAAAACGGCTCAGTACGCCCAATGGCTGTTAAAGCGGGCAACAAGGTTATTTTTGGTAAGTACAGCGGCCAAACCGTGAAAGTAGATGGCGACGAACTGCTAGTAATGCGTGAAGAAGACATCATGGGCGTGATCGAAGGTTAATCACGGCTTACACGCCACCTGATTCTAGCCCTTACCTAAATATTACGGAGTTAAACAACATGGCAGCAAAAGAAGTTAAATTTGGCGATTCAGCACGCGCACGCATGGTAGCCGGTGTAAACATCCTGGCTGATGCAGTTAAAGTAACGCTAGGCCCTAAGGGTCGTAACGTTGTGCTAGAACGCAGCTACGGCGCGCCTACCATCACCAAAGACGGTGTATCGGTAGCCAAAGAAATCGAACTGAAAGACAAGTTCGAAAACATGGGCGCGCAAATGGTGAAAGAAGTTGCATCTAAGACTTCTGATATCGCTGGTGACGGTACAACTACAGCTACTGTACTGGCACAAGCCATCGTACAAGAAGGCATGAAATACGTTGCTGCTGGCATGAACCCAATGGACTTGAAGCGCGGTATCGACAAGGCTGTGATTGCCTTGGTTGCTGAGCTGAAAAACATTGCTAAGCCTTGCTCTACCACCAAAGAAATCGCTCAAGTTGGCTCTATCTCTGCTAACAGCGACGAAATCATCGGCGAAAAAATCGCTGCTGCGATGGAAAAAGTAGGTAAAGAAGGCGTGATTACCGTTGAAGACGGTACTGGCCTTGAAGATGAGTTGGATGTAGTTGAAGGTATGCAGTTTGATCGCGGCTACCTCTCCCCTTACTTCATCAACAACCCAGAAAAACAAATTGCCCTGCTGGACAATCCGTTTGTACTGCTTTTCGACAAGAAAATCAGCAACATCCGTGACCTGCTACCGGTACTAGAACAAGTAGCTAAGGCTGGCCGTCCATTGTTGATTATTGCTGAAGATGTAGACGGCGAAGCGCTGGCTACTCTGGTAGTGAACAACATCCGCGGTATTCTAAAGACTGTAGCGGTTAAGGCTCCGGGCTTTGGCGATCGTCGTAAAGCCATGTTGGAAGACATCGCTACCCTGACTGGCGGTACTGTGATCGCTGAAGAAGTTGGCCTGACCCTAGAAAAAGCCACATTGGCTGAATTGGGTTCTGCTAAGCGTATCGAAGTATCTAAAGAAAACACCATCATCATCGATGGCGCGGGTAATGAAGAAAGCATCAAGACACGCGTTGGCCTGATCCGTAAGCAAATCGAAGATGCAAGCAGCGATTACGATCGTGAAAAACTGCAAGAACGCGTAGCTAAATTGGCTGGCGGCGTTGCAGTGATCAAGGTTGGCGCAGCCACTGAAGTTGAAATGAAAGAGAAGAAAGCCCGCGTTGAAGATGCACTGCACGCAACACGCGCAGCTGTGGAAGAAGGCATTGTGGCCGGTGGTGGCGTAGCTCTGCTGCGCGCACGCTCTTCTATCATTGACCTGAAAGGCGCTAACGTTGATCAAGATGCAGGTATCAAGATCGTACTGAAAGCCATTGAAGCGCCACTGCGTCAAATCGTACAAAACGCGGGCGACGAGCCTAGCGTTGTGGTTTCCAAAGTATTGGAAGGCAAAGGTAACTTCGGTTACAACGCCGGTACTGGCGTTTACGGCGACATGGTAGAAATGGGTGTTCTTGACCCAGCTAAAGTAACCCGCTCGGCACTGCAACACGCAGCATCGATCGCTGGCCTGATGCTGACTACCGACTGCATGATTGCTGAGCTTCCAAAAGAAGAAGGCTCAGGCATGCCAGATATGGGCGGCATGGGTGGTATGGGCGGCATGGGCATGTAATGCCAGCTGTTTAAGCCTCAAGAAAAACGCCACTTCTTTGGAAGTGGCGTTTTTTTATGCCGCAGCTATTTTTTAAACACCATTTTCTCTGCCAACATCAGCCGGATATCCCGCCTAGCCTCGGCGGCTACCCAACGCGCTTCTGCATCATCATCGGCGGGGATAAGCGGCGGTACCACCACAGATTTGCCATCATCCCCCATCGCCACCATAGTGAAATAACAACTATTGGTGTGCCGTTCAGTCTGGGTACGGATGTTCTCTGCCACCACCCGGATACCCACTTCCATTGAAGTACGGCCAGTGTAATTAACGCTGGCTAAAAAATGCACCAACTCCCCCACAAACACCGGCTGCTTAAAAATCACCTGATCCACAGAAAGTGTCACCGCATAAGCCCCCGCATAGCGGCTGGCACAGGCGTAAGCCACCTGATCGAGCTCTTTCAGCAAAGCGCCACCGTGCACCTTGCCAGAGAAATTAGCCATATCCGGCGTCATCAACACCGTCATCATTATTTGGTGCCGAGGCAGATCTAACATATCGCACTTCCTTAATAAGATTTATTACAGCATAGCGCGAGGGCGGGGAATCTCAAATACAGAGAAAACTGCTAGAGGGGGATATGAGGGCTGATGAGCACTGGTGTTGAGACTTGGGCCTGCGATATCTGCCGAGATTTATCCATCAGCCGTTAGCGGTATCAAAAACACAGTAGCTTTGCGCTCCAAATCGCGAGAATGGCTAAATACTTAAAGAGTAAGAAAAAAGATATGAAATAAACATAAAACTACTCTAAAATAATGCCAAATACCTTACACATAACTTATTTTCAGCTCATATAGTGCATACAAACCGTAATCCCATTGTGATATGTACTATTTGGCATACATGATTTCAAACGATTGAAAATAAATAAGAAACTGCAGAAATTGATTTTTTATACACATAAATAAACCAGATATACACCTGCGTAGGTGTATATCTCACGTTAGCACCAAAATTATTTGCACACATGGCGAGAAGAATGAAAAATTTAATAGCAATAATTGCGTTATTTGTTTTTCTGACGCTATCGTTTTTATGTCACGCACAGACCCCTATTGGCCCCTCCGTTCAAATAGGGCCACTATCTATATTTTGCATAGACCCATTGGGTAATCGAGTAATGAACTATGCGGCCCCGACAAATCAAACAGCGGTGGCAACAATTGTCAATGGCGGCCCTGCGATTGTCATGGATACCACAGCACTTAGATCAGTCCCGTTGGCCTTTGCCGTGTTCACCTATGCGCACGAATGTGCACACCATTGCCTTGGCCACGTCATTCAACCCTCCTACTTACCGAATCCAGCGCATGAATTGGCAGCAGACTGCATGGCCGCCAAGACAACCCGAAACTACGGCTGGCTGCCTCTATCGCAGTTTAATGTTGCGATGCAAGTGCTTTATACATTTAGCGCTGACCCTAGCCATCCATCTGGCCCATTTCGTGTTAAAAATGCCACTGCTTGCTATCACAATCCGCCGTGACGTCCGCTAACTCGGTAGTCGACTGCCCGCAAGCTTAGTTCTTTGAGGTTGAGTGATTGCTCCACCTTAATTACTTCTTTTACATTCCGGTGGGTCGGCATCCGCTCACTTCTACATTAGCCCTCTTAGGAAGGAAACCTAATGGATATGACTGCTGTTCAAGCCATGATGGGAAGCCTGAAGGCCGCCACAGATATTTCAAAAGCACTTTTTGACCTCAGAACAACTGCAGAAGTACAGGGCAAGGTTATCGAAATTCAAAATGCCCTTCTTTCCGCGCAAAGTAGTGCACTAGAAGCAACTAATGCACAGTTTTTGCTTCAAGAACGAGTCAGAGAGTTAGAAGCACAAATTAAAAGTTTTGAGGACTGGGGTAATCAACAACAGCGGTACTCATTAGTTAATCCATGGCGTGGTGCGGCTCAGGTTTATGCTCTGAAAAAAGAGCATGCAGAGGGAGAAGAACCACACTTCTTATGCACTAATTGCTTTCACAATAAAAAGCGCGTCATCCTCAATCCATCAAGCAAGGATGGCTGGGTATATATGATATGTCCTACATGCAAGTCAACGTGCGCAACTGGCTTCCGTGGAGTAGGAGCCCCCAAATATGCAGAAGATTGTTCACATGAGGTCTAACCCATCATTCAAGCGGGACTGGCTAAAGCCAGCCCCTAAATTCAAACGTTAGGCAGCATATGCGCTACATTGCAACTGGCAGAGTTCATCCAGAGAGAGCCGATATCCAATTTGGTCCGATCGAGTGGCAAATTCCTGATAAAGGTCGAGTAGTCGCGCAGTGCGACTCATCACAAATCACCGTTCTGGTAGAGCTTGCATCCATAGACGGTTGGGCCAATGCGTACATTGCAGCCGATCACTTTGCAATCATTGTTATTGGTGCGCTCGGTTTTTCTTTAGGGTCCGGATATTCAGTCGAACTAATTCAGGTCACAGAAGAAGACGGCACACCCCATGTCTTCGGGGTTCGTCCAAGCGGCGACACATCAGATCAAACGCTTGGGTTTGACCCGCATGGACCGATCTTTAACCGCGCACTTCAGTTGGCAAATCAGAGTGTGTTTTTCCGCTTTGCCTTGCGTGATTACCTTCGAGGAATAAACGATATAACTGATTGCGCAACGTATTGTTACCGTGCAATTGAAAGTATTAAAGCGGCATTTGTTTCAAAGACGGATAATGCTCGTTGGGATGAAATGCACGCAGCTCTGGGTACCGACCGAGTAACTATTGACGCTAGGATCAAAACTTTTGCCGATCCAGTGCGACATGGCAATTGGGTAAATGCGCCGTCAACCGATGGGGAAACTCGGTGGCAGATGCTGCTACTTACACGAGACATACTGCTAAGATATCTCGATCATGAGCTACCTAACTCGGCGATTAACACCGCTCCCTTATGATTAGAATAACTGAAAATAACTGAAAATAACTGGGGTCAGAGTAAAGTTAAATCTGCTTACGTCAGCTATGAGCCCTTGCAGCCATGTAGGGCATGGTTAGGTTTATCAACCCGCCCTGAAATATCTCCACCAAACAAGCACTCGATTACTGCCCAGCTTGCCATGCCTGAACGCGGGTTACGCCTGCGGCTAAGCCGCCCTACTGCACTAAACTCGTAAGTCGTAATGAACTCCTAGGCCGTAATAAGTCTGAGCGTTTTTGCAGACAAATTACGCTGTAGAGAGCAAAGCGGTAATCCGCTTACTTTTTAGTGCCTACGGCACATTGATTTTGGAGCGGTTGCCACCGCGGGGGCCTTCCTTTCTTGCTTCGCCAAGAAACGAAGCCAAAGAAGGCGACCCCACGAAGCACGAAGCCCCTCACTGCGGACAATCGAGTCGGCGGCTGCGGGACTCGCTTCGCTCAAACATCCTCGCCGAAATCCCGCCCCGCTTGTTCCTCGCTTCGGCGTGCTTCAAGGGGACACTAAAGCCCCGTGCAAAGAGCGCATTTATTGCATTCCCAACTGTTTGCTAATAAAAAAACCTTGATTTCAGTTTTAAACTATTAACTCAGATATATCCGAAGAAAAACCATACGGCTTACAGCCTTGTACCAAACAGGAAATATGCCATTTCACTGACAAATTCCCGCATAATTCGCCCCTTGAATCGCTAAGCCATTTCACCGGATTTTTACATGTCTCTTATCTACCATGCCCACGTTTATTTTTTACCCGAGCAAATCAGCGCAACGGAAAAACTGCACAGCCAACTGAGAATGTCTTTAAGCGACGATTGCTGGATGGGGGAATTAATCCACCGCTAAGTAGGCCCGCATACTCAGCCGATGTTTGAAATCAATTTTGATGAAAGCTTACTGAGCGAAGTCTGCAGCCAGCTTGAAGCGCAACGTGGTGAACTATCCGTCTTGATCCACCCAGAGCTGAACGACGATGTAGAAGCCCATACCAATGGCGCAAGCTGGTTAGGCGAAGAGTTAGCCTTGAAAATCCATACGCTATCGCGGGGGGAGTGATTGTGGGACGGGTAAAACCCCATGTACGCTAGGCAGTTTGTTTTTGCATTAGCAAACAACAACACGACATGACATGACATGACACGACACGACACGACACGACACGACACGACACGCTCTCAGAATGGGGCTTAAATCCCCCTTGAAGCACGCCGAAGCGAGGAATAAGCGGATCGGGATTTCGGAAAAGGGGTAGCGAGGCAGCGAGCGAGCAGCCTTTTTCGCCGAGCCGATTATCCGCAGTGAGGGGCCTTTGTGCTGGCTGGGGTCGCCTTCTTTGCTCACTTTCTTGGCGAAGCAAGAAAGTGAGTCTCAGCGGGGATGCCGCACCAAAATCGACGTGCCGAAGGCACTAAAAAGATCTTTTTGATTTTGCCTAGCGCACATGGGGCTTCTTCCACCCTGCATAAAACCCCAATCAAAACCAAGCCCCGCCATGCGCGCCCAGTACCCCACCGAATGTAGCAATCAGGCCCAAAGCCAGCAGGGCGTAATGTAAGTTCTGTAACAGTCGCAATGTGCCTTGTGGATCTTGCTCTGCACGCCGATGTAGCCAGCGGTGAATCACAAAAGGCTCCAGCACAAACAGCATCAGGGTAAAGACCACCCAAGTGATGATCATCGCCCACAGCCACCAACTCTCTTGCAAGCGACTCCAACTATCCGTCAGCCACAGCATTGCCACTCCCGACAACATGGCCAGCTGCGTCATCAGCTTGGCCTGATTGCCAAAGCGATGCTCAAGCAGCTCAAAGGTGGCGTAATCCTGCTGATGGCGACGCAATGCAGGCAGCAGCACCAGCGTGACAAAAGCCACGCCTCCTATCCACAGCAGTACAGAGACCACATGCACGGCACGAAGTATGGCGTAGCTATTGAGTGTCATGATCTTTGCCAGAACCAAAACGCTGATTTTACGCAGCTTTGCGGATGCAAGCGTTGAGTCAAATTAATCTAAAGCAAAAAAAAACGCCACCTGCTCTAGGTAGCGTTTTTGGGGCTGGCGAGGATTAAACTGTCAGTTCCAGAGCTAAATTGTACTGACAGCCTACTTATTGGCATAGTTTACAGCGTTGTACGCTACTGAAATACAACGTTATCTTGTACCAATGATGATTTTACAGTGCTATTGTGTACTGAGTGAGGTATAGCATGCCCGTGCGCAAAATCCCTAAGAACTATCGAAATGTCACCGGTGTCGCTGCCCATCAAAAATCGGCGGGTAAAGCGATGTTCGAATCCACCTTGGAACGTGACCTGCTGATTTTGCTGGAATTCGACCCCAGCATCACCACTTTTGAAGTGCAGCCACTGACACTTGAGTGGACTGATGCCAATAACAAAGCTCGCCGTTACACACCTGATGTACTCGCAACTTTTCATCAAAGTGGGCATCAATACAAGATTTTGTATGAAGTTAAATACCGATCAGAGCTCAAACAACTCTGGTCAGAACTTCGCCCCAAATTTCGCGCAGCGGTACGATTTGCACGCGCACAAGGCTGGCGCTTCAAGCTAATAACAGAAATTGAGATTCGAAGCACTTACCTTGAAAACGCAAAGTTTTTATTATCATTTGTTCGCCAAGGCCCTTCTGATGAAGCGCACATGGATTTACTCGACGAACAAATAAAACGTCTGCAACAAACTACGCCCACTGAATTGCTTTCTAGCGTATTCAAAGATGAATGGAATCAAGCCAAGCTACTGCCCACACTCTGGTACTTAATAGGCACAAGACAAATTGGCGTAGATTTAGACATAAAACTCACCATGAATAGCCCTATTTGGAGCCTGCACAAATGAGTGCATCCCACAAATTAATACAGCTTCAAATTGGAGCTGCCGTCATCTACAAGAATCGGCCACATCGAATTAAGCACATCCTTGATTTGAATGAGGCATTAGTTGTTGACGATGAAACCCAACAAGTCAGCCATGCCAAGATTAGCGAATTAGCAGCCACCGCCATCGTTGGCGATCAAGACTCCAAGCCAGATTTAGTTGCTGTGCAAGATGATGCATGGGCAGAAGCCAGCAAACGCTATGAGATTATCCGACCATTGCTCAATATGCCTTATCGCAGTCGGCAAGATGTTACGGCGAGGGCAAAGCTCTATCAGCGCCACGAAAACACGCTATATGGTTGGATTCGCAGCTATGAAGAAACCGGATTAATTACAGCACTTCTACCGCGCAATCGCAGCGATAAAGGGGAAAAAAAACTGCTTCCTGAAATAGAGAGCATTATTCAAGCGGCGGTGGATAGCGAATTTCTAACCACGCAACGTAAATCACAACAAAAAGTTTGTGATGAAGTGCGTCGTTTGTGTGCCAATGCAAATATTGAGCCTCCGCATAACAACACAATACGCAGTCGCATCAAAGATTTAGCTGGCGAACATGTCATGGCCAAGCGCAAAGGCCGCAAAGTCTCTGATCAAGCGTACTCACCAATTGATGGCAGTTTCCCTGGAGCTGACTGGCCATTCTCCGTTATTCAAATTGACCACACGCCACTGGACATTATTCTGGTTGACGATATTTTCCGCCGCCCTGTTGGCAGGCCTTGGATTACGCTGGCAATCGATGTTTTTAGCCGAATGGTTGCAGGTTTTTATGTTTCCTTCGATCCCCCAGGCGCACTATCAGCAGGACAATGTTTAGCAAATGCCATTCTGCCAAAAGACAATTGGCTATCAAAGCATGACATTAAAGGGGATTGGCCTTGCTGGGGGATTCCTGGCAAATTGCACATGGACAATGCCAAAGAGTTTCGCGGCAACATGCTACAGCGTGCCTGCTTGGAATACGGCATAGACATTGAATGGCGGCCAGTTGCAAGACCACATTTCGGCGGCCATATCGAGCGTTTACTTGGTACGTTTGCGAAAGAAATACACACACTACCTGGCACTACATTCTCTAATTCTCGTGAGCGCAGCGACTACGATTCTGAAGGCAAAGCCGCGCTAACTTTAACTGAATTTGAAGAATGGCTTGTTACGTTTATTGTGAACGTATACCACCAACGTGTTCACTCAAGCATCAACATGCCTCCAATAGCAAAATACCGCCAAGGTGTTTTTGGTACGAAGGAAACACTTGGCCGAGGCTTGCCAGCTCGAATCAGTGATGAAGACCGCCTACGGCTAGACTTAATGCCTTTTGAAGAACGAACAATTCAAGATTACGGTGTAGTCATTGATGAGATTCACTACTACCACGATGTTTTGCGTCGCTGGATCAATGCCCTTGATCCTGTTGCACCAAAATATAAACGCAAATTCATGTTCAGACGTGATCCACGCGACGTAGGCACAATCTGGTTCTATGACCCCGAACTTAGCGCCTACTTTCCAATTCCATATCGAAATACAGCACATCCCCCAATAAGTATTTGGGAACTACGCGAAGCTAAACGACAAGCAGAAGCGGATGGCCGTAGGCATGTTGATGAACATGCAATTTTTGATGCATACGAGCGTATGCGTGAAATTGAAAAACAGGCTCAGGGAAGCACAAATTCTGCACGAAGATCTGCGCAACGCCGGAAATCGGCGCAAAACTCAATTAAGCCAAATACAGTGACGCCACCAATCAAGGTAGAAACAGATACTCATCCGATAGCAATCACGGCCATCCAACCATTCGAAGAAATGGACGACCTTTCATGAGCCACCTTAACGAATCAACCGCGAAGTTACTGGAATTGAGCAATGCAGAGCGGATTGAAAAAATCCGTTCCCCGCGCTGGATCGGCTACCCCAGAGCAAAGAACATCTTGGCCAAACTCGACGATTTATTGGTATATCCTCGCTCGCATCGTATGCCGAATCTTCTAGTGGTCGGCGACACCAATAATGGCAAAACAATGCTGGTGCAACGATTCTGTGCGCAACACCCTGCCAAAGACAATCCCAGCGGCAACGGAATTCAAGTACCCGTACTTTTCGTGCAAGCGCCACCCGTACCCGAAGAAGGGCGATTTTACAATGCGATTCTTGAGTTACTTTTTGCGCCATACAAGGCAAATGACCGAGTAGATAAAAAACAATTTCAAGTAATTAAGCTACTTAAATATGTAGGCTTACGCATGCTGGTAATTGATGAAATTCATCACATCATGGCGGGGAATTTAAACAAGCAACGTACATTTCTAAATGTCATCAAATATCTTGGGAACGAACTGCAAATTCCCATTGTAGCGGTAGGTACTAGGGATGCATTTAGGGCATTACAAACCGACCCACAATTAGCGAATCGATTCGAACCAGCCCTACTCGCTCGCTGGGATTTTGATACTGATTTTCTACGCTTGCTGGCCAGCTTTGAACGCATGCTGCCATTACGTGAACCCTCTAATCTGCATGAGACTGGCTTGGCCACCAAGTTATTTTCAATGTGTGAAGGTTATATTGGCGAGCTATCTAGGCTATTAACGGCTGCTAGCGTGCAGGCCATCGAATCAGGCAAAGAGCAGATTAATGACAAACTACTGAATTCACTAGATTGGGTGTCGCCTTCTGAACGAAAACGGCAAATTGATCGAGGAGGCTGATAATGCTTTCCGGCAAATTATGGCCAGCTCATCCGCATCCTTATCCCGATGAACTTTTATCATCATGGTTGGTGCGTGTTGCACATGCAAATGGCTTAAAGGTACAAACATTCTGCGCACAGCAATTCGGTAATGAACATCAGATATGGAATCGAGACATTGACCGCCTTGCCCCTGCTTGGCTGCTAGAAATAATGAGCAAAAAAACAGGTACGACGCTTAAAAGAGCATGGGAAACTACCCTTCTTAGCTATGAAGGAAAGTTATATGATAAATACCATCCTTCTGGTCAATTGCGGTGGATATTGCCACTACAAATTTATCACCGCACACGAAATGGCTTTGGGCTTCAATGTTGCCCTAGATGCTTAACGGATGGCCTAGAACCATATTATCGAAAATCATGGCGTGTGGCGCTATGGACCTTCTGTCCAAAACATCAAAACATGTTATTGGATCGCTGCCCAAACTGCAGTAGCTCTATTATTTTTCACAGAATAGAGCTTGGACGTCCAAAGTTGATTACTCCGCACACCCTCTCCATCTGCTGGAATTGCGGCCATGATTTTTGCAAGACACTGGAAAATTTTCAAACGCAGCCAATCACTGACACCTTAGTGGATTGGACTAAAACTCTAAAAAAAATATCACAAAATACAATTACATACTCCGATTGCTCTCAGTTAGCCGTGCTCCATCAATTTTGTGCTCTTATAGTATCGTCTCGCCTTGCACCTAAACTGCATCAATACCTTTTAATACACGCCAACAGAATCAACCTCCCAACAAAGCAGGGTCGATTTGCATTTGAACAACGCACTATCCAAGAACGGCACTCAGTGATTGATCTGGCTTGGTGGTTACTTGGCTGTTGGCCAAGCAGACTACGTGAGGCATGGAGCTCCAAAGTCGTACGCTACAACGTACTCAGCAAAGACTTTCCAAGCCCACCTGCTTGGTATTTATCTGAACTAGCTACCCTTCATTATAAATCCAAGTAACCACCTTACGTAAAAATTGCACAAACCATTAAAAATGTGTACATTACACAAAAATCGTGCACCAAATAACTATATTTGTGCAACGTTATTGGGTTTTTGTGCAACTTGATGCATAATACTCATGTAGAACATTTGTTCTGTTTAAGTATTAAAAGAGAGCCATGGAACACTTTAACTTGATTTTAGCGATATGCCGTATCGCCGCCCAAACCCCGAGCAAGCCACTACTGACACAAGTAAAGCGTTTGATGTCAAAGCTGGAAGCAGAAGGCGCTTTAAAAGAAGCGAAGGCTCTAGCTCAAGTCATAGACAGCGTCGACATCGAAGATAAGCTCACTCCTAGCCGTTTGACACTATCAAAACTAAATATTGGGTGGGGAGAGCCATTAACGCGTGCAGTCAAACCACCAGTAGACAAAGAATCAGGTAACCCCCTAGCTGAAATAATTTTAAGTGACATCAATGCGAATAAACCTGTTTTTGATACAAAATTTGATATTGCATTAGACACATTAATAAATGAATGGACTCACGTAAATGAATTAAAAGAAAATAATATATTTCTCCCCATGAGTTGCCTGATATATGGCGAACCAGGGACAGGAAAAACAAAAACTGCATTGTATATGGCACAAAAAATAGGCTTGCCAGTTATCGTGGCCCGCCTTGATGGCCTAATTTCATCTTTCCTTGGAACAACGGCAAGAAACATTTCAAATTTATTTGATTTTGCAAATAGATACAATGCGGTACTTCTTCTCGATGAATTTGATGCGATTGCAAAAATTAGGGATGACCCACATGAACTTGGCGAGATAAAACGAGTTGTAAACACTTTACTTCAATGTATTGATAGCCGTCTTGGGAAAGGGTTCACTATAGCAATAACAAATCACGATAAATTACTAGATAGCGCGGTATGGAGAAGGTTTGACTCTAGAATTTTTGTACCTAAACCAGACAGCGTATCCAGAAAAAAAATCATTGAGCGTTATTTAGGTAGCGAATTAAAAGGGGAAGAAGTCGAGTTTTTATGCTGGCTGTCTAGTAATTACTCTGGTGCAGAAATTGAATCTTTATGTAACAACTTAATAAGGCAGTCAATAATATCAAAAAACAACGACAATCTTATTGAAAAAGTAACAAACTATATTCAACTTAACAGCGAATTGATTGAAATAAATAAAAGAAATTTAATATTAGGTAGCCAAGAAGAGCTTGCCTTTAATCTTTTTAAAGAATCAAGAACTCAATTTAATCAAGATATGCTCGCTAGCTTATTTAACAGAGATAAATCCACCATCAGTCGTTGGCTCAGAAAACATAAAGAGGTAAGTAATGAAAAATAATCCTGTCCAGATCGTTCTGAACGTATCAGACTACATTAGCATTCCTGAGACCAATCCTGGAGGAAAAAATACTGATTTTTATGCAAATAATGATAATGCATTTGCCAGCCACAAACAAAAGATACTATCAACAGCGTACACCATTAAAAACACTATTAATGAGAATCCAAATTCATCTGTTTTTGCTCATGTAACCTTACAATCAGAAGCTCTAGCAAAAAGCCATCGCCCAATACGATCAATATTTCCAACAGGGAAAGTTGAATACGTTGGAGGTGGACAACTTGGCGAAATGCTAGTCGAATTAAACAGCAAAAATATTGATGCTGTTCTATCTGCAATTGAAAAAGCAGAAACAAAAACCACTTTAGTCGAGAAAGACGGAAAAATAAGCCCAAAACCAAGCCGAAACAAAAGTGAAGTCGGTGCGATATCTGAAATTAGGCTTCATCAACTATCAGACAAAAGAAATTTTTCAATAGAAAAAGCCATTGAATGGTTGAGCGATATTAGAACAGGTGGCGTATATTTTATAGAGACATTCTTTGACTTAAATAAAGATACAACAGTATCCTCACTATCTAATCTTGAAGAAATGGCATTGTCATTTGATAATAAACTTAAAAACCTAGATCAGAGAATACAAGTTCTTCGCTCAAACCCAGAATGGAAAGACATTGCATTTTACGCAATAAAAATAAATGAAGAAGAAATTAAAAATGAACAACTGCATAAGAAAATAATTACCTTCTTTGAACAACAGTCAATAGTGAAAAAAATTCATCTATCCCCGATTTTAGAAAATTCGAATAGCACAATAGAAATTAACAACGAAGAGTTTTTTACAATCCCAACGCCAAATGAATCAACTTATCCTATTGTAGGAATTATTGACTCTGGGATTTCAAAGACCTCAAATCTAAATGCTTGGTCCGCAGGAGAAATTAACTTTATTGACGATGAGCTACAAGATTCCTCTCATGGGACATTTATTGCAGGGCTTATCTCCGCAGGAGCTGCTTTAAATAAAAACACACCACAACTACAAGAAACTCCATGCAAATTTTACGACATGGGCTTATTTGCAACTGATCCAAATGAGTTTAGAAAATTATTTCCAAAAGGCTTTTACGATTTCTTGCAACAACTAGATTTTGAAATTCCTGATGCAAAAAAGCATGGCGTCAGAATTTTCAACATGAGCCTATCTATGTCTCTCCCTGTAGAGGACGATAGTTATAGTTTTTTTGCTTCAGTAATTGATGAAATTAGCGACAATCACGACGTCATATTTGTTTTACCTGCAGGCAATTTAGATAGTGCATTTTCTAGAGATCCATGGCCCTCTACTCCTGAAGATATTTTGGCTATGCTGGCAAAATATAGACACTCTGGAAAAGATCGAATATTACAACCATGCGAAAGTATTAGATCAATATCCGTAGGTGCATTAGAACCAGCTTCAGAAGTAAATGCACTAAAACCCTCCACTTATACTCGTAGAGGACCAGGGCCAGCACTTGGCATAAAGCCTGATCTCGCGCAGGTTGGTGGATTTAGTAAGTTAGATGCAGGATTATATTCGGTAAATCCAGCAGGTAACAAAGTATCAGGCTGCGGAACAAGCTATGCAGCACCATTGGTAGCAAAAAGCCTCGCTATTTTAAATTCAAGCATCGAAGGAAATATTTCTAGAGAAGTGTTAATTTCACTATTGATTCACAATGCAAATTACCCTAAACCTTTAAATAAAAAAGAACTTCTTCCAATAGTTAAAGACTTCATGGGACATGGGATCCCAAGTGCAACAAATGAAATTATTTTGTATGACGACCATTCAATTAGCCTTGTTTTTAGTGGGACACTAAAAGCAAAGCAAGAGTTAAAGTTTGACTTCACATGGCCTGCATCTCTCATAAATGAGAAAGGTGGATGTCGAGGAGATGTAGCACTTACCCTAGCGTACACGCCAGATTGTTCATACAAATATGGGCACGAATTTGTACGAACAAATATTGATTGCTATTTACGTCAAGCCGAAATAGAAAAAGAAACTGGCGAAATAAAATATAAGGGCCGATTAAAAAGCGAGACCAGTAAAATATATGAAAGATCTATGATTGAAAACGGAATGAAATGGTGGCCAACAAAGAAATACAAAGGAGCCTTCAAATCAATAGGAAATTCGTCTTCTTGGAGAATTGTCGTCGACTCATTATCTAGAGCCGCATCGACATTACCTGAAGAAGGAATTAACTTCTCCGCAATCCTTACAATATCCGACCCTAAAAAAGAATCAGATATTTTTAATGAAGTTCGCCGCAACTTGATATCACAAGGCATTTCAATTAGCGATATCAGAGCAGCAGCAACAATTCGAACTATTATTTGACAATAAAACCAAAGGCTATGAATAAAAAATTCATAGCCTTTTTAAAAAAATAAAGCCACAACGGCTTGCCTATCGAACAATAGCGCTATTAATATCTATAATTCTTTCCATTACAGCATTTACATATGCCTCTATTGAAGGCCAAGTATGCTTCAGAGTTCTCAACACAACGGGAACAGAAAAAGGCATCAAATTTTCCCACCGCCCTTTAGCTCTAGCCATTGCCACTAAAATAAATCCCATCATCTCATCATTAATCCTTGACCCATTTGGTAGATAAATCAACGCCAATCTAAATGACTCACCCTGACGCCATTCAAACTCGACAAGGTGATAATTTCTACTTTGGTACTCTATATCGGCAATTGCAACGGTACGTCTTTTTTTCAGATCAGAGTCTAAATAACTCCATTGACGTTTATGAAATGATTCGGTCAAGGGTACAAATTTAATTTTTGTGCTTACTATGCGAATAGCTGCATGCAATTTATATTGATCACTAAGTAATGAGACCATCGCCTGAAACACTTCAAAGCTAGCAGGAAGAGGCAATTGCCTAATGTTTTCAGACTCAATAGCAAATGCAGTTGTATCATTTTCTGAATATGTGCCATCACCAGTCCCAAAAACATCTGTCGGTTCGAATTGAGGATAAACTGTGCCTGCATTAAAATAATGGCACATTTCCTTTATAGGCTTCTCAAGAGGAATATCAGCTAATGCACCAAACCGATCTTCAGGTAAAACTAACACTACCTGCTGAATATCATTAGATGGCTCTTCTTCGCTCTGCAATTCACCCTCAACAACCTCAGGTTTAGGTTGTGGCTTCGCCGTTGGATAGGCAGGCTCTTTCTCATCATCTGGAATGTCTTCACCGCTAGGGCGATTATTATCATTGTCTCGCCCACAGAGAATTGAGTTAAACGGAAACGGACCAGTACAATGTTCCAGTGCAAATACAAGGGAACGCCAGGCATTCTTTTGGGAGGTAGGAATAGATTTTATGCGAGCACGCAAGCTGGTTAGGCCTGCGAATGGGAAAGCAACTTCTGGGTATGCTCTGGCCTTACCTAAAGCAGCATCTTTCATCAATGAATCATGCACAAGCTTTGCCCCCGCCCTTGCATATTCACTGCACAGAATTCGGCCAATAAGATATGCGTCTGAATCAGAAAATTCTTTTCGAAGCTTTAAGATGCATTGACGATTATCTGGGTTAAATCCACACTCGACGGGATTCACAATAGAACCAAGATTATGCTGAAAATCGCCATAGAAAATGGCTTTAGATAAATCGGTTGAAGTTGCATAGTAAAAACGAATAATCTCAGCAACAGGAATGATGATCCCATAGGGATCTCCATTCCACTCAACAGCTAAGCATTTAGCAGCAAGCCCAGCTCCAATCTGATAATGTGATTTTGGAATCAAAGGACGACCATCAACAACTAAATCAGATTTAATAAGTTGGACCGTGTCTGGTGATATTTCCAGATCGAAGAAGGATTTCTTTTTACCTGCAACGGTAGGGAGACAGCGCTGATCCTGCCAAAGCGAACCGATGGTAACAAGTTGGAGCTGACCAACGCCAATACTAATTGTTTGTCGTTCGTCATTATTTACCGCTTGTGACGCGGCATAATCCAACCCCGTTCCGCTAATAATCGGGCTGATAATTAACTGAATTTTTGGTTCAGACGGAACCAGATCATTGCGCTCTACACCACCAAACCAATCAACCCGCCAAATACGTCCATCATTGGGAAATTCTTTGATCTTCGGAATTGTCTTCCGCATGAGCCACCCTCAGTAGCGTTTAGCGATGTAGAGTACAAATTAACGTTGTTCAGTACAATTAAGCGATGGAATTGTCATAAACCCCTGCGCCGTGCGCTTGCTCATCTGCATGGTAGCTCGATCGCACCATGGCACCCACGGCAGCATGTTTAAAGCCTAGCTCGTAAGCGAGTTTTTCAAACACTTTGAATTGATCAGGATGCACATAACGCAGCACCGGCAGGTGGCCAGTGGCGGTAGGTTGCAGGTATTGGCCGATGGTAATCATATCTACATCGTGGGCACGTAGATCGTGCATCACTTGGATGACTTCTTCATCGGTTTCGCCAAGACCCACCATAATGCCGGATTTGGTCCGCACATTAGGGTACATAGCTTTAAACCTTTTCAGCAGATCCAATGAGTGCTGGTAATCCGAACCTGGGCGCGCTTGTTTATACAGGCGCGGTGCGGTTTCTAAATTGTGGTTCAACACATCCGGCAACGCCTGCTTGAATAAATCCAGCGCCACATCCAAACGGCCACGGAAATCCGGTACCAATACTTCAACCTGAGTACTAGGTGATTGCACTCGTGATTGGGTGATGCAATCCACAAAATGCTGTGCGCCGCCATCCCTTAAATCATCACGATCTACCGAGGTAATCACTACGTATTTAAGCTTAAGCGCGGCAATGGTTTCGCCCAAATGAACCGGCTCTTGCGCATCGAGCGGATTAGGGCGGCCATGACCCACATCGCAAAACGGGCAGCGACGGGTGCAGATATCACCCATGATCATAAAGGTGGCGGTGCCTTTACCAAAGCACTCACCAATATTCGGACAGGCGGCTTCTTCGCACACCGTGTGCAGCTTTTGGCTACGCAAGATTTGCTTGATTTCACCAAAGCGGCCATTTAAAGAGGGCGCTTGCACACGGATCCAATCTGGCTTTTTGATGCGCTGATCAAGCTGCACAATCTTAATGGGGATGCGGGCCGTTTTGGCTTCGCCCTTGAGCTTAACGCCCACTTCTTTCGATGGCTGTTTAGTGTCTTGAGTCATGGAGGATCGCTAGCTGAGCAGGATAACCCTACTCTGTTAAGGGTTTGATTTGTTGCGTGATTTTTTCAGCAAGTTTACCGGCAATTGCCGCTGATGTCGCATCGGCCACAAAATCAGCCAATTGAGTCACCCTCATACCGGCATAGCCACAGGGATTAATCCAATCAAATGGCGTTAAATCCATATTCACATTCAGTGCTAAACCGTGAAAGCAGCAGCCATTGCGAATCCGTAATCCTAGCGAGGCAATTTTTGCTTCGCCTAGCTCCGGATGAACGTACACGCCAGGTGCATCAACCTTGCCGTAGGCGGTGACGCCATAATCGGCGAGAGTATCAATCACGCTTTGCTCTAGTTTTCTAACTAGTTCACGCACGCCAATGCCTAGACGGCGCACATCCAGCAGCACGTAGGCCACCACTTGGCCAGGGCCGTGGTAAGTCACCTGCCCGCCACGATCGATCTGCACTACGGGGATATCCGTTGCGGCAAGCAGATGCTCGGGCTTGCCCGCTTGGCCTTGGGTGTAAACCGGTGGATGCTCCACCAGCCAGATTTCATCGCTGGTTTCTGCGGTTCTGCTATCAGTAAAGGCCTGCATGGCCCGCCAAGTTGGCTCGTATTCCACCATACCCAGCTGCTTCACAATGAGTTCAGGCACTCACATCACCATCTTCACGAGCGGATGCGCGCGCAGAGCGCTATCAAGTGCATTCACTTCGTCAGCAGATTGGTAAGTAGCTGATAGCGTAACCGAAATAAAGCTGCCACCGCTGCTGGTACGCACCGAAATCCATTCTTCTTTAAACGCAGTGATATGCAATACCGCCAGCGCTTTCACAGCGGCATGAAACTCATCGTGGGGTACATCTTTGTGGCTGATCGCTTTCATCGGTAGCTCGGCCGGAAACTCAACTAGATCGGCAAGATTGGGGGCTTCCTGACTCATTTACTTATCCTTACCAAGGCGCATTGCCTCGTTTTTAAACACTTGAAAATAATCGTACATCATTTGGTAAAGCGGCCCAGGCAAGCCATTTGCAACGGGATTGCCATCTAAAGACACCACAGCCAACACTTCTTTAGAAGAGGAAGTCAGCCATACTTCATCGGCATCCAGCACTTCTTGCTGAAGAATGGTGCGTACTTCAAGCGGCATATTATGCTGCTTAGCTAGCTCAATCACCAAATCATAAGTAATCCCCGTAAGCATTAGATTGCTTGGGGGCGGGGCCAGTAATACGCCCCCTTTCACTATTAAGATGTTGCTGGAGGCGCCCTCTTGCAAGTAGCCGTCTCGAAAAAGAATTGTTTCCGCCACGCCTGCATCCACTGCCTGCTGCTTTAATAGCACATTCGCCAGCAGTGAAATCGCCTTGATATTGCATTGCAGCCAACGAATATCACCAGCAGACACCGCAGCTACGCCATGTGCTACCGCCTCTTTACTTGGTGGCAATAATTCATCGGCAAACATAAATACTGTCGGCTCTGTTACGGCTGGAAAAGCATGATTACGCGGAAAAGCAGGCCCACGAGTAACTTGCACATACACGCTTTGATCGCTAAAAGGCTGCTTATGGATCAAAGCATGAATTAAGCGCAACCATTCTGCCTCGCCATAAGGGTTGGGCATATTAATCGCCGCCAAACTTGCTGCCAAGCGGCGCAGATGTTCGGTCAGCCTTAAAGGGTGGCGATTGTAGACAGGAATCGCTTCATAGATCCCATCACCAAACAAAAATCCGCGATCTAAAACAGAAATCTGCAAATCGGCCAATGGCGCAAAGCGACCATTTAGAAAACCTGTGAGTGCGGGGAAATCCATAAAGCGCTCCTCCCTACTAAAAAAACTATACATCTTTAACACGGAGCGCACGGAGACAAACAAAAACGCGTTAAAAAAGAGGAAAACCCTCAAGGTTTTCTCCGTGAAACTCCGTGTTCTCTATGTGCTCCGTGGTTCAAGCTTTAGGTTTTAAAGCCGTCGAGCCAAGATTAGCCAAAAATAGATTTAAACCACATACGGATCGAATCCCATGCGCGGCCAAAGATATTAGCTTCGGGCACGGCTTCCAAGGCCACCACCGGCAATTCGACCAGTTGCTTATCATTTAAACTCACCGTTAATTTACCCACATTCTGGCCCACTTTAATTGGGGCAATCAGTGGCTGGGTGCTGGTAAATGTCATTTTCAGGTTTTTAGCATCGCCACGGCCCACGGTAATAAAGCGGTCTTCTAAAAAGCCCACATTGACCTTATCTGACTTGCCTTTCCAAACCGCTACATTAGAAACAGCCTGCTTGGCAGCGTATAAACGCGGGGTTTCTTTGAACTGAATACCCCAGTTAAGTAATTTGCTCGATTCGCTAGTGCGCACTTCATCGCTAGCTGTACCTACCACAACCGAGATTAATCGACGACCATCACGCTGAGTAGAGGCCACCAAGTTGTACCCTGCGCTGGCGGTATGACCCGTCTTCATACCGTCTACAAAAGGATCGCGATACAGCAGCAGATTGCGGTTAGGCTGCTTGATATTGTTGTAGGCGAATTCCTTCATCGAGTAGATAGGGTAAAACTCAGGAAAGTCATGGATTATAGCCGCGGCAAGCTTAGCCAAATCGGCCACCGTCATATAGTGATCAGCATCAGGCAGGCCGGTGCTGTTTTTAAAGTTAGTGCCATTCATGCCAAGGCGTTTGGCTTCACGCGTCATCAACTGAGCAAAAACTTCTTCACTACCGGCAATGGCTTCAGCCAAGGTAACGCAAGCATCGTTACCGCTTTGTATGATCATACCCTTAATCAAATCATCTACAGAGGCAGGCTTTTTAGGATCAAGGAACATACGCGAGCCTTCGGTGCGCCAGCCTTTATCCGAAACGGTGAGCTGTTGATCAAGCTTTAACTTACCTTCTTTCACCGCTTTGAAAGTCAGATAAGCCGTCATCAGCTTAGTTAAAGAAGCAGGCTCAACGCGCGTATCTGGATCACGCCCAGCAAGTTGAATGCCGCTTTGATAATCTGTGAGTAAATAAGCCTTTGCAGCAATATCCGGCACCGGCGGTACAAAAGCCTGAGCAGAAGTTGCAATTAAGAGGGATAAAATAATAGGTGCGGCAGAAAGACGGGAGATCATGGCGGGCGATTTCTATCGAGGCTTAGAAAAATAAGATTATAAAGGCAAGCAGCAGTGGATAACTACCTGTACGCAAGAATCAGGCTGTTAATAAAAACGATCTCTCGCATAGTAAGATTTACAGGCTCCAGTCGCATTAAATGAGCCTGTAACTAAAATTGTGTAAATGCCTTTGGCCGATTAACCTCTTCCCGAGGATATTTCATGTCAGGCATCACAATGGACCGTCAAAAATTACAGGCTCTGGCCGCCGAAC
>JBDKJX010000049.1:0-30558 GCA_039796405.1 Pseudomonadota bacterium
CTTTAAAATCGCCATAATCTGGCTGTCGGAATAACGTGCTGCTTTCATGTAGAGCTCCTCAAAGACTGCGAGAAAATTCTACTTAAAAATGAGCTGGTTTTGTGGGGGGATTACCACCCCAGCGTTTTTCCACTGAGTTTTTTGACCACCAGCATCAGCTCATCAATGGCCGCGTCGCCCTCTCCGTCTTTAATTGCCTTTGCCACACAGCCGTGGGCGTGGTTTTCTAATAGCTGCATGGCGACTGAATCCATGGCTGATTTTATGGCTGAGATTTGCGTTAGCACATCTACGCAGTATCTATCCTCATCGACCATTTTAATCACGCCGCGCACTTGGCCCTCGATGCGGTTCAGCCTAGCTAAGAGTTTTTTCTTGCCAGGTTGCACGACTTTAGGCGCGTCTGCTGGACAACAATCAGACGAGCTCAAAGCCAGCTCCTTCAACCGCATCTCTGAGTGTGTCTGCCGTGACTAGAGTGTGGTCAATTGTAGCGATGCCGCTTTCAAGATCAATGGCAACATGACTAACGCCGGGCAGGGCGCTTAATACGCTGTTTAAAGTACGCACGCAGCCCATGCAGGTCATGCCTTCAATTTTAAGTGTGGTGTGTTCCATTTGTGACTCCTTGTTTGAATATGGCAATGGTTTTTACAGAGAGGGCATTTGCCCACGCGGATGGTGATTAATTTTTCCAGCGCCTGAGTAGCAGCGAATTACTCACGACCGAAACGGAGCTTAATGCCATCGCAGCGCCTGCAATCACTGGGCTTAACAGGCCGATGGCCGCCAGCGGAATACCCAGCGTATTGTAAAAAAAGGCAAAGAACAGGTTCTGGCGGATTTTGCGGATGGTGGCGCGGGATAAGGCGATTGCGTCAGCCACCGCCAGTAAATCGTTGTGCAGTAGGGTGATGTCGGCTGTTTCAATCGCCACATCGCTACCCTTGCCCATCGCAAAGCTCACCGCTGCTGCCGCTAGCGCTGGGGCGTCGTTCACTCCATCTCCAGCCATGGCCACCACCTTGTTTTGTTGCCCGATAAATGCCGCCTTATCTTGCGGGCGCATCAGGCCATAAAACTGCTGAATACCGGTGGCGTTGGCCATCGCGGCGGCGGTGTTTTCTTTATCGCCGCTCAGCATCACTACTTCAATGCCCATTTGCTGCAAGCGGGAGACGGCCTCGGCAGAGCTAGGGCGAACGGTGTCGGCCAGTAGGATTTGACCTAGCAATAGTTGATTACGGCTGATGCTCACTGTGGTGTGATCACTGGTGTTGCTTGCTTCGCCCGCCCAGCTGGGAATGCCTACTTTGATTTGGCTGCCGTCTGCTAGCTGGCCGCTAACCCCTCGCCCCGGCTCAGCGGCAAAGCCACTAATTGGGAGGAAGGGCAGGGTGTTGGCTGCCAAAATGGCGCGAGCCAGCGGGTGCTCCGAGCCTTGCTCAAGACTGGCGGCTAATTGCAATAGCGCTTCTGAACTCTGCCCTGCTTGGCAGATCACCTCAATGACTTTTGCTTCCCCCATTGTCAGCGTGCCAGTTTTATCGACGACCATCATCTCAATTTTGCCAGCTTGCTCAAGTGCGGCGGCGTTTCTGAATAAAATGCCATGCTGGGCTGCGCGGCCAATGCCGACTGAAATGGCAGTGGGCGTGGCAAGGCCCAGCGCGCAGGGGCAGGCGATCACCAGCACGGCCACTGCATGAATTAGCCCTGTTACCGCACTGCCCCAGTACCAAAAACTAAGGGCAAGGGTGAGCAGGGCGATGCCTGCTACAATCGGCACAAATACGCCAGAAATTTGATCAGCCAGCCGCTGAATTGGCGCTTTTGAGCCCTGTGCACTGGCCACTAGCCGCACAATTTCGGCCAGTTGCGTTTTGCTGCCCACGCTGCTGGCGCGTATTTTTAGCATGCCACTGCTGTTTTTAGTGGCGGCAAAGACTTTACTACCGATGGTTTTTTCGATGGGCAGGCTTTCGCCCGTCAGCATGCTTTCATCAACTGCCGCTTGGCCTTCTAACACTAAACCATCAACGGCAATGATTTCCCCGTGGCGAACAATCACAATGTCGCCTGGTTTTAACTGGGCGATGGGCATATCGATGATGCCTTCGCTGCTTTCTACCCTTGCTGTTTTGGGCTGTAGATTAAGTAGCTCACTGATGGCGCTTGAGGTTTTTTTCTTGGCCCGCCCTTCTAGCCATTTGCCTGCCAGTACTAGCGTAATAATCATCGCGCTAGCTTCAAAATAAACGTGCTGCTCATGCAAGCCCAGCAGTGTAACAATGGCGCTTAAAGCAAATGCCATACTGGTGCCTAAGGCCACCAGCACATCCATATTGGCTCCGCCGTTTTTTAAGGCGAAGTAAGCGCCGCGATAAAAACGCCAGCCCAAAATAAACTGCACAGGGGTGGCCAGCAGCATTTGCAGCCAGCGTGGTAGTAGCTCGCTATGATCCATGCTAAACATGCTGGCCATTAGCGGCAGGCTGAGCAGGGCGGCGAAGGCAAGAGGGATAAATTCGTTTTTTTCTGGCAAGGCAGGCGTATCTGCTAATTCAGCCGAAAAGCCCGCGCCTGCAATGGTTGCAATCAGCATTGCTGCGGTAATGGCGGGATTGCTATTGCTGATTTGTGCGGTTTCGGTTGCAAAATTAACGGTCGCTACTACGCCTAGCTGCTTATTCAACACCTTCTCTATCCGTGCCGCACACGCCGCACAGGTCATCCCACCGAGCTGAAGTTCAATTTGCAAAGTCATAGCGCTTCCTCTTTTCTATGAAAAGATAATATACCCTTGTGGGGTATATTTAAAGGGCAAGGGCAGATTAAGGTTTTATGCTTGGATGGTGGGCGTTGAGTTTAAACCACGTCGGGCTAAAAACCACGCTGCTGCAGCGATCAAAGCTGCAAGGCTAAAGACCCATTGCCCACCCAGAGGCACCCACAGTAATCCGGCAAGAATTCCCCCTAAGCTTCCGCCTAAGCCAAACGATGCGGCGATATATAAGGCTTGCCCACGCGTTTGGTTAGAGCCGGTAAAGTAGCGGTGGATATAGGCCATGGTAACGGCATGGTGGCTACCAAAAGTAAAAGCGTGCGCGAGCTGTGCCAAAACCAACAGGGCTAATGAACCCATGCCCCAAGCAATGGCCATAAAGCGTAGTACCGCCATAGCGAGCCCAAATAAAAACAAATTTTTTAGTGAAAAGCGCCTTGTCAGTTTAGGCATCAGCCAAAATGCGCCAACTTCGGCCATCACGCCAATGGTCCAAAACCAACCTATTGTGCTTTTATCATGCCCATATTCTGCCGCATAAATAGAATAAAAACTGTAGTAGGGGCCATGTGCCAGTGCCATTAAAAAGCATGACAAGAGCAATACCTGTACTTCGGATTTTTTCAGCACATCCATTAGCTTTTCGCTAATAGAAATATTTTTTTGTGCCACGGATGCTTCAGGTACTTGCCAAGAAAACAAAGCTAGGCTGACCATGACGGCTACCACCGCCCAAGGAAAAGTGGCTACGCCCTGATGCTGCATTAAATATCCGGCGATCACCGTGGCAACAATAAACCCTACAGAGCCCCAGATTCGCAGCCTTGCATAAGCACCGCCATCGCCTGAAAGGAGCGTCATGGCCGTTGCTTCAACGAGCGGCAGTGATGCACTCCAAAAAAAACTGGCGATGAGTACGGTAAAAAATAAGGGCCAGAAGGCATGCACAAATAACAGCGGGATAAAAAATATCAAGCCGGCTATGCCTGCTATGCGCAAAATACCCTGTCGGCTACCACGTCGATCCGCAAGCCAGCCCCAAAGGGTGGGAGCGTAAATCCGGTTGACTTGGGTAAGCGAAGTCAGAATGCCAATTTGCCAAGCAGGAAAAGACAATGAAGCCAGATACAGACCCCAGTAGGGGGAAAACAAGCCATTAAAAGCGAAATAAGCGAAGTAAAAACAGGCAATTGCCAGAAGTGGCGCCAGATTGAGCATGATTTTTTTTATATACGGCAGAGAATCCGTATTGTACGCGTCTTAATTTGCCCCTCAGGCCAAGTAGCTTGGTAAATATGTGCTAACTATTTTTGTGGCTATAAATGCAAATTGCTTGCCGTGGGATTTGCCGTTGTTCTATCTAAATGAGGGGGCGGCGCAGTATGGCGCTTATTGGATTAAGAATGAGAATGTAAATATTCTGAGTGTTCGTTGTGGTGGTTTCGGGGTAATTTGGTCGGCCATATATCTATTTAAAATAGGCCGATTATGCTTAGCCGACTATTTAGTATACTGTTAGTTTGCAGTTTATTCAGCTCAGCAGCTTTTGCCGCTGCGCCGACTTTACAGCACTATATTTATATTAATCATCGTGAAGCAGGTGGAGCCAATATTACTGCGGATAAAAACTTACTTGATCCTCGTTTTAGTGGCGCGCAAATTGTTTATAAGTGGCGCGATCTAGAGCCTAAGCAAGATCAGTATGACTTTAGTGCAATTAAAGCTGATATTGCCTATTTGAATTTGATGCATAAAAAACTATGGATCCAATTGCAAGAGAAATCTTTTATGCCACGCCCTAATGTCCCCGATTATCTTTTGCAGCAGCCTATTTATAAAGGCGGAGTGCTTAAGCAAAGTATGCTAAGTGCCCCTGAGCGCGACCCTAATAAACCGGTGACCAATGATGAATACGGTTGGTCGGCTAAAATGTGGGAGCCCACCGTGCGTGAGCGCTATCAAAAATTAATCCAGCAATTAGGCCATGAGTTTGATGGCAAGATTGCGGGCATTAACTTTAGTGAAAGCTCGATTGATGTAGGCCACGAAAACGCCGATGGCACCACCACGTTTCCTAAAGATTTTAGCCCTAAGGCATATGTAGATGCCATTGGCGATAATATGCGTGTGTTAGCAGGGGCATTTAAGCAATCGACGGCTATGGTGTATTTAAATTTTCTGCCAGATGAATGGCTGCCGGAGAATGATAAAGGCTATATGCGTGGCCTGTTTACATTAGCTAAATCATTAAAAATGGGCGTCGGTGGCCCTGATTTAATGCCCTATCGCAAAAGCCATATGGCGCAGACTTATGGCTTTTTTAAGGATTATCCCAATAATCTGGTAAAGGGAATGGCGGTGCAAGACGGTAATCTTCGCCAGATTAATCCTAAGACGGGTAAAAAAAATACGGTGGGAGATATTTTGGATTTTGGTCAGCATTACCTTGGCCTAGATTATATTTTTTGGGTAGAAGACGAGCCTTACTTTACGAATGAGGTATTAAATTTTCTTTAGTAATTTATTTAAAAAAGCACATTTACCTTAAAAAAACATGAAAAATATTTAATATTGCTAACTTAAAAATTGGGGGGTAAATGTTATTTATCCGTATCTTAATTTTTACCCACTATCAGGGCGTTTTAATTCTGTGAGTACCATAACTTCTGATTTGCTCAGCATCCTGCCTTACCAACAAACTTCTGAGCAGGCACGGCGGGACATTGCCTTGCTGATGCATCGAGTATGGCCAGAACCGTCCCCTCCCACTATGGAGGGGCTTGTGCCAGAGGAGCATGATCCCGCGCTTGATGCGCTTTCCTGTTTTATATACCGTGATAATCGGCTGCTTAGTTATGCTGCTGTGCCGCATTTGACGCTTACCCATGCTGGGCAAACCTTTCGCATGGCCGCATTAAGTTGTGTCGCAACCGACCCTGCTTATCAGCGGCAAGGGTTAAGCCGTTTAGTGGTAAATGCAGCCACGCGTTGCATTGAAAACAGCCAAGCTGATATCGGATTGTTTACCTGTGATCCGTCATTGGCTTTGTTTTACGCTAAAGCAGGCTGGCCAGCTGCTTTAGGCGTGGAGCTGATTGGAAGTCAAGATGTTGGTGCCTTATCCAGTAAGGAATTAGGCAAGGTGGTGGTGCTTCGTTTGTTGTTTTAGCATGCACACGGCCACGCTACAGCGTTTACGAACACCCGTATTTCATTGGGGCTGCCGCTAGGGCAGTTCGTCTGATACTTCTAAGAGCGCACAAGCTCCCAGCTTGGCATTGTTTGGCTGGCCCCTAAATGCTCAGAAACCCGTAAAATGACCGCATTCGCTCAAGCCATATGCCTTGTTGATGACTCTTATTGAACTGGATACGTCGTGGAATTATTAAATATTAATTGCCTGGGCAAAGCGCTCAGGCTGGAAGGTACGCCAGCGGGCTGGCAGCAGCTGTTTTGGGACAATACCTTAGTCGCCGAAAAAAACGCTTCGGCTGAGCGCGAAGGATTGAGTTCTTTGCAGTTTGAACTCGCGGTGATAAGCCCAGATGGCTCCGCCGCAACAACCCGCGTTTATCTTGAAACAGATCTGCAATGGCAGCCTTTTATATTGAAATATCGCCTATTGGTTGATGAACAAGTGGCGGAGCAAGGCCAGCGCAATACGAGGGATATCGAACGGCAAACACCTGTTGTTCCGATCACTAAAACCAATAAGCTGAGCTTGCTGGGCCTCGGTGCTTTGGCGCTTAAACTACTTAAAAGCGCCAAATTAGTTAAAGTCGCATTAGCTGGGGCTAGCGTTGCGGCGTATTCATGGTTGTTTTCTTTCCAATTTGCCATTGCGCTGATTGCCTGTTTGGTTTTTCATGAGTACGGCCATATTAGGGCGATGAAATACTTTGGCATTAAGACTAAGGGCATTTATTTAATCCCCTTTATGGGCGGATTAGCATTATCAGATGAAAAAATAAATACCCGTTGGCAAGATGTGGTGATCTCAATCATGGGGCCAACCTTTGGCTTATTATTGTCGATTGCATCGTTGGTGATTTATTTAATGACAGGCTCGATGTTTTTTGCAGGCTTAGCCACATTTAATGCGCTACTTAATTTATTTAATTCATTACCCATTCTACCGCTTGATGGCGGGCACATATTAAAAAGCATTAGTTTTTCTATGAACAGCGTGCTGGGCTTAGTGGCCTGCGTGCTTGGCGCCGCTTTCGGGGTCTTTATCAGCTACACCCTTGGTTTAGCGTTATTAGGTTTTTTATTATTGATTGGAAGTGTGGAAATAATATTTGAATGGCGAGGCCGTCATCAAAGCCATTTATTACCGCTGGATCGCTATGGGCAAATATTCTCAACAGTTTGGTATTTAATAACTGTTGGTGCATTGATTGGCATCATTTGGTTTTTTGCCGGCCATGGTGACGAAATGCTGCGTATGCCTTTGCATATTTTGAAAAGCTAAAAATGTAATTTTATAGATAAATAAAAGCCAGATCGGATGATCTGGCTTTTTATGCTTGAGCTGGATGTGTATTTAATGGCAGGAATAAATTTGCTAATTCTGGCCGCTTTGCCAACACTCTGCCTGTGCTGCTGGGCGATGCGCCATTTGCGCGTTTTATGGCGTTTAGCGATTGGCTATATGCCAACACCGACGCCACGCACCGCATTGCGCTAGATAGATTTGCCAAAATGGTCGGCGAGTGGTTGGTGTTGCAGGGCTTGTCTGATCTTGCCGTTGCCGAGTTGATGGCTTCAGACTATGCAGGTAAATTTAAGCGCGGAAAAAGCGGTGCAATCCCTCAGCGGAAAGCCATGCATCTACCCGGCTAAACCCAAACCACGCCACCCATAAAAGTTAAAAAGTAAGGTTCAGTAATCAGGGCAGGCCATAAATCCGAGCAATAGCCTGTGTAATCTGCCACTCAGAATAGATAATTAGCGATTGCAAGTCTTAGCCGCAAGCAATCTAATGGTTGCTGAGCCTGTGGCCTTGTTCCGATCGATATATACCACTACTCCCTAGTGGGGTTAAGCCAGGTACCTCCTTGTGAATTGTCCATTTTGGTGTGCACTACGGCATGCGGAGCTGGACAATTACAAGTAGCCATTGCAGCCTTTTGATGCTTCTCTGTTAGACACTTAGAAACAGTGTCAATTTGATGTGCTGAGCTGGCAGGAGTTTGGATGATTTGCTGCTAAGCTAGACAAATGAATACTGCAAATTTTCTTGGGTTGGCCCTTTGGGTGTGCCTGCCGGTGCCAGTGGCGCAAGCTGGGGTAGAGCTGCGCATAGGGGTTAACCAGCAGTCATCACCCCCATATATTATGGGCGATAGCTTGCAACTGCAGGCTTTACCTGGTGTTGCGATTGATCAGGTACGCTCTGCTGCCGCCCAATGTGGGGTTGTGCCTGAGTTTGAGCGCTACCCGCCTTTGCGGTTATTAAATAATTTAAAAAATAATGTAACTCAGGGCTTACTGATGATCTCGTATACAGAGGAGCGTGCTACTTTTGCTGTTTATCCTACGCGTGATGATTTGCCAGATCATGGTCAACGTTTAACTACCCTCCGTTACGTTTTTTTTGTCAACCAAACCTCTAAATTAGCTTGGGATGGCAAAAAATTGCTGGGTTTGCAGGGCAAAGTAGGGGTGAATAGGGGCTGGTCGGTGATCAAAAACTTAGAAAAATTTCATATTCCATATGAAGAAGCACCTAGTGTTGAAAATAATTTCGCCAAATTAAATGCGGGTCGTATTGATGCCTATGCAACACAGCATAATGTGGGCGAGGCTTATTTATCACATAATAAAACATTAAAAATGCGCCGCTTAGGACCTAATATCAGTAAAAACGATTATTTTTTAATTTTTAGTAAAGCGTTTTATGCTGAGCATCCCAAAGTGGCCGCTTGTATCTGGAAAAAAATAGGCGACGAGCGTGATGAGCTTTTAAAAAAACGTATTCCTATTTATTTACTTGAGAAATGATCAATTGATTTAGCGAGTATATTTTCATTAGTAATACCATATGTTTTTGGGCCAGCATGTAGGTGGGAAATAACTGGCCAGTTTCGAGTATTCATAAACACGTTTAGTAAACAATTCAGGTTTAATTTTGTACCAATACTTTAACGCAGAAATTGGTGTTATATGACCCAGCGCTTTTTGCGGAATGTGATGGTTGTAGAGCTTGAGATAATTTTCCAAGGTTTGTCTGAGCGCCTCTGCTGACGCAAACTGCGTTTGCTGAACGAGCTCGCTGATTCGAGCGTTGAAACGCTCCACCATCTCATTGGTCTGTTGGCTGGTGGGGTTTTCTGAGGCAAAACCAGTTTTGTCGGCGTTTTATCTAGGATAAAGTTAAAACCAAAATGGTTGCCATCGCAGTCGGAATTCCAACCCGTGGCGTTAGTGATTGTGCCAAGCTGGCCAACACCGTAGCGGGTTAATTCAAGATCACCATTGTGAACTAGATTTTTAAATGTAAAAACGGGTGAAGCATTGAAAAATACTTCACCCGTTTTTATTCGTGCTTAGATAATTTTAGCCATTGGGTTTGCTTAGCTTAAAGATTTATTCACAATCTCAGCCAGATCGCTGGACAGCTCGTTTTGCTGGGCAATGCGTTGCAGCTCGGCTTGCATCATTTGCTTGCGTTGCGGCTCCATTTTCTTCCAGCGGTTAAAGCTGGAGGCTAAGCGGGCAGCGACTTGCGGGTTGATTTTGTCGAGTTCAATAATCCGGTCGGCAGCAAAAGCATAGCCATAGCCATCTGCCGCGTGGAAATGCACTGCATTTTGCAGACAGAAACCCATTACCAGCGAGCGTACTTTATTCGGGTTTTTAATTGAAAAAGCCGGATGATCCATCAGTGCTTGTACACGGCTGAGGGCGCCGGGGCGGCGACTAGTAGATTGCAGGGCAAACCACTTATCCATCACCAGAGCGTCATCGTGCCATTGCACCGCAAAGTCAGCCAGCTGTGCTTCACCACCATTGCGGTTAACTAACGCTTTGAGTGCGGCTAGGCGATCAGTCATATTGTCGGATAGGCGATATTGCTTGCTAAGCAGCTCGGTGACTAAGGGGTCATCCAGCTCGGCTAGGTAATCCAGACAGATATTTTTCAGGCTGCGTTTACCGGCGTTTTTATACTGGTAAGCACTGCCATCGTTGAGCTTATTGTAAGTTGCGATCAGCTCGGCACGTAATTCGCGGGCAATTTGCGCTTTAATACTGCGATGCACCAGATGCAGGCGGGCCGGATTGACTTCATCTAGCTGCTCCAGCAGATAGTTTTCGCGTGGTAGTTCCAGCATCAGTGCAATCAGCGAAGGATCAAGTTTTTCACTTAATACTTTACGCAGTGCATTGATAAAGCTTGCTGGGGCCAAAGGCTGCTCTTCGTTGCCGGCGTAAAGCGCCAGCAACAGGTTTTTAGCGAAGGTGTTGGCCGCTTCCCAGCGATTAAATGCATCACTGTCGTTAGCCATCAGAAACACCAGCTCTTCATCGGTGTAGGCGTAGCTGATCTTCACAGGCGCAGAGAAATCACGCAGCAAGGAGGGTGTAGGCGCAGCCGTAACATTAATAAAGTTAAAGCTTTGCTCCGCTTGTGTTAGCGCTAAGACGCGGGTTGTGCCTTGTGCAGCGGCTTCGCCAGCGAGTTGCAGCGGCAGATCTTTGCCTTGCTTATCCAGCAGGCCAACCGCCAGTGGAATATGGAAAGGGCGTTTTTCTACTTGGCGAGGGGTGGCTGGGCAGCTTTGTTTTACATTTAAACTATAAGTTTGCGTGGCTGCATCGTAATGGCTGCTGATAGCAAGTATTGGTGTGCCAGCTTGCTTATACCACTCTTCAAATTGTGTGAAATCAACGCTATTAGCATCCGCCATCGCTGCGCGGAAATCATCGCAGGTTACGGCTTGGCCATCGTGGCGCTTAAAGTACAAATCCATGCCCTTACGGAAACCTTCGCGCCCGAGCAGGGTGGCATACATGCGCACCACTTCCGAGCCTTTCTCGTAAATGGTCATGGTGTAGAAGTTGTTTATTTCTGAGTAAGCTTCAGGGCGAACTGAGTGCGCTTGCGGGCCTGCATCTTCGGCAAACTGCATCTCGCGCAATGCTTTTACATTGTTGATACGCTCAACCGAGCGGCTACCGATATCGCTAGAGAACTCTTGATCACGATAAACAGTTAGGCCTTCTTTTAAGCTGAGCTGGAACCAATCGCGGCAAGTCACACGGTTACCCGTCCAATTATGGAAGTACTCGTGCGCAACCACGGCATCGATGCCGTCAAAATCAACGTCTGTGGCGGTTTCTGGCTTGGCCAACACGTATTTAGTGTTGAAAATATTCAAGCCTTTGTTTTCCATCGCGCCCATATTAAAGTCGCTGGTGGCCACGATCATATATGTATCTAGATCGTATTCCAGACCAAAGCGCTCTTCATCCCAACGCATGGCTTTTTTAATCGCCGCCATGGCGTGATGACATTTATCTAGATTGCCCGGCTCTACAAAAATTTCTAAAGCCACGCGGCGGCCACTTGGCGTGGTGTGCTGATCGGCCAGCATCACAAATTTACCGGCGACTAGTGCAAATAAATAGGCAGGTTTTTTAAATGGATCAACCCATTTTACCCAATGACGATTTTTATCTAACTGGCCGCTGTCTACGCGATTACCGTTAGAGAGCAGAATTGGGTAGCGAGTCTTATCGGCAATGATGGTAGTGGTAAATTTAGCCATTACATCTGGGCGATCTAAATAATAAGTAATCTTACGGAAGCCTTCGGCCTCGCATTGGCTCACAAAATTGCCACTGGATACATATAAGCCATTGAGGCTGGTATTACTCAGCGGATTAATCATGGTGACGATTTCTAAAATAGCCTCGTCTGGCATGGCGGCAATTACAAGGCCAGTGGGTGATACGCTATAGGCATCGGCTTTGAGTAGTGCACCGTCTAGCTTGATTGATTCAAGCAATAGCTCTTCACCGAATAGAGACAGGGGCAGGCCAGCCGTCGCTTCTGGGTTACGCTTGAGTACCAGCCTAGATTGAACCCGTGTTTGGCTTTCTTCAAGCTCAAAAGTGAGATCTACGCGGTCGATTAAAAAGGCCGGAGCGGTGTAGTCGAGGCGATTAATTTGGGTGCTTTGGAGTGTCATGCTGAGGATTCAAAGTTCGGTTGAAATGCGAGGATACCCCTCGTGCAAGAGTCGTGTAAATAAATCACGGTCAGCAAGGCAAGGGAGGAAGAAAATGATCCGCAGCTTAGGGCCTTCAAGTTAGGGTTGATGCCGCTAAATAGCTTGTTTATTAAGGTTTAATTAGTGAGGGGGTGGAAGGGCTATCTCGCAAAATTTATTGCGCAGCATTTGTTGCATTTGCGTATAGGCATTGCGCTATGGAAATGTCGGATTAAAAGTAGCAGGGCCGCGCTTTATATACACATTGTGGCCTAACCTTATTCATAAATAGTCATTTAGTTTACAAAGTGCCGCTGGTATAGTCGGAACAATAAATTGACTTACTCGTCAGGCTGAGCAAGTACAGGGGTAGAAATCTCTGCAGGTGGTGAGATTATCTGCCCTTTTTGTTGCCTGTTTATTGGCAGCGACGGATAGCACTATCCCTTTTTCTGGATGATTCAGATGTATATCTACGACGACTACGATCAACGCATCGTAGACCAGCGTGTGGTTCAGTACCGTGATCAAACTCGTCGCTATTTAGCGGGAGAGTTGAGCGAGGAAGAATTCCGCCCGCTGCGTCTGCAAAATGGCCTGTATATCCAACGCCATGCCCCTATGCTACGTGTGGCGATTCCCTACGGACATCTCACGAGCACCCAATTGCGCAAGCTGGCAGAAATTGCGCGTAAATACGATAAAGATTATGCGCACTTTACTACTCGCCAAAACTTGCAATACAACTGGCCTAAATTAGAAGACATCCCCGATATTTTGGCTGAATTGGCAACGGTGCAAATGCACGCCATTCAAACCTCGGGCAACTGTATTCGTAATACCACCACCGATCAGTTTGCGGGTGTCGCCCATGATGAGCTGCTCGACCCGCGCCCGTGGTGCGAGATTATTCGCCAGTGGTCTACTTTCCATCCTGAATTCGCGCATTTGCCACGTAAATTTAAAATTGCCGTCAATGGTGCAGTGGAAGATCGAGCCGCGATTTGGGTGCACGATATTGGCCTGAATGTGGTGCAAAATGCCGCAGGCGAATTAGGCTTTAAAGTGATTGTGGGTGGTGGCCTAGGCAGAACGCCAATTATTGGTAGTGTGATTTGTGAGTTTCTACCCTGTATTCATTTGTTGACTTATTTAGAGGCGGTATTGCGTGTTTATAACCGCTATGGCCGCCGCGATAATAAATATAAGGCGCGGATTAAGATTTTGGTAAAGGCGCTCACGCCTGAAGTATTTGCCAGCAAAGTAGCCACAGAATGGGCATTTTTAAAAGACGGCCCACAGACTTTAACTCCCGCCGAAATGACGCGGATGCAGGGCTTTTTTACCACGCCTGATTACGACTCTTTTGCGGGTGACGATCTCGACTTTATTCAGCAGCAATTAGATAACAAAGCCTTTAGCCGTTGGGTAGAGCGCAATGTGTTTAAGCATAAGCAAGCGGGTTATGCTGCCGTTACTTTAAGCCTTAAAAAGCACGGCGCAGCCCCAGGGGACGCATCGAGTGAGCAATTGGCTGCTGTTGCCGATTTAGCTGATCGCTATGCTTTGGGTGAATTGCGCGTTTCTCACGAGCAAAATTTAATTTTATCGGATGTCAAACAATCTGATTTATTTGCACTATGGGAAAAAGCCAAGGACATTGGTTTTGCCACACCCAATATCGGCTTGATGACGGATGTGATTTGCTGCCCAGGCGGTGATTTCTGCTCTTTAGCCAATGCTAAATCTATCCCGATTGCGATTGCCATTCAAGAGCGCTTTGATAATCTTGATTATCTCTATGATTTAGGTGAAATTGATTTAAATATGTCTGGCTGTATGAATGCCTGTGGCCATCACCATATTGGCAATATCGGTATTTTAGGTGTCGATAAAAATGGTTCAGAGTGGTATCAGGTTTCCTTAGGCGGGCGGCAAGGTAATGGCGCTACTTTAGCCAAAGTGGTGGGGCCTTCTTTTGCTCAAGAGCAAATGCCTGACGTGATTGAAAAAATCATGGATGTATTTGTAGAAAACCGCTTGGGTGAAGAGCGCTTTATTGATGTGTTTGATCGCATTGGTATGTTGCCCTTTAAAACGCGTGTTTATGCGAAGGAGGCTGCATAATGGCGCGTATTATTAAAGACCACGCTATTATTGATTGTGAAGCAGAACTCCTTAGAAATGCAGAGGATGGAAGCTTTACGGTATTGCCAAGTAGTGGCTTAATTATTGTTCCTTTGGCTCAGTATCTTGCGCAAAAAATAGAGTTGCAATCACGTGGTGATTTTGGTGTTTGGTTTGCTCCAGATGATGAGCCAGAAAGCTTAGGCAATGAAGCCGCCAGCCTCGCTCTTATTGCCGTTGAATTTCCGGCATTTACGGATGGTCGTGGTTTTTCTATTGGCCGTTTATTGCGTGAGCGTTATGGCTTTATGGGTGAATTACGTGCTTTTGGTGATGTATTTAAAGACACGATTGTTTATTTAAAACGCTGTGGATTTAACGCTTTTGTTGTAAATAGGGATAAAAACATTGAAGACGCTTTATTGGGCTTAGATGCCTTAGCTGAGTCTTATCAAACGGGTACGGATCAGCCTGTGCCTTTATTTAGACGCCGTAATTAAGTGGCTTACTTATAATCCCCCGCCACAAGGTGGGGATTTTTGCATGAAGGGGAACTACTTTTTATTTACCAAGTCTTATTTTTTATTAAGTTAATTTCTGCGTGCAGATAGGTTTGGAGATCTGATGATGAGTGCATTGCCCCCGATTACCGTGTCGACTTTAGATTGCGATCGTCTTTATGCTTTGTTGGATAAATTACCCGCGGATGCTTTTCCTGATGCAGCGGCATTAGAGGCTGAATTAGGTCGTGCTACCGTGCTTGAGCAAGTTGATATGCCTGCGGATGTGGTAACAATGCATTCTACGGCGCGCTTTTTAATGACGCCAAGCAATAAAGAGTTTGAGCTGACTTTATGTTTCCCGCACGAAATTGATGGCACAACGGGCAAGGTTTCCGTTACTGCGCCAGTAGGCAGCGCCCTCTTGGGTTTATCGGTAGGGCAAAGCATTGATTGGCCTGCGCCAGGCGGCCATGAGGTTAAAGTAAAAATATTAAGTGTTAGTCAATAGTTGATGGCAAGAAAAACACCGGCATAATTGATATGGGCGGTGTTTTTTATTTAAATTAAATCAGCCTAATTCATTCGCCCAACTCATTGCGGCTAAGAGCGCTTCAAAATCACAGGGTGGATTTGAATTACTAATGGGGTTTCTGTCTTCGGCTAGTAGAGCTTGGCTAAGAAGAATACCTAGTGCGTTTTTTTCTCCCATTAGCGCATTTTTTACACTATCGGCTAAATTAAGTGGCTCTAATAACTCTTGTAATGGCGCATTAAAAAACACATCAATTAAAGAAAACATCCCCACCATAAACGCTTGATCAGCCAAGCTTTGGTCACGCGGGCTTTGTTTTAAAGACAATAACTCCATAAATTTGCCACGAATGGCTGCCGTTTGCACCAGTGGGTTACTACTTATGGATTTGCCTGATTGTTGCACATAGGCCAATAAATGAATCCAACGCCCCATTTGCCGACGCCCTAATACGGTAATGGCAGCAGCAATGCTATCTATTTTTTTGGGGGAGTTAGATCCTACTGAATTAACCAGCTTTAGTAAATTAATGGTTAAGTCGGGAGAGTGCTTAAAAGCCATCTCAATATCGCCATTATCCGCATTGCCATTAATTAGCCCTAATAAACGCAATAAGGCCATTTGCGAAGGTTGTGGTTTGCTGCCAGATAAAATAGTGGGCTTAGCAAAGTAATAGCCTTGAAAGAGATCAAAACCTAATTTCATGCATAGAAGATGTTGAGCTGGATTGTCAACTTTTTCTGCCAGAATTTGTAATGGGTAGGCACGCAACTCTCTAATTAGCGCATTCATCTGGCTCTTGTTCATGCCTAATACTTCCAGCTTTACAAAGCTGATATGGGGCAATAGAGAGCGTTGAGCGTCATCTAATTGAATAACATCATCAAGTGCGAGTTTAAAACCCTTCTTTTTAAGGACAAGGCAGCGTTCAACAATTAAGGGGGTAATTTCAACCGTTTCTAGTATTTCTAATACGACTTGCTGTGGTGGGAGTAATTCTAAGACGTCTGATAGCAATAAATCAGCATTAACATTAATAAACCCGAGTTTATCCCCTAGTACACTGCTAGTGCCTAAGGTGCTAAAGGCATGTTGAATCACATCAAGGGTGGCTAAGAAATCGTCAGAAACAATGGCTTCATTACGTTGGCTGCTGTTTCTAAATAGCAGTTCGTAAGCAACCAATTCTTGCTGGCGGTTTAAAATGGGTTGTCGCCCCAAATGATATGAATTTTGCATGGCGGTCTAAATAGTGGTGATTGATTCAGTCTAGACCTTAATTTTTAAGACAGGCGAATTCCCTTTTATTTTATTGTGGTGTGACAAGATAATCGGTTTATTGCGGGCTATTTTTAAGTGCAGCCTTTAATCGAAGCAGATCATGCCATGCGCGCGATTTATCGGGTAAGTTACGCAGCAGGTAGCTTGGGTTGTAGCTAACAACCAGCGGAATCTGCTTGTATTGTTGAAGCGCTTCACGTAGCACGCTCACTGGCTCGTCTGATTCGAGCAGTGTTTTCATGGCAAAGCGCCCGACCAGCAGTAGGGTTTTGGGCTGAATAAGCTCGATTTGGCGCTTTAAAAAGGGTGCACATTGGGCTACTTCGGCAGCTTGTGGATTACGCTTATTCGGTGTGCGGCATTTTAAAATATTGGCTTTATATACCCGCTCATCTTCGCTAATTGTGGCCAGCATATTGCTGAGTAGCTTGCCGGCATCGCCTAAAAATGGCGTTTGTTGGGTTTCTTCATCTGCGTCAGGCGCTTCACCAATTACCATAATATTGGCTTGCATCGGGCCAGTACCAAACACCGTTTGCCCACCGGTGTTTTGCCTTGCTTCGCAAAGCGGGCAGGCGGTGCACGTGCTGACTGCGGCATTGAGTTCTTCCCAATTCATGCGCGCAATGCGTTGTGAGCGCTCGTCCTCAATGGGATCATTGGCAGGAATGGTTTGGGGCGGGGGCGGGGTGAATTTAGCTTGGCTAACCAGTGGGGCGAGGGCTTGATGAGCCGCTACCGCTACGGGTGAAAAGCCTTGCGGGCGAGGTGTTGGTGAATGAGACGCAACGCTAGTTAGCATAGGCTCAGCGGGCTTGACTTGCAGTTCGGCCAAGATGTCCTTACGTAGCCATACAGGGCTTAAGCCCAATTCATCCAGTATCAGCGCCCGGCGATTCATCAGTGCGTATCCATCATCATGGCAAAAATCAAAGCATCTTCACGGCCAGAGCCGCTGGCTGCGGGGTAATAAGCGGGGCGAATACCGGTTTCTGCAAAACCGGCCTTCTCGTAGAAATTCCGTGCGCGGCGGTTGGATTGCCGTACTTCTAAAAATAAACTTTGTGCACCCGCGGCACGTAGTTGTTTGACAAGGGCGTTAAAGATATTTTGTCCCAACCCTTGGCCTTGTAAGGCTGGCCTGACGGCAATCAAGAGTAGCTCGGCTTCATCGGCCATTTTCATGGCAACGGCAAAGGCGGCAAGCCCTTTATCGTCATCAATGCCAAGGCAAACATCAGCTTTTAGCGAGTGTTGCCAATGGCTATCTGCCCAAGGGTGCGAATTGGTGGCGGCATCTAGCTGCATGAGCGCTTGGATATCACGTTCATCTAATTGGCGTACTTGTTTCATTTACTCATTCGCTCGTGGGTTTTGAGCGCGACTTTGTTGCGTAAATACACGAGCTCCGCCTCATGCGCGGCTAGGCCTTTGCCCGCTGCAAAATCAGGTAGAGCTAAGGCGAGAATATCTTTGGCAAGCGGTAAGCGGGTGGCATCGATGCTGCTGATACGCTCGCCTAAGCAGCTTTTAAGTGCATCGCCATACATGGCAAAGCCGCTACCTGCTGCTAGCCAGTTGTTCCCACTTGGCACTGGGATACAGTCTGGATCACTCAAGTTGGGGGCGATCACTTCTTGCCACGCGCCATCTTGCTTGCGATAGGCGGCAGAATAGACTTGATTCATTCGCGCATCGAGGCAGGCATAGACTTGATCTGCATCACAGCCCGCAGCAAGGGCTGCAAGGGTCGAAACGCCTAGCACCGGAATGCCTCGTGCAAAGGCCAAGCCTTGAGTGATGCCTGCGGCAATGCGCAAGCCAGTGAATGAGCCAGGACCATTGCCAAAGGCGATGCCTTGGATATCTTCCATTGTAAGTTGGCATTCTTTAAGTAGCGTAGCTAAGCAGGGAAGAATCATCTCTGCATGCTTTTGCCCTGCAGGCCAGTCACGGGCAATGATGCCTTGCTGGCTGCTAATGGCTAGGGAGAGAGATTCAGTAGAAGTGTCGAGCGCTAGATAGGGCATGGGCAGGCAGAAAAACAATTAAGGGGAGATTCTACCATGCGCGTGTGATTAGATATTGCAGATAAACAAAAGCCCACGCAGTGGTGGGCTTTTTTACGTTAGATCTTGCTATTCAAACTATTAATGAAATTGCACTTGGATCTGTTGTTTGGCTAAAGCTGCGGCGCTAGTTAAAACGCTGTGTAGTTTATTGTCGTGAGCTTGTGGGGCAGCTTGCCAGTCTGTAACTGGTTTTTTTTGCTTGCCGTGACAAACGACGATTTGATACCAACCTTCCATACCGGTGTGACGGGTGGACGGACGAGCTTCTACGATAAAATCAAATTGTGCCATGATGGCTCCTAGTAATTGGCCATCCAAGGACGGATGGCGAAGCACCAAAAGAAGAGCACCTGGTTCGGGGAGAACTTGCAGAAAAGCTGAGAAGGCTTGCTGGATAGTACTGCTACAAACACATTGCGAATCAAAAATATTCGCTTTACAAGGTTATGCTCAATCAAATTAGTGACTGGATTGTTGCTGGATTTTTTATCTCTGTCAACACTTTGTTTGGTTTTTTGTTAAAAATGTGCAAATTAGTCATTTTTTAGGCTGCTTTATGCTCTAGTTTGCTGTTTTTAAAGCATTTGTTACATTTTGGTTCCTTTTGATTACTCGCTAAAGCGGCCGAATCATCCGCCTTAGCTTGTTTATTTTAGTGTGTGCCCTGTTCTGAAACTTTCTTTTTGCTTGCATTTATAGGGGGTGATGGGCTGGGCCGTACCGCGGGCACAATGACGGGGCTGCCATCGCTGGGCGCTTGTAAAATATCTGCGTGTACTCCGTAAAGCGTATGCACGAGCTCAGTGCTTACGATCTCGCGCGGTGGGCCATTGGCGATGATTTTGCCATTTTTCATAGCAATTAATACATCTGCATAGCGGGCTGCGGCGATTAAATCGTGCAGCACCATCACGACGGTTACTCCTGTTTGGGTGAGCGCTTTTACCAGTGATAGCACTTCTACTTGGTGGCCCAAGTCCAGCATGCTAATCGGCTCATCGAGCAGTACCAGCGGTGCTTCTTGCGCCAAAATCATGGCGAGCCAACAGCGCTGACGTTGCCCGCCGGATAAACGTTCTAGGGGGCGCTGGGCTAAATCGTGGGTGTTGGTACTCAAGAGGGCTGCGTTAACCACTTCTTCATCACGGGCGGACCATTGGCGTAATAAGCCTTGATGAGGATGGCGGCCATAGCGTACTAAATCAGTTACGCTGATGCCCTCAGGGGCAATTGGGCTTTGGGGGAGTAGGGCAATGGCGTGCGCAGCTTTACGCGAAGAGAGTTGCCAAACATTGTGCCCATCCACTAAAACTTGGCCGCTTTGTGGTTTTTGTAAGCGGGCAATACTGCGCAGCAAAGTAGATTTTCCGCAGCCATTGGGGCCAACAATCACCGCAAGCTGGCCTGCTGCCACGCTTAAACTGACACCATCTACAGCTAAGTGCTGCTCATAGCTCACCTGAATATTTTCAACCATCAAACGCATTTTAAATTCTCTTTTTTATTGTTTTGACAACAAAACCCATAGCAAAAACGGCCCACCCAAGATGCTGGTAATCACCCCAACAGGCACTTCAGCGTGGCTGTTGGTGATTCTGCCTAGCGTATCGGCGCAGATAATCACGATTGCACCGATCAGGGCGGATCTAAAAATAGGGATATGGGCGGGATTGGCAAAGCGGCTGGCGATGATGGGCGCGGCAAGGGCGATAAAGCCTATAGGGCCGCCAATGGTGACACCCAGCCCCGCTAGGCCAATAGTGAGCAGCATAATGAAAAATTGCGTTTTGCTTACATTTAAGCCTAGGCTGGCGGCTAAGTCTTCTTCAAAGCGTAAGAGGGCAAGGCGGCGGCTGAGCAAGAGTGCGGCGGGCAAGAGCAGTGTCAGGCCAAAAGCTGCGGGTAGCGATGCGCTATAGCCTCGGCCCACTAAGCTGCCAAGGCTCCATGTATATAGCGTGCTGGCGTGCTGTAAGCTAACGGTAGACATCAGTAGCTCAATCACTGATCGCAGCATAACGGCAATGGCAAGGCCAATCACCAATACGCGGTAACCTTGGCGGCCCCATCGGCCAGCTAGCATAAAGATCAGCAGGGCACAGGTGGCCGCTCCGATTAGGGCAAGCCACCAGCTGCCTAATATATTGCCAATAATCAGCCCAAGAATAATTGCCAGCGTTGCACCATTGTTAATGCCTAATAAATCTGGGGACGCTAAGCGATTACGCGCCATGGTTTGGATTAAGCAGCCTGCAGAGCCAAGGGCTGCTCCGGTAATCAAGCCCGCAAAAATACGCGGCAAGCGAATTTCTTGCACCATTAAGAGCGTGCTATGGCTGCCTTGGCCAAAAATAGCGGGAAAAGCCGCATTCAGTGGAATAAAAGTCGAGCCCAGAGCCAAAGAGGCGATCACGGCGAGCAGTAAAATTAAGCTGATTACGATGGTGCTAAAGAGGGCGCTATGCGATAGCAGCAAGGAGAATCCTTGGTAACGCATCACCGTGCTGTCGTGATTGATTGGAGGCGTATTGATCATATTGTGCTGACTTTGCTAGAGCGCACTAGCAAGATTAAAAACGGTGCGCCGATAAAAGCTAAGATCACTCCAACGGGGGAGTCAAAGGGGCGGATCACTAGGCGTGCTAGGATGTCGGCGCTGAGCAAGACTAATGCGCCAATAAGCGCAGCAAGTAAAATTTGACTAGCAATTCGTGGCCCTACAATGCGGCGTGCCGCGTAGGGGGCAACGATACCCAAAAAAACCAGAGGCCCCGCCAATGCAACGGCTACGCCGCTCATGAGCGTGACTGTAAGGGCAATAATGCTGCGGGTTAAGGTGGGATTGTGGCCTAGCGCACGGGCGCTATCATCGCCAAGTAATAACGCGGATAAGGGCCTTGCCATAATCAATGCCAGTAGGAGCGCAAAGACACTGATCGGCAGTAATTGCAGAGTCATGCTCATGCTTACGCCAGAGAGCGAGCCTAATACCCAGAAGCGGTACTGATCAAAAGATGAAACATTACTGAGTAATAAATATGAGCTTAAGCCTTGAAAGGTGGCGCTGATGGCCACGCCCGCCAGTACTAGCTTTAGCGCACTGGCTCGGCTGGCCACCAACAGCACTAAGCCATTGCCCAAGAGTGCCCCGCCAAAAGCCCATAGCAAATAGGCGTAGCTGTCTTGCGCATTCGCAAAGCTAATCCCGATGACCACGCCCAATGCTGCGCCAGCATTCACGCCAAGTAAGCCACTTTCTGCAAGTGGATTGCGGGTGGCTGTTTGTAACAGCACCCCTGCACTGCCTAAACAGGCCCCCACTATAATGGCGGCTAAGGTGCGCGGTGTGCGCAAGCTTTGAATCACCATGCTTAATTGTTCATTGGCACGGGCTTGGGTATCACCAGCTAAATAAGCCAAGCTCTCTTTCATACCTAAATGGCCTGAACCAGTCAGTAGAGATAAAAAAACAAGGCCGAGTAGTAAAGCCGTCAGTAAGAGCATCCAGCGCAATAGCTGCGCAAGAGTGGGGGAAGAAACAAACACAAAAAACTCCAAACTTAAAACAAGCAGTCTTTAACAAGACTTTTATTACTCAAGGCTGAGACATATTTCACGACTTAGCGAATTCTAGTTGCCATTTATTGACTGGGGTGAGGGGGCTCAGGTGACTAAAGCTTGGCAAGAGATGCTTTGGGGCTAAGCAAGAATTTTTCTACGTCGTTCAAAATAGCCAGTGCAGCAAGCGGGCCACCCGCGCTGGTCCATAAGGAGCCATCAATGACCACAACATGGTTTTGTTTAACCGCATTCAGTTGAGCAAACGCAGGGGAATCTTTAACAGTTTTAAGCATATTAGCGGCTTCGCCTTCAGGAGAAAGCGTGCCTAAAAATAACCAATCGGCATCAATTTGATCCAAGGCCTCAAGGCTTAATGGGTGAGAGTGCGCAACACCTGGTTGCATTTGGCTTTTTGGCCGAGCGAGCTGCAAATCGCGGATCACTAAGCTTGCAAAAGCGTCATTGAGCATATAGCCAGGGCCTGTAGGGTTCCAGCGCACAATGCTGACCGTTTCATTTTGATGGGCGGCTAGCTTGCCTTGAAGTTGATCCGCGCGGTCTTGGTATTGCTTTAAAAAGGCCTTGGCCTCGGCATCGCGGTTTAAATAGCCTGCAAATTGGCTAAAGGCGGATTTCCATTCGGTGCCATTTTTGATTGAAACCACGGTTGGGGCGATTTTTTGCAGCTGGTTCAGTATTTGCTCATCATTAATGGTGCTGGTGATGATGAGATCGGGCTGGGCCGCAATCACTTTATCCATAGTGGGCTGGGCAAATGCACCTACGCTGGGAACCTTTGCTGCAATGGTTTGCAAATAATTGGGGGCGGTTTGTTGGCCTCGGCCATTGCTGGTGCCAACGGGCTCAATCCCAAGAGCGAGTAGCGCGTCTAAATCAAACTCACCTAAAGCAATAATTCTTTGTGGCTTAAGCGGCAGGGTCACTTTTCGCCCCATTGCATCTGTAATGGTATGCATGGCGACGGGGGCCAAGACTTGGCTCTCAGCCTCTTGTTTCGGGCTGAAGCTGAATGCAGCTAAGATTGCCAGAACGAATACAGTGCCAGCCAAAAGGTATTTTTTATTCATGATGAGGTTATCGCTTGTTAAGAGTGGGCCAAGGCTACGCTTGCAAATGAGGTGGTGGTTTAAGCGGGGGTAAGCACTTCATCCATAGTGCGATGGCGCTCCTCGTGATAGGCCTCTTCACTGTGTTGGTTTTTCCAGTAAGGCACGGCATAGCAATGGCTGACGGTTAGTTTTTTTTCTAGGCGCAGATAATTGCGGATCAATACCACGGCCTTTGCTTCACCGGCCACGGTGGCGGAAACAACTTGCTCTGGCCAAGGTAAGTCCAAAACGGCTTGGGGAAGCCGCGAGCTAGGTGTTGGGCTGATTAACCAAGTCAGCTTGATGCCCTCGGGATGTTGCAGTGTTTGCTGGTCTTGCTCGGAGGGGATTTCGATAAAGGCATGGCCAATAGCGTTGCTTGGCAGCATTTCTAGTACCGCAGCAATCAAAGGTAGGGCGGATAGATCACCTGCCAGTAAAAAATACTCAGCATCTGGATTAAAGAGTGCAGGCCCGCCTGGGCCGCCTAGGCCTACCTCATCGCCAATCTGTGCGTGTTTGGCCCAAAAAGAAGCGGGGCCATATTCATCATGAATCACAAAATCAACGGTTAGCTCTTTGCGCTCTTCATTAAATTGACGAATGCTATAAGTGCGCACTAAGGGCCTATCTTGCGCCGCTGGCCAGATCAAACCTTTAGGCCCTGCCGTAGGTAGCGTGAGCGCTTGCCCTTGCTGCGGTAACAGCAGCTTGATATGTGCCCCATTACTGCCACTAGGAAAGTGCTCTAATTCTGGGCCGCCCAAGGTGAGGCGTTGCAGATGAGGCGTTAGCTGTACACTTTTTAGGACTTGTAATCGACGTGGTTTTTTTTTAGGCGTGGCTTCTTGGCTCATGAGGGCAAACTTCTTAAGGCATTCACAATACCTCTACCTTATCATGAATGATAATGCTTACCAATTGTATTTGTTTCAAAAAAAATCCCTTATTGCCGTAAGTATTACGTTTACGGCAATAAGGGGCTTGGGCTGAATCGCTTATTGTTGGTGGCTAGCCCAGCGGTTGGTTAGACTGCCAAGGTGATTGCTGGGCTACTGAGGTGGCGCGCGATATCGTCTTGCGATATTTCACCCTGATAACTGTTTTCGTCGTCCACAATCGGCATCCAAACTAGATTGTGCTCGTATAATTTAGACAAGATAATGCGTAAATTATCGCTGGCTTGCGCTGTTGCTTCAAAAGCATGAACCTTATCTGCACATACTCCTTCCGCATGACGTGCTTCTTTACGTGAGACATAGCCTAATGGCTTGCCAACTTCGTCCACGATAGTCAGAAAACGCTGATCGTTATCATCCATTAGATTAAATGCTTCTTTTAACGCGGTGCTAGGTTTCGCCGTGATGGTGGTTTGTCCATCACACACTTGGCCAGCGTTAATCAGCAGTAGGCGTTTTAAAGTTCGATCTTGGCCCACAAAGGAGCCCACAAATTCATCCTTGGGGGCGGCCAGCAGCTGATCTGGGCTGGTATGCTGCACAATTTTACCTTGCTTGAAGATGGCGATACTGTCACCTAGCTTGAGGGCTTCGTCGATATCGTGGCTAACCATCAGCACCGTTTTATTGAGTTTACGCTGCATCAGTAGAAATTCGTTTTGGATGGATTCACGGTTAATTGGATCGACCGCGCCAAAAGGCTCGTCCATTAGCAAGACTGGTGCATCGGCGGCTAGTGCACGGATTACCCCAATCCGCTGCTGCTGGCCACCAGACATTTCGCGTGGATAGCGGCTTAAAAAACGTTTAGGATCAAGCGCCACCATATCCATCAGTTCACGCGCACGCTCGCGGCTTTTCTTTTTATCCCAGCCCAAAAGACGCGGCACGATGCAGATGTTTTCTTCAATGGTCATGTTTGGAAACAGACCAATCTGCTGAATCACATAGCCAATTTGGCGGCGCAGCGCTACCACATCTATTTCTTGGGTATCTTGCCCATTAATGAGAATACGTCCAGAAGTGGGCGTAATCAGGCGATTGACCATTTTAAGCGTGGTGGTTTTGCCGCAGCCCGATGGGCCAAGCAGGACGCAGATTTTGCCTTCTTCAACATGCAGGTTCACATTGTTGACAGCCTGCATGCTCTGGCCATTTTTTTGGGTAAAAGTTTTACTGAGATTTTCGAGCGTAATCATGAGCGGATACCTTTAGGAGTGAGGTAGTGCTGGATGCAGCTAAGGATTAGATCCATCACAATGGCGAGCAGGCTGATCATCACTGCGCCAACGATCAATTGGCGGATGTCACTCTGGCTAATACCATGCAAAATCAGCAGGCCAAGGCCACCGGCGCCGATGGTGCTGGCAATCGCCATCACACCAATATTCATCACCACGGCGGTGCGAATCCCGCAAAAAATCAGTGGTACAGCCAGCGGTAGCTCTACCCAGCACAGGCGCTGGAAAAAACTCATACCTAGGCCTTTGCATGATTCGCGAATACCTGGATCGATCTGCTGAAAGGCGGTGTGGGTGTTGCGGATAATCGGCAGGAGTGAGTATAAAAACACCGCCGAAATGGCTGGAACATAGCCAATCCCCTGATTAATCAGCGAGAAAAGCGGAATCATCAGCCCAAATAGCGCAATGGATGGGGTGGTTAAAATCACGGTGGCAAGGCCAAGCACCCAAGGGGCGAGCGCGGGCAGCCGCATAATCAGTACACCAATCGGCACACCCAACAAAATGGCAAGGCCAACGGCAATCGAGACCAGCATCATGTGCTCACGGGTTAATCCCATAATAAAGCTGCTGTTTTCCCAAGCATAGTGAATGATTTCCATCTTATTTTCCTTGCAGTAAGCCTTTGTCTTTTAGAAACTGAGCGGCCACTTCGTCCACACGCAGGTGTTCAATATCTACTTTGGCGTTAAGCGTAGAGATCGTATCGTTGTCGAGTAGTGCAGACAGGGTGTTGAGGGCTTCTTCAAGGCCGGGGTTGGCATCCAGTACAGATTTTTCTACGACGGGTGTTGCCGCGTAGCTGGGGAAAAAGTGTAGATCGTCTTCGAGAATAATAAAATCAAAGCCTTTCACTCGGCCATCTGTGGCATAGACCAAGCCCACTTCAACAAAGCCATCACGAATGGCGTTGTAAACCAGGCCTGAATTCATCTGCTTCATTTGTGGGCGATCCAACGTCAACTGATATTTTTCTTGCATCGGTTTTAAGCCATCAGGCCGGCTTGCAAACTCGATATCCAGCCCTATTTTCCAATCGTTATGCTGGTTGAATTGTTTGACCATGCCACTCATGGTGCTGATGCCTAGCGCCTCGGCCCGTTTGCGTTGCATGGCAAAGGCGTAGGTATTGTTCATGGCGGCGGGTTTAAGCCAGACTAAGCCATTGGGAATATCCAGCTCCTTCACTTTTTCATAGCTCTGCTCGGGGTTTACTTCGGTGAGCTTGTGATAAACGATTAGCGCCGTGCCGGTGTAATCCCAAACCAGATCCAGCTGATTGTTGATCAGTGCGCTGCGTAGGATGACGCTGGGTAGGTCGGTGGTGGCGGTGATTTCAAAGCCTTTTTCTACGAGATAGAGGCGAGTCATCGCAGAGAGTAAATGCTGCTCGGTAAAGTCTTTACTACCTAAGCGAATCTGCGCTGCGCTGGCAAAACTAGCCGCCAGAATAAGGCTGATGCTGATGATAAGTCGTTTCATGGCCGTTTCCTTTTAGTTTGCAGCATGTCCGGCAAAGACACGTCCAATGCCAGCAACGGCTTGATCAAGTGCTAAGGCGACAATGGCGGTCGCCCCTGCGCCAACCAGTAGCTGGGCATGATTATTTAAAAAGATGCCGGGGAAAATTAGCTCGCCATAACTACTGGCTCCAATGAGGAAGGTCAGCGGCACGGTGCCCACATTAATCACCAGTGCTAGCCGCACCCCCACCAAAATAACGGGAGCAGCATTGGGTAGCTCAACAAAATAAAGGCTTTGTCTTGGGGTCATGCCAAGGCCACGGGCGGCTTCTAGTAGTGCAGGAGATACGCCGCATAGGCCGGTATAAGTATTACGAACAATGGGGAGTAGTGAAGCTAAAAAGAGGGCGATGATGGCGGGTTGATCACCAATGCCAACCAGCACCATGGCCAGCGCGAGTACGGCAAGCGGGGGCAGAGTATTGCCGATGTTAAAGATTTGCAGAATCGGTTCGGCAAAGCGTTTGGCCCAGCTGCGGCTGAGTATGACCCCAGCGGGTAGCCCAATAATCAGCGCTAGAAACATCGAATAGGCAACCAAGCGCAGATGCTGCTGCCCTAGGTAAATCAGATCGCTCTGGTAAGTTTTTAGCCAAGCCGGATGCGACTGAATAATGGCGAAGATGGCCGCCAAAAAGACGACGAACCCACCACGTTTTAGATATACAGACATGTGCATACTCCTTATTGTAGAGCGGCCAAAACCGCTCGCAATGGTGAGAGTGACAACTTAGGAATTGAGGGTTGCCTTACTTTGGGCTGGTTTTGCTGCGTGAGCGCAGAAAAACTCAAGGAGCCCTAGCGATTTAAAAATCGCAGATGGGGTGCACTGGCTGAGGCCGTAATGATGTTTTACGGCCCATTTCGATGAAAATCAGTGGCTAAGCGCCGCGATATCGTCAGTGCAAATAGAAAGGCTTTAGGCCTTGATCACTGCTGTATGCAGAGTGATTTTTTAGAAGAGGACAGTTTTTAACACGTGCTTACGCTGGACTACAATGTAAATGAAGCAACTTGTAACTATTGGTAAAACTGTTTGTATGGCGTTTTAGGCATTGCAAATCAACCTAATTTGATGACGTTTTTGTTCTATTGATCGTCTTTATAGCGGCGTCCACGAATAGCAAGCAGCGCACCTACTCCATGTGCGGCTTTGCTACGACGCATGGACAGACTCTAGCATCCCTTATTAAAAAACGACACTTAGGAAAACGCTGTTATAAGGGCTTGGTATTCGGCATGTTTACCAATAGTTGAAGGCAGCAAATAGCATGGAATAGCAAAAGCAGTAAGAACGATGAAAGTGAGGATGGGGTCGTTTTCTTTGGCATGTGTAATGCATCGTGACAGTATGGGTGATTCAATATTTTTTTCACATTCTTTAGGTGGCTATCGATGCGTGCAGTGATTCAGACCAAGCCATTACTTTCTTTAGGCCAAGCAGAGCTGCCCCACGTACAGGCTGGGCAGTTATTGATTCAAGTTCATGCTGCGGGGATTAATCGGGCCGATTTAGCCCAAGCTGCAGGGCGCTACCCAGCTCCTGCAGGGGATTCGCCTATCTTAGGTTTAGAAGTCGCAGGTGTGGTCACTGCGGTGGGCGAGGGCGTGAGTGGTTTTGCCCTAGGGGACGAGGTATTCGGCCTTGTGGGCGGAGGCGCATATGCAGAATATTGCATATTAGAATCTAGCCTTGCCATGAAAATACCCGCTGGGCTTTCGTTTACTGATGCAGCCAGCCTGCCTGAAGTGTGGATGACTGCATGGTTTAATTTGGTGAAAATTGGAGGCCTAAAAGCAGGCCAGCGGGTACTGATTCATGCGGGGGCCAGTGGCGTAGGGGCAGCAGGTATTCAGCTTGCTAAGTATTTGGGTGCTTGGGTTGCCACCACGGCAGGCGGCACTATGAAAGGTGAGTTTTGCCGCCAACTTGGGGCTGATCTGGTGGTGGATTACCAGCAAGATGACTTTGCCGCCATCGTCAAAGAAGCCGGTGGAGTGGATTTGATTTTGGATGGGGTAGGCGGCGATTATCTCGCTAAAAACCAAGCGTGCTTGAATATGGATGGGCAGATTGTGTTGATAGGCTTATTGCGTGGCATAAGTGCCGAGGCTCATCTTGGTTTACTGCTGATGAAACGCCAGCGCATTACCGGCTCCACCCTTAGGGCTCAACCTTTGGCCGTGAAAGTTGAATTAGCTACCGCACTGCGCGAAAAAATACTGCCTTTAATCGCTATTGGTGATTTAAAAATAACCATTGATTGCGTTTTTGATTGGGGAAAAGTAGCCGAGGCTCATCAATACATTGCAGAAAATCGAAATTTAGGCAAAGTCTTGCTAAATATGATTGATTCTTAATATTTTTTGAAATTTATATAAAATTTATGTGCTTTAACTGATGATTATTTTATTAAATACTAATGTAATAAGCGTATTTTTGGTGTTTTAATGAAATGATCGATAAATTAGAAATACCTGTTTGTTTTTTAGGGTTTGATTAATTAATATAATTAATGTTCGCTTGTGCTTTGTTTTAAATTTATGTAAGCAGAGGTGAAGTTTATTTATCACTTTATAATCAACTCTTAAGGTAAGAATAGATGAATATCTTTAAATCAATGATTGTAGGTGTCATGTTTGCAGCAAGTACGGCGGTGTTTGCCGCCGCGGCTACGGAAGTCACGTTTGAAGAAGGCGTGGCAACTGGGGGTTTTAAAGTAGTTAAGACCAATAAATATGATTTCTCGATTGATTTTGGATCCACATTAAAACAAGGCTATTTGACTTGGTCTATTGTGCAAAACGCATATAATGCGGCAACTAAACCCACAGCAAATGCATCTGTAAGCATGTGGCTAGATGGTGTAATGCTTGATTCATTTGCTAATAAAAAAGCTTATGAAAATAGCCTGACATTAGCTACTCTAACTGGTAAGCATTTACTACAGTTTCAAGCCGGCACCCAAAATGGTTATCTTGGTGCAGGCTCCTTTAGTATTGTGCCGGCCGTGCCTGTTCCAGAGCCAGAAACCTACGCTTTAATGGGGTTGGGCTTAGTGGGCTTGCTTGTTGCCCGCCGTCGTTCGGCTAAATAATTTTCGCCCTGCGTATTACAGTAAATCGATATTAAAAAGGCCATCATTTAATTCAGTGATGGCCTTTATGCATTAGCCTGGCCAATTCCCATATTAAATGCTTTGCATGGCAAGATCAGGATGTTGCCAATTGGGCAGTTGGCGTATTGTGCTCAGCCAGCGGCTAATATTGGGTAAGTCTGCCTCTAAAATGCCGATTTGATCTAGCCAAAATAAATATGCCGAGCAGCTAATGTCTGCAATGCTTGGCCCTGATGTCAGCAAAAATTCACGGCCAGCAAGTTTGTCTTCTAGCATGGCCAGATCGGCCATTAGCCGTGCATGTAAATAGGCCATAACCTCGGGCCCTTGCGGGGCCCAGAGCAGAGCGGTAATTGGGCGCGCTAAAGCCGATGCGGTTCGCCTCCCAAGATAACCACTCTAGCAGCCTGTCGGACTTAAGACTGATCTACTACGGAAAAGCCGGATTTGGCCATATTTCACGCATTTTCTCGTTGAATAGCCAGCTATTCGCCTCAAAAACCCGCTAAATCTGTCTCAAACCGG
>JBDKJX010000050.1:0-29198 GCA_039796405.1 Pseudomonadota bacterium
TTTCGGCTTGCTTTAAAATCGCCATAATCTGGCTGTCGGAATAACGTGCTGCTTTCATGTAGAGCTCCTCAAAGACTGCGAGAAAATTCTACTTAAAAATGAGCTGGTTTTGTGGGGGGATTACCCTGCACATTAAACTCAGTTACATCGGTCACCCATTTCTGATTCGGCTTGTCCGCACTAAATTGCCGCTGCAATATATTTGGCGCGATTTTGCCGCATTCACCCTTGTATGAACGGTACTTTTTAGGCCGAACGCACGACTTCAAACCCAGCTCTTGCATTAAACGCTGAACCGTTTTGTGATTCAGCCATTCGCCTTCTTTTCTGAGCGCCAGCATGATCCGCCGATAACCATAGCGCCCCTTATGCTCAGCAAATAGCGCTTTAAGCTGTGTTTTAACCGCTTGATATTTGTCGTTCGCCGCCAAAGCCTGCTTCTGGTAATAGAAGGTGCTACGCGGCAAATCAGCGTGTTTTAACAAATCAGCCAATGGAAACTGTGGCCTTAATTCAAGCACTATTTGCGCTGTTTCTGCTGCGCCGATTGGGATTTGGCTTGAACTAAGGCATTGTACTTTTTTATGTAGGCCACCTCTAAACTAAACCCGATTCACCATGTTGGCGAAACGACCTCACCCAGCGGCGAAACATGGCCTGCTCAATGCCGTGTTGGTTGGTGATCGTTTTGATACCTGCTTCGCCCGTTAAATATTGCTGAACGACAAACAGCTTGAATTGCGTTGAGTACTTGGACATAAAAACACCCCAAAAATGGACGGGTGTCCAACTTTTGGGGTGCAGTTCAGTGGTGGGCTTTTTTTGTATGGTTTCTGCTTGATGAGTAATAAAGTGAGGAGTGGCCAGCCCTTGTCTTTTTCTTACCCAATAAGTCTTACAAGAATGGTTGGCGTTGGCTATCACGAAGGCACAAGGGTGATATCTTGCGCATCAGCAGGGTGGAAAAACCATGACCGAAATAGCCCGAGAACTCGGCTTGTTGGTGTCGAGAGTGAGCCGATTGGTTGCTTTGGGTTATACAAGGAGATTGAAGCTGTAAAAAACAGGGACTGACCCTCTTACCTGCTTTGTTTGCCCATTTTTTGCCCTGTAACTAGAATCATACTGCCGTGACTAAAATACACACCCTCAGCATCAGCCTGTTCGCTATCCGTTTGATAGCGAAGCAGTTCATCCTCTGTAATAATATTCTTGGCAATGGCTTCTTTTTCAAGTTTATCCATATCAATGATTTGCCTTGATAACGCATAATTTGTTGTGCTGAGAGGAAATACTTCAAAGGAAACATTACCTAAACCTTGTTTCTTAAATAAGCGATAGAGTTGGCGACCAGAAAACCCATTATTGAGCATTTGCTCCGTATAAAAACGATTCAATCTTCGCTCAATATCAATCTCATTGGTATCCGTACTTATAGCCCCCCAATCTGTATCCAATACCACAACTGTGCCACCTACTTTTGTTACACGGATCATTTCGTTTAAAGTCATTGCTGGGTTAAGCAAATGTTGGAATAGTCTTTCGCTACGGCAAGAGTTAAAATACCCTGTATCAAATGGTAGTGATGAGGCGTCGGTTTGTTTGTGCTTGACCCAAGCGCTTACACCCTCTTTCTGGGCGTGTTGCTCAGATTTAGTAATCATTCCATTATCGTAATCCACACCAAACACTTGCCCTGTTGAACCAACAATTCGAGAGAGAGCTATTGTGTCAATACCGGGACCACACCCAACATCAAGAACTTTGTCCCCTGCTTTAGCCTGCATACTAGAATAAGTACGTTCTTTTAAACTACCAAGAAATTTCCCCATTGCTTGAAGGTACTCAGGGTCAATATATCCTTTTGGCATATCCATTGTGTTCTCTCCTTTTTATTGAGGTTGATGCTGGCTTGAAACGGGTTAACGTTGAAGTGACCGGCTAAATAACAGGGGTCAGAACAAAATTAAATCCTGCGATACTTAATGCTCTTAGAGCCAAAGAAAGTGGATTTAACTTTACTCTGACCCCAGTTCAGTTATGCCCGCAACTCGGCGATGTGCTGAAATTGCATGGGATCGCTCTGGATGATTCCCATCGACCATTTCTCAAATATCCGATCGTTTGCGGGTGAGATATGGAGAGTCTGGCAATCGCTATGCCTGCGATCATCCAGGATCTTCACATATTGCCGCAGCACGGCCTGTTCCGGCCCTTCCAAGACTTGCATGAATAGACCTCCACCGTGGACTAAGACGCCAGTGAGACCGGTGGCTGGGTTTTTTCGTTGCGCAGACTTTAGGATGTCCTTCACTTGTTCCTCAGTTATTCCGGAAGCGGCTTGGCTAACATAGAGCAGTCGAATCATGGTGCTCACCTAGGTGGACAGGGCTGCGTAAATCACTGGGGCAGGTCTTACATTTTTCATCAGATAAAATTTACAGTGGTTTGCAAAGCCGCTTAAATTGAGTAGGTCATGTCAAACGTAAGACCTGACCCATAGGTTTTAAAGAAAGCGGATTTAACTTGACTCTGACCCCAGTTATTTCCTTCAGTATTTCCTTCAGGGAACCACAAGCGCAGCTTGTGGCCGACCCTCTCGACTGCCGGGTTAGGTTTCATAGTGCATGTACTCGGCAGATTTTTGAAAGATTGCCGAGCCTTAAAAGTTGCTTGGGGTGAGTGGTCGACTTCAGACCTCTAGGGGTCCCTATTTGTACGAGATTTACGGTTACATTTTCAACCCGAAATGCATCTCCGATCGGAACTGCAAATCGGTACTCCTTTTGCCACTCAAAGGATTTCGGCTTCCTCGTGGCGATGCGCTCAGGCCGTGCCCAATCAACAATAGGAGGTTCGTCCCATTCGTAGTATCGAACGTTTTCATGAACGAGTTGGCCCGTGTTGAACCGACGGCGAAGAGACAATGATGTTCTAAGACGAGCCAAGAATTTTAGGGGATCGTGTATCTCAACCGCGACTTCTGCCTTGAACCGCTTTGCAATCTCCGGGCAGAGCACTGTGCTCATGCAGTAAATGAAGATGTCGTCTTCCTTTGCTGTTGACTCCATGCGATATGGAATGGCCCCCGAAATCCCTGTAGTGATGTTGTTGATCTGAAGCCCCGTGGGCGGCTGATGGACAAGTGTGCCCTCGTATTCATCCGCCCTTACTCCTTCGTCTTCATAGTCCCGGAAATACGATAAGCCTCGGAGTAGCACCGTGCCGTATTGCACAAAGTCTTGTGCATATTGTCTTGAGAAATAGCGAAAAAGTGGCGGCATTAAATCTGAAATGACGAGAGAGTAATAAGTAAAATTAAAATAGTCATTGGCGATTCTCTCTCGATTGACCTGTTAGACCACGCACTGCTCACTTTTTTCTCTTGTCCCACGATTCAAATAACTGGGGTCAGAACAAAATTAAATCCTACGATGCTTAATGCTCTTAGAGCCAAAGAAAGCGGATTTAACTTTACTCTGACCCTAGTTATTTGACCCTAGTTATTCCTTCCCAAAACTCACTTACTGATTTTGTTTCAATTTCTTGTATTGGCATTTGGGTACATTACCTTGCCTCAGATTAAGCCGCTAACGTATAAATTAAGGGGCGCCGAAAGTGTCCCGCTTGAATGAGGGGTTGTGCATGCTACTTTGCATAAGAGAGCAAGCGGTCAATGTTTAATTTGAAACTAGATTGGTAGGTGAGACGATTATCATGTTTAAAGTGTTTTCCATTTTCAATACCTTTGCCATGACTAGGTACATATTGCCAATAGTCTTGATGGTCAATGTCTCTACCGTCTTTGCCGAGCCTATATATACGCCAAGCACGCAAAAAGGAGAACTTATTGCGCCAAGTCAAGGCGCTGGCGAACTCAGTTACAGCGGCTTGGAGTGTTGGGAATTTTGCCTCAAGTATTTCAATGATAGCGAGTTTGTTAGTAGGCCACTTGGTTGGCACTGGATAGAGACCAATAAGCTCGGTGAGAATAGTGGTTCGGAACTTGGCGCAAGCAGCCACACGTCTAGCCTCACACTCACGCCAGTAGGCGAGACGATGGGGAATGAGGAAGGCGAGGCAAGCGCCAACAGTGGGGAGCAGCCAGAGGGCGGTGGAGCTGAGATTGATTCCGAAAATGTTCATCCGTTTATTTTGGTTTGGTTGGCTATCACCGTGTACTCATTCTTTGGATGCACCTAACAAAATATAGACCCCCTAAAACAGCAGAAAAACCACCACTTTGGGTGTACAAAAACGCTGCGCCCCCTTGAAAGATCTTGCGCGGCCTGAAGTATTTTATGCCGATATACTACACCCGATTGAGCGAGGACTCCCACTTTTCTTTGCTATTAAGTCAGTTTTGTGATTGATTTGCTGGTTTTGGTGAAAGTTTTTGCTTGGTTTGATATAGAGCAACCACTGCGTGTTGCGATCTTAAATCGCTTCACACAAGGCACACCAGTGACGGTGCGCATGGCGTAAAGCGGTATGGGGTTTGGGGCGGTTCGTTCTTAAATTGATTTGTGCAGCAAAGCCTTTCACAAGTAAAAACCCCATCCAAGGATGGGGTTTTTGTGTGTTATGGCTTGGTTTTTAAATAGGCCCCCAGCCATTGATCCTGCTCCCACAGCATTTGCATAATGGATTCGCGGGCGCGGTAGCCGTGGCTTTCATTGGGCAGCATCACGAGGCGTGCTCTTGCACCCAAGCCTTGTAGGGCTTGGTACATGCGCTCGCTTTGCACGGGGAAGGTGCCGGAGTTGTTATCCATTTCGCCGTGGATAAGCAGCAGCGGGTCTTTGATCTGGTCGGCAAAGTTGAAGGGGGCCATAGCTTGGTAGACGGGTTTGGCTTCCCAAAAATTGCGGTCTTCCGATTGAAAGCCAAAGGGGGTGAGTGTGCGGTTATACGCGCCCGATCTGGCGATGCCTGCCTTAAATAGGCGAGTATGCGCCAGCAGATTGACGGTCATAAATGCGCCGTAGCTATGGCCGCCAACGGCGATTTTATTGCGATCAGCAACACCCAGCTTCACCACCGCATCCACGGCGGCTTGGGCATTCATGGTGAGTTGTGTCAGGTAGTTATCGTTTGGCTCGGTTTTGCCTTCGCCCACAATGGGCATGGCGGGGTTGTCGAGCACGGCGTAGCCACGGGCCAGCATGGCTTGCGGGCCGTTGTAGCTGATGCGGTTAAAGCGGTAAGGCGATTCGCGCACTTGGCTGGCGAGCTGGGCGTTTTTAAATTCGCGCGGGTAGGCCCACATCAGCATCGGCAGCGGGCCATCTTTTTTAGCGTCGTAGCCTGCGGGCAGATAAAGCGTGGCGTCCAGCATCACGCCATCTTCGCGTGGGTATTGGATTTTTTGTTTTTGTACGTCTTTAAGCTGCGGCGTGGGGTGCGGGAATGTGGTGAGCGCACGCGCTGCGGTTGCGCCTGTATGCAGATAAAAGTTGGGCCGTTCGGTATTGCTTTCGCGGCTGCTGATAAATTCTGCGTCGCTCAGTATGGCAAGCGGGGCTTCGTAATAGGGCGCTTGGGATTGCCAAAGCCGCTCAGCGTTTTTTCCGGTTAGAGAGTAGCGGTCTAAAAATGGTCTATCGCCCTCTGGGCCTGCACCTTCGCCAATTAGATAAATCGCATCGCCATTTTGTTTGATCACGCTTTGACCGTAGGCATTTTTGCTGGTCGCCGGATCGCCTGCATCTGCATAGCGGTCTTCCGATTTGCGGGCAAATAATAGCTCGACAATTTGTTCTGGGTGGCCGGGGTGGATGCGCCAAGTACGGGTATCGCGGGTTTTCCACCAGCTTTCTTCAATAATGGCCAGATTATCATCGCCCCACAGCACAGAAGCACCACGCCATGCTAAATCGATTAGTTTTTGGGCTGGCGCATTAAACGGTGCGGCCTGCTGATATAAGCGGTCGCGGATTTTAGCTTCTTTGTTCGGGTCGCCACCGTCTTGTGCTTCTAGCCAAGTTAAGGTGGATGGCTGATCGTTGCGCCATGCAAAATCGCGTGGCCCACTGGTAACCGCGTCATTGCCGGGCGGAATACGGTCTTGCAAAGGGCGCTCGGCGATCGTTTTGACCAGCTTGCCTTGGCGGTTCCATACCTGATAAGTCTGCGGGAAATAAGACACTGGCAGTAGGTAGGAGTAGGGGCGGCGTAAAGATTTGGTGAGAATCAGCTGGCCATCAGGGGAGGCGCTGGCGGCTAGCAGGGTGAGCGGTTTGGTGATGATGTTGATCTCACCATTTAAATTCACGGCGGCCAGCTGGCTTTGTAGGTGCCAATCTAGCAAATCTGCGTCTGCAGGTGTTTTGAGCATATCAGGGTAGGTGCGAATCTGGCTTTTAGCGCCGAGCTGGCTGTCTTGGGTATTGGGGCCGGTTGGCGTAACGGGGGCGGTGGGAGCTTTACCGATTGGTGCTAGCTGCACTAGTAATTGCTCGCTAGCACTAAGCCAACTGAAACCTGCGCTGCTGCTGGTATTTAGCGGTTCTTTGATCAGTTGCTTGGCGTTGGCATTAGAAACATCTAGCAACCATAACTCCACGCCTTTATCGCCCCAGCGGCTAAACGCCACCCAGCGTTCATTGGCCGACCATGCAGAATCTGCGATGCGCGCATCTTTTGGTAAGCCGCTTACCGCGCGGCTTTGGCCGGTTTTAATATCTAACAGGCTGATGTCACTGGCAAAATCAAAGCGGCTCTGGCTGCGCATTTTGGGGTTTAGCCGTAGCCCTGCCAGTTTTAATTCTGGCTGCGCTACATCGGCAATGCTGGGTAAGCCAGGCAGATTTAATAGCAGCGCCGTACCGTGCTTAGGCCCAAGGCGAAACAGCGGCCCGCGCGGTGCATCGACTAAGGCTTGCAGTTCAGTGGGGGGCGTTTGATAGGCGTTAACGATAGGACTCATAAATAAGGCAATCAGCAGTAAGCGGCGCATGGCGTTTCATTCTAGAAGAGGATGAATAAGATGGTCGATTTATATGCACTTTACCATAATATTTTGTAAGTTTTTTGAAATTTATTGTTTACTTAAGAGGGAAGTATCACTGCTTTCGTCCACGAAAATAAACCAAGGAGGCAGAAAGAATCTTGCTAGGAGTAGTAAGGCTGTTTTTCAAGTCGATAAAGGGGGAAGTAAAATAGTGAGGCTTGATCGTGATTTTTTGTGTCGTCTGTGGACGATATGTTTTTTGTTCACATGGCATGCCTCCCTCAACTCAGGGCAAAATAAATCCCACCGCTTTGGTGGGATTTATTTATTTCACAACGCGTAATTGCGGCTTGCCCGTTGGGCGGGGGGGGGTATCGGTGGGCGGGGCGTCTTCAGGCTCTATTTCCTGAGTGCCTTCGTATTCAAAGCCCATTCCTTCGCCATTTTCGCGGGAGAAAATTGAAACCACGCAGCCGATTGGTACCAAAATTTCACGGGAAACGCCACTAAAGCGAGCCGAAAAGCTGATGTAATCGTTACCAATCGAGAGGTTATGCGTTGCGTTGTAGCTGATATCCAGCACAATTTCGTTATTCTTAACGTGTTCCATTGGCACTTGCATTTTGCCCATCACTCGCACAACTAAATAAGGCGTGTAAGCGTGGTCTGAGCACCATTCATGCAGGGCACGAATCAAATAAGGTTTGGTAGAGACAGTTTGCATGATTTGTCCTTTGTAACTGTAGAGCGGGGTGCTGCCAGTGGGGAGTAAAGCCAATGGTTCACTCCTCACTCACGACGCCCTTAATTCCTGCTTGTTACTTACGCATAGCCTTTTCGTTCGCAGTTAGCGAATCAATAAATGCTTGGCGGCTAAACAGGCGTTCGCCATATTTCATAATTGGCGCAAGTGCCTTGGTGACTTCAATACCGTAGTGCTCAAAGCGCCAGATCAATGGAGCAATTGCTACGTCGAGCATAGAGAACTCTTCACCCAGCATAAATTTTTGCTTAGCAAACAAAGGCGCGATTTGAGTCAAGTTATCGCGAATCGTAGTACGTGCTTTTTCCATTTCTTTTTTGGTGGTGCCGCTGGTTTCCAGTGTTTTAACGTGGATAAACAGCTCGCGTTCAAAGTTAAATAACATTAAACGGGCGCGTGCACGCATCACCGGATCCGCTGGCATGAGCTGCGGATGAGGAAAACGCTCGTCGATATACTCGTTGATGATATTAGATTCGTACAGAGTAAGATCGCGCTCAACCAATACAGGTACTTCGTTGTATGGGTTCATTATTGCTAGATCTTCTGGTTTGCTATGTACATCAACATCAATAATTTCGAAGTCCATGCCTTTTTCAAACAGAACAATACGGCAACGGTGGCTGAACGGGCAGGATGTACCGGAATATAGCTTCATCATGGCGACGGATCTCTGCAAAAGTATATGAATGCCCGCATTCTACTCACAATGAAGAGTTTAATCCAGAATATGACGCTAACACTATGATTTATATGGTTTATTTGTTGGTGCGACTAAAGGCTTTTTTTGCTGAGTTTGGGGCTTGGGCAAAAAAAGAAGCGGAAGGTTGCCCTTTCCGCTTCTTTGCTAATAGCTAGGGTCAATAGACCCTAGGTCGATTAATGAATATCGCGCCAGTATTCTTTCTTCAGCAGGTAGCTGATTGGAATCATAAAGAATAACAAGAATAGCAAGATACCGTAGCCAATTTGCTCACGTTTCACTTGAGCCGGCTCGCCCATATAAACCATATAGTTCACCAGATCTGCCACGCGATGGTCGAATTCGGTTTGATCGAAAGCGCCATTTTCAGCCGTTTTGGTCAGAGAGCCTGATTGAATCAGCTTAAGCGTTTTGTGCTCGTGCTCGCCTTCTTTTTTAACTTCTAAAATTTGCTGCCCTTGCAGATCCCACAACACGTTTGGCATACCGACTTTATCAAAAGTCAGGTTGTTCCAGCCGGTAGGGCGGGTGTCATCACGGTAAAAGCTGCGCAGATAGGTATAAAGGTAATCTGCACCGCGCGAGCGTGAAATCACTGACAAATCAGGTGGCGTAGCACCAAACCAAACCTTAGCGTCTTTGGCTTGCATCGACACCTTCATCAAATCCCCCACTTTTTCGGTGGGGAACATCAGATTGGCTTTGATTTGGCCTTCTGTCAGGCCGATGTCCGTCAAGCGGTTGTAGCGCATAGCTACCGCACCGTGACAGGACAAGCAGTAGTTGGCAAAAGTTTGTGCTCCCCGTTGCAGGCTTTCGGTATCACGCAGATTAATCGGCGCTTTATCCAAATGCACTTCAGTGTTGGCCATACTGCCAAAGCTAACGCTAGCTAATAGGGCGAACAGCAGTGTATTGAGTGTTTTTTTCATGTCGTCCTCCCCTTAGTGCGTCGTTACGCGGTCAGGAACCGGTTTGGTTTTATCAATCTTGGTGTAGTAAGGCATCGCCAAGAAGAACACAAAGTAAACCACCGATAGCACCTGTGCGATAACAGTACGGACATTGGTTGAAGGCAGCGCACCCAAGATACCAAGGCCGATAAAGGCAATCACAAACAGCGTGAGCATGGTTTTGTAAATCGGGCCACGGTAGCGGATCGATTTAACGGGTGATTTATCCAACCAAGGTAGTGCCGCAATAATCATGGTTGCTGCGCCCATCGCTAATACACCCCAAACCTGTGTGCCAAGGAAAGAAGGCACTGCACGTAATATGGCGTAGAACGGGGTGAAGTACCAAACGGGCGCAATGTGCGCTGGAGTTTTCAGTGCATCAGCCGGATCAAAGTTGGGGTGCTCAAGGAAATAGCCGCCCATTTCTGGTGCAAAGAAGATAATTGCGCTGAATACCGTAAGGAACACGGATACACCAAAGATATCTTTGATGGTGTAGTAAGGGTGGAAAGGAATGCCGTCGAGTGGAATGCCAGTCTTAGGGTCTTTCTTTTTCTTAATTTCAACGCCGTCAGGGTTGTTAGAGCCTACTTCGTGCAGGGCCACAAGGTGGGCCACAACCAGCGCCAGCAGTACCAGCGGCAGTGCAATTACGTGCAGGGCAAAGAAGCGATTCAGTGTGGTGTCAGACACCACAAAGTCGCCACGAATCAAAACAGATAAATCTGGGCCGATCACTGGTATTGAGGCAAACAAGTTAACAATAACCTGCGCACCCCAGAATGACATCTGGCCCCATGGCAGTAAATAGCCTAAGAATGCTTCAGCCATCAGGCAAAGATAAATCATCATGCCGAATACCCAGATTAGCTCACGCGGCTTTTGGTAAGAACCATAAATCAAGCCACGGAACATATGCAGGTAAACCACCACAAAGAACATCGATGCACCCGTGGAGTGCATATAACGAATCAGCCAGCCGCCCGCCACTTCACGCATGATGTATTCGACAGAGGCAAAGGCGACCGAGATATTAGTACCTGGGATCAATGAGCCATCTGGCTTGTAGTTCATGGTGAGGAAAATACCGGTGACAATCTGAATCACCAATACCAGCATCGCTAATGAGCCGAAGAAGTACCAGAAGTTAAAGTTTTTTGGTGCGTAGTATTCGGAAATGTGTGCTTTCCAAGTGGAGGTCAGCGGGAAACGCTCATCCACCCAGTTGAGGGCCTGTTGGCCCATCTCTTGTGCTTTGCTCATGGGTCAGCCTCTATTTATCGTCGCCAATCAACAACCGCGCTTCAGTAATGTACTTGTGCGGTGGGATGTCGAGGTTTTTCGGAGCTGGAACGCCAGAGTACACGCGGCCAGCGAGGTCGAATTTGGAGCCGTGACATGGGCAATAAAATCCGCCCAACCATTCTGGGCCCAGATCGGCAGGGGCCAAGTCAGGGCGGAAGGTTGGCGAACAGCCCAAGTGCGTACAGACGCCAAGTGCTACCCAAATTTCGGGTTTAATCGAGCGGGCAGCGTTGTTGCAGTATTCTGGCTGCTCGCTGGCGGCAGATGTTGGATCCGTTAGCTTGCTATCGAGCTTTGGTAAGTTCGCCAGCATTTCTGGAGTGCGTTTCACAACCCAGACTGGTTTACCCCGCCATTCGGTGGTCACTTGTTGGCCCAGTTCAAGCTTACTGATATCCAATTCTACGGGGGCACCCGCTGCCTTGGCTCGCTCGGAAGGAAAAAAACTGGCAATAAAAGGCGTGGCTACACCCGCCCCTGCTACCGCTCCGGCAACGCCCGTGGCGATCAGCAGGAATCGCCGTTTGCTGTTATCTACTTGCTGGTCACTCATAACCCAATCCCTGATTGACGGCTAAAACCACCAAATTCTACCTGAAACGACAGGGGAACTTAAAGCTTTGCACGCATGTCATCGATAATTTATCTTGCTCCTAGCTGATAGGAAGGCCAGGAACAAGCGTAAGTACGTCGTTTTGTGGAAGTTAATATTCGCTTTTATAGCCCATATCAACCGATCATTTCATCTGGCCCAATACCTGTGTTTTGGCTTAGGGCGAGCACAAACCTGTATTTGGCATACATTTTACTCGTTATTGAGCGGCGTAATGCATATGCTTAACTTTCTTTCATTATTCCAGGGTAATTACCTGATTTCAGTGTAAGTTTGTAATTCTTCGTGTATTTTATCCGCCACAGCATCGGTTATTTCACTCACGTTTTCGCGTGCAGTTCCGGGCGCTGTGATCTGCCAAACGCGTGCAGAGAGTTGAAAGCCACCTTCAATGGGGAACAGCAAATAGCTCATTCTAGCTTCGGTGGCTTGCGTTACATTCGGAATCTTCATGCTGAATTCTAGCCGCTGTGAAGTTCTACGCTTAAGTAGCATGCCTTTTTGTTTGCGGTACTGCACGATGTCATCAAAAATGGCTTGGGGTTGCCTATTTTTAATCACAATAATGTTGTCGCTGAGATTGGGTAAATTGACTGCACTAGGGACTTTAGTATTTGGGGCCGGCGCTGTTCTTTGGCTGCTAGGGGGGCTGGCGCAAGCAGAAAGAAAGACGGCGCAGCTTAGGGCAATTAAAAGACGTTTCATTAGACGGGATTCGCAAGGTCAAGATGAATATGTTCTAGCCCATATTGGCTGGCTAGGTGCTGACCGAGGGCTTGAACGCCATAGCGCTCGGTGGCGTGATGTCCAGCGGCGATAAAACTTACACCGCTCTCATTGGCCAAGTGGGTGACAAATTCAGATGCTTCACCGGTAATAAAACAATCAATGTTTAAAGTGGCCGCTTCGTGGAAAAAACTCTGCGCGCCACCGGTGCACCAAGCCACGCGTTTGATGATGCGCTCATCGGCACCAATCACTAGCGGAGATCGTTGTAATTGCGCATCAATTTGCCGTGTGAATTCTGCCAAAGTAGTGGCTGTTTTTAGTTCGCCGATCCACGCCAGCTTTTGATCGCCAAATCTTCCTGTTTCACTGAGCCCAAGTCTTTGGCCCAATTGTGCGTTATTACCCAGCGTTGGGTGCGCATCTAGTGGAAGATGGTAGGCGAGTAAATTGGTGTCGTTGGCGAGCAGCTTGGCGATACGGGCTTTTTTACTACGGGTGATGCAGGCGTTTTCACCTTTCCAGAAAAAGCCATGATGCACAATTAAAGCATCGGCGTTTAAGTCGATTGCGGCATCAATGAAGGCCAAGGAAGCCGTCACACCTGTGACAATGCGCTGCACCTCGGGGCGGCCTTCAATTTGTAGCCCATTTGGGCAGTAGTCACGCCAACTGTCTACAAGTAGCAGTTGTCCGATATAATTTTCTAGATCTTGTCGTGCTATGGGCATTTCAACAGCGCCTTGGAAATCATGAAAAAACTTTGGTTAATTTTCGCACAAACTACGACTGCAGGTCTTGCGGTCTGGTTCCTTGTTTCATTACTCCGTCCTGATCTAGTGCGTCAACCCGCGCCAGCGCAGGTGGTTGCTGTGCAGCAAAATCATTCAGACTTTGCTTCAGCTCCTCCTGTGGCATCGTATAGCCCTGCGGCAAAACTGGCGATGCCTTCGGTGGTAAATATCTACACCGCCAAAGAAATGAAGAAGCAGCTGCCGCCTTTATTTCAAGATCCACGCTTTAAGCGCTTTTTTGGCGATCGCTTAGGTGGGGATGATCAGCGTGCTTCTAGCTTAGGCTCGGGCGTGATTGTCTCTGATCAAGGTTATATCATCACCAATAACCATGTGGTTGAGTCTGCAGATGAGATCGAGGTGGCCTTGTCAGATGGCCGAACTGCCTCAGCCAAATTGATAGGTGCAGATCCAGATACTGATTTAGCCGTGATTAAGGTTGAGTTAGACCATTTACCCGCAATTACTTTTGCCAATGGGGCAAAAGCAGAAATTGGCGATGTGGTTTTGGCGATTGGTAATCCATTTGGAGTAGGGCAAACGGTGACCATGGGGATTATCTCTGCCTTAGGCCGATCCGAATTAGGCATCAATACTTTTGAGAACTTTATTCAAACTGATGCGCCAATTAATCCGGGCAATTCTGGTGGCGCTTTGGTGGATACCAAGGGGCATTTAGTCGGAATTAACACTGCAATTTATTCCAAAACAGGCGGCTCCTTAGGGATAGGCTTTGCGATCCCCGCCACAACGATTCGTCAAATTATGGATGCTTTGATTAAAGACGGCAGCGTAACCCGGGGTTGGCTGGGGGTAGAGATGCAAGAGGTCACTACAGAGCTGGCGGTATCTTTTCGCTTGGCCGAAGCCAAAGGGGCTTTGATTGCCGGTGTAGTGCGCGGCGGGCCTGCGGATAAGGCGGGCTTAAAGCCTGGTGATATCCTGCTGAAAATTGGTCGCGATGAAGTACAAAATGCCTCGGGAATGCTTAATTTGATTGCTGCATTTAAGCCAGAAGACGAGGTGGTGATGCAGGTGTTCCGCAAGGGAACACCTGTATTGTTAACGGTTAAATTGGGTAAGCGCCCAAAATTTAATCGGCAGTAGTTGTGTCAATAAAGCAAAAAATCCACGCATTTGCGTGGATTTTTTGCTTTAGGCTAGCAAGGAGGTGCTACGGCTTGGTTGCTTCCCGTATCAATGAAACCATCGCTAATCCAGCTGCCTACGCTTAGGTGGTTCCAAAGCTGAGTTCGCCCCCATACACCATCTACCCAGTCGCCTTGAGTAGTGCAAGCAATGGCGACGGCTTCACCTTTTTGTAATAAGCCAACAATGGCGGCACTGAGTGAGGGTGACTGGCGTAGATTAACTGTGCTCTCATTTTTTCCTGGCGTGGCTATGCCCGAAGGCAAGGTATTACCGCTGCCAAAGTTAAGAAGCTCGCCGCCCACATTAATCCGATTACCATTGCGTGAGGCATAGCCTTGGTAAGGGGCATTGCCTTCGCGAAATAACCAGCCGCCAATTACTTTGCCATCAACTGGGGTTTTATTACTGCCTTGCTTAAGGGCAAAGTGCACGTGTGGGCCTGTGGTGGAGCCACCGCAAGGCAGACCCATTCCGATCTTGCCCAGATAAGTGCCTTTGCGAACCGCAGCACCATTACTCAAATTAGTTAGGTTCTCCATATGGTAATAACTGCTGGTGAAACCATTGTCGTGGACAAGGGTAATCAGCCCGCTGCCATGACGTAAGCAGCTTTGATAAATGAGCCCATCACGCGGGGCAAGTACTCTGCCATTACCCCCTGCAAAATCCAGAGAATTAAACGGGCGGCTGGTTTGATCGTCACCATGCGGCCCACCTGTGAGGCGCCATGCAGTGCCTTCTGCCCATGGTAGGCCAAGCCCTGTCTGTATTTGCGCGAGTGGAGTACTGCGTTTTTGACGTTGGTTAATCGTTTGGGATTGCAGTAGCAGTTTTCTTTCATTTGGAGCAAAGAGTTCATCTGGCGCTTGCGCGAGTAATTGCCCATATTGCTCGCTGCCTTCAATGCCAACTTGCCAGCTGTTTGCGGTGTATTGCGCCATAAAAAAGCGTGTTTCAGGGACTTCATCCAGATGCGATGGCAAGATCAGGGTGGCACTGCCTAAAACCCAGCGTTGATCTGGGTGTGTTTTTTGGATTTCAATCAGAATCCCTTGCTGGACGATGGGTTGCAGGTGAATGAGCATGGCTTGGCTCGCTGCTTTTTGCAGTTCGGGGCTGATTTCTGCCGCAGGGGCTGGGCTAAAGAGGGGGACGGATAGTAGGAATAAGGCAAGCTGGGTAAGGCGCTGACTACGCATACAGACCTCCTTGATAAGGATGCAAGCGGCCTAAACGGTGTGTTAGTCCGCTGCAAAGCTTCGCATTTTTGTCTACAAAAAAAAGAAATGCGACAGCTTATTGTCAGTCTTTGTGTGGTGCAAGTCAATTTTTTAAAAGCTTAAATGCAAGCTTTCCCTTGCTGGCGTGATTCTGCTTAGCTCCCTTGTAGCAAACGTATCTCGGCGGCAGCGAGGTTATCGCTTTCTCCAAGTAGCACTAAAATATCACCGGCTTGCAATTCAAAGCTGGCATCGGGTTGGATAGGGCGCATATTGCGGCGGCGTACGCTACGTACCTCGATATGCAGTTTGTCGAGTTGTAATTCGCCCATATGTTTACCAATAGCTGCAGCTTCATTGGAAAGATAAATGGTATGCAGGCGTGGTTGTGGTCGGTCGCTGTCTTCTGCGTCTTCGCTTACGCCGCGGTAAAAGCCGCGTAATAGTTGATAGCGCGCTTCCCGTACTTCTCGTACACGGTAAACCACTTTATTAAGCGGTACGCCAAGCAGCATGAGCGTGTGTGATGCAAGCATCAAGCTGCCTTCCATAATCTCGGCCACCACCTCGGTTGCGCCTGCGTCTTTCAGTTGGTCAATATCGCTATCGTCTTGGGTGCGGATAATCACCGGCAAATCGGGTCGAATGCTGTGTACCACTTCTAAAATCTGCATAGCGGAGTGCGTTTCGGCGTAGGTCACCACAATGGCACTGGCGCGCATGAGCCCAGCGGCCATCAAAACTTCACGCTTGGCCGCGTCACCAAACACTACCGAATCGCCCGCGGCAGAAGCTTCTCTTACAATATCAGGGTCTAAATCTAGGGCAAAAAAGCCAATGTTTTCTTGGTTTAAAATACGTCCTAAAGATTGGCCGCTACGGCCATAGCCACACAAGATAACGTGACCTTGGCTTTGCATGCTGCGTACGGCAATTTGGTGCAAATTGGCGGCTAGGTTCATCCACTCTGAACGCGCAAGCCGTAGCACTATTGTGTCTGAATGCTGAATCAAAAAGGGGGTAATCAGCATTGATAATACGATGCCCGCGATTGTGGTTTGCAATAGGCTATCAGGGAGTAGTTGGCTTTTGGAGGCTAGCGCCAGCATTACAAAAGCAAATTCACCACCTTGGCCAAGGGTGAAGCCTGTGCGCCAAGATGAGCCGGGTGTACTGCCAAAAATTCTTGAAAGGGCTGCGATCAGTAAGATTTTGCCAGGGCCAAGCAGGGCCAGTACTAAGAGCACGTGCCACCATTGCTTTAGCAGTACCGAGTAATCCAGATTCATCCCAACGGTAACAAAAAATAGCCCGAGCAGCAGGTCACGAAAAGGCCGGACATCGTCTTCTACTTGATAGCGAAAATCAGTTTCTGCAATCAGTATTCCCGCTAAAAACGCACCTAAGGCTAGGGATAAACCTGCTAGCTCGGTGATCCATGCAATCCCTAGTGTCACCAGTAAAAGGTTGAGCATAAAGAGCTCGCTGGAGTGTTGCCTTGCCACAATATTGAACCAAGGCCGCATCAATTTTTGCCCAAAGTAGAGCAAAACCAGCAAGACCACGATGATTTTTAGCGCAGCCAAACCCAGCGCCATCAGCAGCTCATTACCAGGAAAATTTAGTACTGGAATCATAATAAGAAACGGCACTACGGCTAAATCTTGAAATAGCAAAATACCGATGGCGTTTTGTCCGTGCGGCGAGTGCAGCTCATTGCGCTCAGCCAGTAGTTTTGATGCCATGGCTGTGGATGACATCGATAAAGCGCCCCCCAACGCCAAACCCACCTTCCAATCTAGCCCCGCTATTAAGCAAATCGCCATGACCACACCCACCATCGTCAGTACTTGCATGGCTCCTAGGCCAAATACAATGCGGCGCATGGCATTGAGGCGAGCAAGGTTAAACTCCAGCCCCAAGGTAAACATCAGAAACACCACACCAAACTCTGCTAGGTGGGTGGCTTCGTCGCTACTAGGAATAAAACCAAGGGCGTGTGGCCCAATCAGTAGCCCGACCACTAAATAGCCCAGCATGGCCGGAAGCTTTAAGCGACGACAAAGCACCACCGTTAATACGGCAGCGGCAAGTAAAAGTAATAAGGAGGATAGCTGGATGGACATAGGGCTCAAGAAAATGGGGCATTGCTGGTTGGGCTTTATCCTACTGCGAAGCAGTGGCTTGGGGGCGTTGGCGGCATCTTACTCGCCATTTGTATGACGGCACTTGGGGATATTGCTCTAAATACTAACTTGCCTGCATGCGGCCTCCCTATGCTTTATTTAACCTTGAATGCTGAATTATCCATTAAGTTTATGCATTATTATTGATCTTGCTTGGCATATTGCCAGAAGACGCAGGTGGCGGGAGAGGGGCTGCATCTCTTATACTTTCGCGCATATGAAAAATGCCAAATTTATCCTCGACTGCGCCAAGCGCGTATTGCGGGCTGAGGCTGAAGCGGTTTCCGCTCTGGCCGATCGACTCAATCCTAGTTTTGTCACTGCCTGTGAATTAATTCTAGCCTGCCAAGGGCGAGTTATCGTGCTTGGTATTGGTAAATCAGGTCATATCGCTAAAAAAATAGCCGCGACGATGGCCAGTACGGGCACGCCGGCTTTTTTTGTTCATCCTTCTGAAGCTGCGCATGGCGATTTAGGCATGATTACCCGTTGCGATGTGGTGCTGGCTTTATCTAACTCCGGCGAAAGTGATGAAGTGATTGCTTTGCTCCCCAGCCTTAAACGCTTAGGTATCCCCTTGATTGCTATGACGGGTAATGAGCAATCTACTTTAAGCAAACAAGCGAACGTACATTTGGATTCGGGAGTTGCTCAAGAAGCCTGCCCGCTGAACCTAGCTCCAACGGCAAGTACCACGGCCGCCTTGGCCTTGGGCGATGCGCTGGCGGTGGCTTTATTAGAGGCGCGTGGCTTTCAGACTGAAGATTTTGCTTTGTCTCACCCCGGTGGTAGCTTAGGGCGGCGCTTATTGGTGCTTGTGCGCGATTTAATGCATACCGGCGATGCTTTACCCGTGGTTCGGCAAGACGTATTACTGCGCGATGCTCTATTGGAAATCAGCAAGAAAGGCATGGGAATGACCGCCGTGGTAGATGCTGCAGGTCAGCTACTCGGGATATTTACCGATGGGGATTTGCGCCGTGCACTGGATCAGGGTGTCGATGTGCGTGATACTCCTGTATCCACGGTGATGACTTTAGCACCAGCAACGATTGAATCACATAAATTAGCCGCCGAAGCGGTGCAGCAAATGGACGCACGCCGCGTCAATGGCTTGCTGGTGTTAGAGGCTGGGATCTTGGTCGGTGCGATAAATATGCATGACCTACTTCGCGCCCGTGTCGTTTAAAATCAGCAAAAAAAGCTGTGTATGTTTCGTGTTCAAATTTTTGCCCTTGAAGCTGAGCTTATCAAAAGCATGATGTTATATTTATGTTTCTGTAAGATTATTACAAACGACTTTGTTTGAGCTTGTATGAGCAAGAGACATAATCAGGAATGAAAAAAGGAAAAACAATGCCAGATAAAGCCAAAGCGGTTCGCTTAATGATTTTTGATGTTGATGGCGTAATGACAGATGGCAGTCTGTTTTACAGCGATAGTGGCGAAGAACTAAAAGCATTTAACTCCCTAGATGGCCATGGCTTAAAAATGTTGCACACCAGCGGGGTAAAGCTAGCCATTATTACCGGGCGTACTTCTAAGCTGGTTGAAAAGCGTGCCAAAGACTTAGGTGTAGACTACCTCTATCAGGGCGCTCACGATAAAGGCGCAAGTTTTGAAGAGCTACTGAAGGTGGCAGGCCTTAGCGCGGACGACTGTGGTTATATGGGCGATGATGTGATCGATTTGCCAGTGATGCGTCGGGTAGCCTTTGCCGTTGCCGTGCCTGATTCTCCACAATTAGTGCGTAAACACGCTCACTACATTAGCGGTAGCCAAGGTGGCCGTGGTGCAGTACGTGAAGTCTGTGAGTATCTGATGCAGGCGCAAGGCACATTTGATGCAGCTATGGCGCCGTACCTCGCCTAATGGCTGTTCCCGGTACTACTCGCCTGCTGCCCTTAGCTTTAGTGTTGTTGCTGGGCGGGTTGACTTGGTTGCTAGATAGAGCGGCTACCTTGCCAAGCGCAGCGTATGCGGTGAATTCTGATCAGCCAGATATGTTGGTCGATAGCGCCACCGCCGTGCGTTTTGGAGAGGATGGCCGCCCCGTTTCTCAGCTGACGGCCACCCATGTTTCTCACTTGCCTGTTGGCGATATTACTTGGCTAGAAAAGCCCCATTTGCGTTATACCGCAGCAGAGCAACCTCGTTTGGATGTAACGGGCGAGCGGGCTAAGTCAATTAAGCAAGGCAGTGAGGTTTGGTTTCCTGGGGCGGTTAAAATGGTGCGTGCAGCCAGTGGTACACAGGCTGAGCTGGTGATTAATAGCCGCGATATGCAAGTTTTACCCCAGCAGGGCATTGCCAGCTCCGATGCCCCAGTGCACGCCGTAATGGGCACTTATGTTGTGGAGTCGGTGGGTTTTATTGCTAATTCTAATACCGAAACACTGGAACTTAAATCTAAAGTCAGGATGAGCTATGAACCGCTTCGTACCCCTTAACGCCGTATTATTATTTTTGCTTGCTGGCCCCGTGCATGCAGAAAAAGCCGACCGTGAAAAACCCATTAAAATTGCCGCTGCAAATTGCGTGATGAATCAAAAGACTCAGGCCAGTGTCTGTACTAGTGACGTGGTGCTGACTCAAGGTACGCTCAGTATTCGTGGTGATAAGCTCACCGTGCGCCAAGATGAAGCCGGCAACCAGTTTGTTGCCGGTAACGGTAGCCCAGTGCGGTTTCGGCAGAAAATGGATGGCGGTAATGAGTGGGTGGACGCAGAAGCCCAGCGTTTTGATTACGACGGGCGCACCGGTATTCTAAAACTGCTAGATAAAGCGTGGGTAAAGCGGGGCGAAGATCACATTTATAGCGATGTAATCACTTACGATTTAAACAATGAAGCTTACCAAGCGCAAAGTAAAACAGAAGGTGGCCGGGTGAATATCGTGATCAATCCGAAAAAGGCTCCTGCTCCATGAGTAGTTCTTTACGTGCAGAACAACTAGAAAAGCGCTATGGCAAACGTACTGTAGTGCGTGATGTCACGATGGAAATTTTTAGTGGCGAAGTGGTTGGCTTGCTAGGCCCTAATGGCGCGGGCAAAACCACTAGCTTTTATATGTTGGTAGGCTTGGTGGCGATGAATGGCGGGCGGATTATGCTCGATGGTGAAGATATTGGCCATTTACCCATTCATCAGCGAGCACGGCGAGGTCTAGGCTATTTACCTCAGGAAGCATCTATCTTTCGTAAAATGACGGTGGCGCAAAACATAACTGCAGTGTTAGAGCTGCATTGCAAAAATCGTGTTGAGATTGATGCCCGCCTTGACGAGCTGCTCAATGATTTGCATATTGCTCATTTGCGGGATGCTGGGGCGATGGGCTTATCAGGTGGTGAGCGGCGGCGAGTAGAAATTGCCCGCGCACTTGCGGCAAATCCACGTTTTATCTTGCTGGATGAGCCATTTGCAGGTGTAGACCCGATTGCAGTGATGGATATTCAACGTATTATTGGTTTTTTAAAGCAACGTGGAATCGGTGTGCTAATCACTGATCATAATGTGCGTGAAACCTTAGGTATTTGTGATCGTGCGTACATCATCTCAGAAGGTGCGGTGATGGCGTCGGGTGTTCCAAAAGATATTGTGGCTAATGAAAGTGTGCGTCGAGTGTATCTCGGTGAACATTTCCGTATGTAAATGAAACAAACCCTGCAGCTGCGGCTTTCCCAGCAACTTAACCTCACGCCACAATTGCAGCAGGCTATTAAGCTGCTGCAGCTTTCTACGCTTGAGTTTCAGCAAGAGCTTGAACAGTATCTAAACGACAACCCCTTGCTGGAGCGCGGCGAGGAAGCCCCGGCAGGGGAAGTTGAGCAGCCCGAGCCGCAGTGGGAAATGGGTGGGGATGATGATGGTTTGCGCTGGGAGGGTACTAGTCATGGAAGCTCAGATGACGATAATGATTTCGACCCCGCCACCAATATTGCGCGTGATTTAGATTTACGTGAATACCTGCTGCAGCAAGCAGGACTGCTGCAACTGCCGCATCGGGATAAGTCTTTGTTGTTGATGTTGATTGAAGCTTTGGATGATGATGGTTTCCTTTCTCAGCCCTTAGATGAAGTCTATTCTCAGCTGCCAGAGGAACTTATCCAAGATTATGAACTCGAACTTGATGACTTAAAGATTGCTTTAACTCGCTTACAGCATTTAGAGCCCTTAGGGGTTGGTGCTCGGGATACCGCTGATTCATTATGCTTACAGTTGCGTCAAAAACCGCCGAGTGCCGCTAAAGATTTAGCCTTGAAAATTGCCCAAAATTCACTCGATTTATTAGCTGGACGGGACTACACTAAGCTTAAACGAGCCTTTAAATGCGAGGATGCTGAGTTAAAAGCTGCGCAAGAATTGATTGTAAGTTTAAACCCAAGGCCGAGTGCACAGTGGTCTGTAACCTCACCAAGATATGTAAGCCCTGATGTGGTTGTACAAAAAGTACGCGGGGTTTGGCGGGTTAGATTACACGATGCATCCATGCCAAAATTACGTGTTAACCGGCTTTATGCAGATATCTTACAAAAAGGCGATGGTGCTCATTTAGCGCGCGAGTTACAAGAAGCGCGTTGGTTGGTAAAAAGTGTGCAGCAGCGTTTTGATACGATTTTACGAGTAGCAACAGCAATTGTAGAGCGGCAGCGGGCATTTTTTGAGTACGGTGAAGTGGCGATGCGCCCTTTGGTGTTGAGGGATATCGCTGAAGAGCTCGATTTACACGAATCAACTATTTCTAGAGTCACCACGCAAAAATACATGTTAACGCCGCGTGGTTTGTATGAGTTTAAGTACTTTTTTGGTAGCCATGTAGATACGGACGCCGGTGGTGAATGTTCTGCAACCGCTATCAAAGCTTTAATAAAGCAGATGGTGCAGCAAGAAGATAAGAAAAAACCTTTAAGTGATAGCGTATTGGCAGAAGCATTATCCGCCCAAGGTATTGTGGTAGCGCGTCGTACCGTTGCTAAATACCGTGAGGCGTTGCAGATTTACCCAGTAAGTCAGCGCAAAAGTTTGTAAGGCCCCAACGGAAGGAGTAACCCTATGAATTTGAATATCAGTGGCCATCATCTTGAAGTAACCCCATCCATTCGTGAGTACGTGAACAGTAAAATGGAGCGGGTTATCAGGCACTTTGATAATGTGATTGACGTTAATGTCATCCTCTCCGTGGAGAAACTGCAACACCAAGTTGAAGCTACCGTTCATGTTCGCGGACGCGATATCCACGTTGAAGCAACGGATGAAAATATGTACGCAGCGATTGATTTTTTGGCAGATAAACTTGATCGTCAAGTTGTAAAGCACAAAGAAAAATCAATGGATCATCGCAACGAATCCATCAAACAGCATCAACCTAGCGCTGAATAAAGCGATTTCTTTCACCTTAGCGGGAACCGGTTTAATCGGGTTCCCGTTTTTGTTTTCAAGCTACGGCGCTACAATAGCTGTCGTCCTTGTTTTGGTCTGCCTACAATGAGTCTGATCGCCCAAATTCTGCCAAGCGGCAATGTCTTCCTCGATATGGAAGTCGGCAGCAAAAAACGTATTTTTGAACAAGTAGGGATTCTATTTGAAAATAGCCACGGCATTGCCCGTAGCGTTATTTTTGATAGCTTGTTTGCTAGAGAAAAACTCGGTTCCACCGGCCTTGGTCAAGGCGTGGCTATTCCACACGGGCGTATTAAGGGCCTAAAAGAAGCAACCGGTGCTTTTGTGCGTTTAGACGAGGCCATTCCTTATGATGCGCCTGATGGCAAGCCGGTTTCCTTAGTGTTTGTCTTGCTCGTACCTGCACACGCTACCGATCTGCACTTACAAATCTTGTCTGAATTAGCTCAGCTTTTTTCAGATAAAGTATTGCGTGAGGGCTTGCTGGCAGCAACGGAGCCAGGGCAAATCTGGAAGTTAATCAGTACTTGGGAGCCTTATGCCACAGATTTCAGTTAGACAACTTTTTATTGATAACGCCGAAAAACTGCGCCTAACCTGGGTTGCAGGGCAATCTGGCGCTAATAATCTGTTATCTAATGATGCGTCTGAGCAAAAGCCCACCCTGTCTTTAGTCGGCCACCTGAATTTTATCCACCCCAACCGCATTCAGGTGCTTGGGGTGGCAGAAACGGTTTATTTGCTGCAGCTTAGCGTTGAGGCGCAAAGAGAATCACTCGATCGATTGTTCTCAAATGAAATGGCGGCGGTGATTGTGGCTAATGGCCAGATTGTGGGCGATTGCCTGCGCGAAGCCTCCGAACGCTTTCATGTGCCGCTGCTCACCTCCCCTGAGCAATCTCCCTATTTGATGGACGTGTTGCGCTATTACCTATCAAAAGCGCTGGCGGTTTCGACTCACCTGCACGGGGTGTTTTTGGATGTGCTCGAAGTGGGTGTACTGCTGACGGGTGAATCATCGATGGGTAAGAGCGAGCTGGCGCTGGAGCTGATCTCGCGTGGGCATGGCCTAGTGGCCGACGATGTGGTTGAGGTGTATCGCACCAATCCAGAAACGCTGGAAGGGCGTTGCCCGCCTATGCTGCGCGATTTTCTAGAAGTGCGCGGAATTGGCGTGTTGAATATCCGTACTATTTTTGGTGAAACGGCGGTTAGGCCGCGTAAAACCTTAAAGCTGATTATGCATTTGGCCAAGGCGGGAGCAGAAAAATTAGCCCCGATAGATAGGCTGCAAATGCAGGCGGCAACGCAGGATATTTTAGGCGTGCCGATTCGCAAATTAGTAATTCCCGTGGCGGCCGGTCGAAATTTAGCGGTATTGGTTGAAGCTGCAGTGCGAAATTATATTCTGCAATTACGCGGTATTGATTCAACACGCGAGTTTATAGAAAGGCATCAAAAATTTATGGAGATGGGTGAATGAGTCGCCAGCAGTTAATTTTGCTATCTGGCTTATCAGGTGCGGGTAAAAGCGTTGCACTTAAATCTTTAGAAGATTTAGGTTATTTTTGTATTGATAATTTACCTGCGCCTTTATTGCCGCAGACAGTTGCGTTGCTGGATGAGGATGGTTATCCGCAAGTCGCTATTTCTGTGGATGTGCGCAGCGCACATAACTTTGCCAGCTTCCCCAATCATCTAGAAGCCCTGTTTGAGTTTGGGCTAGACGTGCAAATGCTGTTTTTAGAAGCCAATAACGAAACGCTAGTGAAGCGGTTTTCTGAAACGCGGCGTAGCCATCCCTTATCAAGTGGTGAGTTAACGGTTAGCGAGGCGATCGCCTTAGAACGAGAGATGTTAGGGGCTTTTTCAGAAGTGGCCCATCGCATCGACAGCAGTGATTTATCCGCCAATCAGCTACGCAGCTGGATTCGTCAGTTTGTGGCTTTGGATCGATCCCAGCTTACCGTGATCTTTGAATCTTTTGGTTTTAAGCATGGCTTACCACTTGATGCTGATTTTGTGTTTGATGCCAGATGCTTGCCTAATCCTTATTACGACAAAGCTTTGCGCCCCCTTACGGGTAAAGATCAGCCGGTGATTGAATTTTTGCAGCGGCAAGCTGTGGTTGTGCGGTTTCAAGAGCAGATTAAAACGTTTATGCAGGCATGGCTGCCAGAGTTTGAGGCAGATAATCGCAGCTATATAACTGTGGCTATTGGTTGCACGGGTGGGCAGCATCGATCTGTTTATATCGCCGAACAATTGGCCAAACACTTTGCTGAGCATAGGCAGGTGTTGCTCAGGCACCGTGAGCAACATGGCTAAAACAAAACGCGCTGCTGGCGTTGATTGCCCCCCTTGCTCGCTTGTGGGAGAGGGAAGAGGGAATAATAAAATAATGCGGCCAGGTGACTGGCCGTTTTTTTGCCTAGCTTTGGCCTTGGTGGCCTATCTAGCGGCATGGAGCTGGCAGCAGGATGGTGCCACGCGGGTACGGGTCTACCAAGAGGGCAAAATCTTTGCTGAAGTAGATTTAAGTGCAGAGCGAAAGTTACAGGTAGCAGGCCCACTTGGAATGACCTCAATTGAGATTAAAGCGGGCCGAGTGCGAATTAGCGCCGACCCAAGTCCTCGCCAATATTGTGTGCGAATGGGCTGGTTGGATCAGGCGGGCCAAATGGCGATTTGCTTACCCAATCGAATTAGCATTGAGCTTTTAGGTGCTCGCCCTCATGACTTCGACAGCCTCAGTTACTGAAATCCGCCTTAAGCCCAGCTTGGACGATGTGCGCATTGCCCGTTATGCCGCGCTAGCCATTGCGCTATCGGTATTAGAGGCGGGTATTCCTTCGCCTATCCCTGGGATTAAACCTGGGCTGGCTAATATCATCACCTTGATTGCTTTATGGCGCTTTGGCTGGCGGGATGCGGCATGGATTTGCCTGCTTAGAATTATGGGCAGTGCCCTTGCCTTAGGCGGATTTCTATCGCCAGGCTTTGCGATGAGCCTAACGGGCGGGCTATGCAGCTTGCTGGCACTTGCGCTGGCTTCTGGCTTGCCTAAGCGCTGGTTTGGCCCAGTAAGCTATTCCTTGCTGGCGGCATTTGCCCATATGGCAGGGCAGCTATTATTGGCGCGGCTCTGGTTGATTCCGCATAATGGCATCATTCATCTTGTCCCCATTTTTGCGGCAGCGGCGCTAGTGTTTGGGCTGGTAAACGGCGTGATTGCAGCAAAGCTGCTGGCCCATGAATAAATTCAAAAAAATCTGAGAACAGAGAGAATCAAGAATGCAGATCACATAGGAAGCAGTTTTTTGCTTTCAGATTACAAAAATGCTTCAGCTTAATGTTGAGAGGGCAAAATATCGAATCACAGCGTTTCACAGAGGAAACGACAGATTCGATGGTTTTCTCCGTGTTCTCTGTGTCGACAGACCTTTAAGTATTTCGCACTTTTAATAGGTTTCAAATGAAAACAATAACATTGGCTTTTACCGGCGCATCCGGCATGCCTTATGGTTTACGCACGCTTGAATGCTTGCTGGCGGCGGGTTGCACCGTGCATGTGCTCTATACCCAAGCGGCGCAAATTGTGGCCAAGCAAGAGCTAGATGAAACTTGGCCTTCGCGTGCGGCTGATCTGGCTGTGCTTTTTCGCCAGCGCTATGGCGTAAAGGACGAATCGAAGCTGCAAGTATTTGGTCAGCAAGAATGGTTTGCCCCTATGGCATCCGGCTCTAATCCTGGCGACGGCATGATTGTTTGCCCTTGCACCATGGGCGCTTTATCGGCGATTGCGGTGGGCGCTTCGGATAATTTATTAGAGCGCGCTGCGGATGTGATGATTAAGGAAGGCAAAAAATTAGTGGTTGTTCCACGTGAAGCACCTTTTTCGGTGCTGCATCTGGAGAATATGCTCAAGCTGGCTCGGCTGGGCGTGGTGATCCTGCCGCCTAATCCTGCTTTTTATCACCACCCTAAAACCATCGCCGATTTGGTCGATTTTGTGGTGGCAAGAATCTTGGATCAGTTCCAAATTCCGCATCAGCTGATGCAGCGCTGGGGGGATAAGGGATGAGTTTTAGAGTTAACTGGCCCATTTGGAAAACGGCTTGTTTGGCCTTACTTGCTCTGTGGTTTTGGCCCTCGTTCGCCCCGCACGACCCCTGGAAGCCGGATGAAAGCTATATTCTTGGGCTGGTTTATGAATACACGCTGCGGGATAACTGGCTGGTGCCGATGCTGTCTGGCGAGCCTTTTATGGAAAAACCGCCGCTGTTTTTCTGGACGGCAGCGGGCTTCTCCCGCTATGTGTTTACCTGGCTGCCTGTGCACGCGGCGGCAAGGCTGGCTGCGGCATTTTATATTGCGCTGACTTTTATCTTTGCCGCATTGGCGGCAGGGCAATTTGCCGCCCGCAGCCGGGCGAATAACCCATCGCAAGCCGCATGGCTCACGGCCATTTTGCTGGCAGGCACGCTGGGCTTGGTCGGCAATGGCCATCATATTCTGACCGATAGCGCCTTATTTGCCAGCTTTGCCATCGCCCTCTACGCATTCTCCATCTTTCCAAAATGGCCACTCGCCAGCGGCCTGCTGCTGGGTACGGCTTGGGGAATGGCGTTTTTAACTAAGGGTTTATTAGGGCCGGGCTGCCTTGGTTTGGCGGCTTTGCTGCTGCCGATTGTTGATCATACCTACCGGCAAAAAGCCTATTTACTGACGCTGAGTATCGCCTTGCTGGCCGCTCTGCCCTGGTGGCTGATCTGGCCTTGGCGCTTATGGTTGGCTTCGCCCGAATTATTCCACACTTGGTTTTGGGTGAATAACCTAGGGCGTTTCTTGGGTGAGAATAACCTTGGCCCAGAATATGAGCGTGGCTTTTACCTGAAGATTCTGCCTTGGCACGCCTTTCCGCTGATTCTCTATCTGCCGGTATTGTTTTTCCGGCAGCGGCTGGACGCGTTTAAAAACGCAGCCCCAGCAGCGCTGCTTTGCCTGCTGACCTACACCATCTTGTCCTTAGCTAAAACCTCGATGGAGCTATACGCCGTACCGGCTGTAGTAGCGTTTGCCGTATGGATGGGCGCGCAAGCATCCAGCGTGCCTGCCGCCTTCGAGCGCTGCTTTGGCCTTGTGGCCCTGTGCTTGCTTGCCGTCAGTGCCTTACTAGTTTGGTGGGCATGGGCCGCCCTCTACTTCGGCCTGCCTTTGCAGGCACGGCTGCTGCATTTCTTACCGGGTTTTGCAGAAAAGCCAAACTGGCTGGGTGTGCTGTCCGCACTCGCGCTCACCATCATCGTGTGGAATCTAGCCTGGCGAGCGCCGCAGTGGGCCAAACACCAAGGCGCCGTGCGCTGGCTGGCCGTGTTGGTCATGAGCTATGGCCTAGTCTTCAGCCTGCTGCTACCCAGCTTAAATTACAGCAAAAGCTATAAACCGATGATGCTGGATTTAGCCACCCAACTGGACAAAACCCAGTGCCTGGCAAGCTTTGGCCTTGGCGAGCACGAAAGAGGCAACTTCCACTACTACACCACGATGCGGGTGCAACGCTTCGAAATAGGCCGAGGCAAAGAATGCCCGCAGCTCTTAATCCAAGGTAGCACCATGCCTGCGAATATTGGCGAATATAGCCTGCTGAAGAAAACCACAAGAGCGACGGATAAGGGAGAGGAATTTAGTGTTTGGCGTAAGAAATAATAAATATTACTTACTTTTTGCTGATATTATGCTGGGTAAGTTGTTTGGTTTGGGGCTGTGCGAATAATGTGGAAACTCCGCTGAATAGGGAGTGGGCATTTTTTAGCATCGTATTATTCTTGCGATGTCCAGCCCCGTAGGGCAGCTTAGTTTTATCAACCCGCGTTAAGCTAACTTATCTTTACCGCCAAGCCTGAATCGCGGATTACGCCTGTAGCTAACCCGCCCTGCAGGATTGCCTTAACTCTACGTCTGGAAATATAAAGTAATGACCATCATTTACATCATTGCACCACTCCTTTTATTTGCTGCGCTCTTTTATTACACAACGTACATGCCGCCTGCCCAAAAAGATTGGGAGCGTCTCCCGACGCTGGATGAATACTTAGCTAAAAATCCAACAGCAAAACATGGCGAAAAAATTTCATGCTCAAAATGCGGCCACACAGAGCAACTTGATACTGGTTTGATTCGAATCACTGATTACCGTAGAAAGCTGATGTGTACGAAATGTAAAAAAATATTGTGGCGTGAAGAAGAAAAATAAATTCATTCATATTTTGGCGCTTGAGAATTATCCCCCTTAATAACCGGGGGTCAGAAGTTCGCAGTAACAGTAATTTAGCTAGCGGGTTAAAGTCCCGCCCGAGGAATTGTCCATGCGCCTCGGTAGTACGAAAGAGCGGCGTTTGAGTAATCAAGGGTCGTGAGTTCTTTACG
>JBDKJX010000051.1:0-28301 GCA_039796405.1 Pseudomonadota bacterium
TCGGCTTGCTTTAAAATCGCCATAATCTGGCTGTCGGAATAACGTGCTGCTTTCATGTAGAGCTCCTCAAAGACTGCGAGAAAATTCTACTTAAAAATGAGCTGGTTTTGTGGGGGGATTACCGGAGAAGTCTATGGGTAGCCCACAGGTCTGTAGCGGCGCTTCTTTGCAATGTAGCTTTGGCGCGGCTCCTGGCACTTTAAATGTCTTGCCGCTGAACCGCTGCATGGCAGGCGGCATGCCGGCTGCCAATATTATGGATTACATCCCCATTGTTAATGTTGCGCCGTTTGGCACATGCATGAGCCCAGCCAATCCTATGGCGGCAGCGGCAGCGGCAGCGGCAGCGGCAGCGGCAGCGGCAGCGGCAACGGCGGCTGCGTTGGGGGTGCTCACCCCTATGCCGTTATTTCCATGACGGCCGCACCGTGGATACCCGGCAGCGCGCCTACGGTGCTGATCGGCAGCATGCCTGCACTTAACTCGGGTGGCATGCTGATGTGCAACTGGGGCGGGGTGATTAAGATTGTGATGCTGGGGCAGATGCAGGATTTAATCGCCTAGTACGCACGGCCATGCCACAATAGCGGGCTTATGAAACTGCAGTTTATCTATGTCTACAAGTAACCCATTTAGCCCGCTTAATCTTAATCCCGAAGAGCAGCGTGTGTGTGCGCTGCTGCAAAAGCAGCGCCAATGCACCAGCGTGGAGCTGATTAATAAAGCCAAAGTCAGCAATCCCGCCGCGATTATCGAAGGCATTAATCAGCAGCTGACCGCCACCCAAAGCCCGTGGTGCATTCTGTGCAGCGCAACCCGCAGCGTAGGCAGGCAATCTGCCGCCCCCGTTGGCTATTACCGCTTGTTTAAAAAAATCATCTAAGTGTTGACGCCGATCGAAAACTGACGCACAAGATTGCGATGAAAAAATGGGCAATGACGCGCCTATATTTAAATCTTTGCTCGTACTGATGCAAGAATATGACGGAATTTTAAAAAGAGTGGCTGGCCATGCATTCTCAGCCCATCCCCGTTGTTACTGAGTTAGTTTTACCTTCACCTGCAGAGAAAAAACCAACGATGGAAGCCCTCCCTTTTAGCCAACCCCGTAGCCGAGAAGGGGCGTACCCGCAATTACAATTGATTGCAGATTACCTTGCTAAAACCGAGCCCCACAGCCCCGTGCTTTACTTAATTTACCGCAGTGTGGAGTGGGGTAATAAGCCTTTAAGAGATCTTTTAGCCGAGTTGATTTCTAGTGATGCAGAAGCAAGAAAATTATGGACTTTGATGGGGGTGTTGTCTTAATTTTATCTGTATAATTAAATGGCTATTTTAATTGTATTTAAAAAATATTTAAAAGATATAAAACCGCTACAGTATCTGCAGCGGTTTTATATCTTTTAAGCCAGTTAATAAGTATCCATAGTGCCTTACAGTTTTTTTATAGCTGATTACTACAATTGCGCATCAATTGGTAGGCCACCATATTTAAGTAAGTGGTTTATGGCTATTTTGTTATACATGATTTCAACTTTAAAACCAGTCGCTGGCGTATTGTTTTTTGCATTAACAGGCTCTACAACTTTACCTTCTAATAACTCACCATTATTAATAGCGTAAAACTCTTTTCCCCCTAAGCTTTTAGCGCTAGATGGTGGCGCCGTCATTACTAAAATCTGTTGTTGGCCGATAGTACGGATTTCATAAGGCTGAGCCGTAGCGGGGCAATTGCTGTCAGGAGTGTCATTGCTACTAAAAACAACTAATCTTTTTACAGTATCAAACTGTAATTGGCAAACAGCGTTGTAATCTATTTTTGTTTTGCTTGTATTCGCGTATGCATTAATGAATTCATCTATTTTTTTAAATGAAGTCGTATTGCGCAGGAAACTAAAGTAGGTGGTTTGCAGCGGAGCGTGGGCTGAATAATAAACTTTTGAGCCCGCTGGAAAGGCTGGGGGCGTTGTTTTAAATAGATTGTACCCAGGAGTATTAGGGCTATTAATATCAACAGGGTAAATTTCGGTGACAGCTTTATTGCTGATATCTTTTTCAATAGCGCTGATACTATATTTAATACCATTGCCGTAATCAACGGTTAGATCATTTCCATCGGCAATGGTCTGGGATGAGCTGGATTGCAGCGGGTTCCAGCTGCCATCAATCAGATATAGATCACTGCTTCTATTAGGCAGTGGATTGGTTTTCCACTGATTTGAAGAGCGGTCATAATCAAAGGTGCTGGATATGAGTTGTTTGCTGTCCTTGTTAATAAAGACCGCCTCATAACTATTCAGGCTGGCTTCTTCTTTTCCATTGATAATGCCTTGAGTAAGTAAATCCTTATAAATAGCATTGCTTTGCAGTGTGGTATTTAAATTTATGCTTGTGCCAGAAAACTGTTGTTTGCAGTACTTGAAGGATTGTTGGAGGTGCCGTTGCCACGGGAGTGGCAGTAGGGCTTTGTGTGGAGTCATCGCCGCCACATGCAGCAAGCGCTAAGGATGCTAGAGGAACTAAATATTTAATTAATTGCATTACAATTTCTCGTTTTTTGTCTTTTTAGTATTGTAATTGAATATTGATTTTAAAGTAAGTAATAATGAATTTATTTTATGTTCATAATGAGTGTTTTTAACTATTTAAACTCTTTGTGACATAAAAAGCCGCCATAGCGAACTATGGCGGCTTTTTAGTTTTTAAAGCTTAGTGATTCGTCATTGTTTCAATACGGTCAATCCACCCATATAGGGGTGTAATACTTTAGGCACGGTGATGCTGCCGTCTGCGTTTTGATAGTTTTCTAGTACCGCTACTAAGGTGCGGCCAACCGCCAGCCCAGAGCCGTTTAAGGTGTGAACCAGCTCGTTCTTGCCGTGCTCGTTTTTAAAACGGGCTTGCATGCGGCGGGCTTGGAATGCGCCCATGCTGGAACAGCTAGAAATCTCACGGTAAGTGTTTTGTGCAGGTAGCCATACTTCTAAGTCGTAGGTTTTTTGCGCGCCAAAGCCCATATCACCCGTGCATAGATTCACTTTGCGGTAAGGTAACTCTAGCTTTTGCAAGATCGCTTCTGCGTGGCCTGTCAGAATTTCTAGGGTGCTTAAAGATTCGTCGGGGTGAACGATTTGTACCAGCTCAACTTTATCAAATTGATGCTGACGAATCATGCCGCGCACGTCACGGCCATAAGCGCCTGCTTCAGAACGAAAGCATGGGGTGTGGGCGGTAAATTTCAGCGGTAGTTCTTCTGCTTTAACAATGGTGTCGCGTACAAAGTTGGTCACCGATACTTCGGCCGTAGGGATCAGATACAGCGGCTCTGCGCCTGGGCGGTTTACTTTAAACAGATCTTCTTCAAATTTAGGCAGTTGGCCCGTGCCCATTAAGCTGGCAGCGTTGACTAAATAAGGGGTGTAGGCCTCGGTATAGCCGTGCTCGCTGGTGTGGGTGTCTAGCATAAACTGGGCCAGTGCACGGTGCAAGCGCGCGATACCGCCTTTGAGTGCGGTAAAGCGTGCGCCAGATAATTTGCTGCCGGTTTCAAAATCAAGGCCCAGTGGGCCCCCTAAGTCAACGTGGTCTTTAATTTCAAAATCAAAGACACGGGGCGTTCCCCAGCGCAGTACTTCTTCGTTTTCTGTTTCGTCTTTACCTACTGGCACGGATTCGTGCGGCAGATTAGGCATGGCAAATAACATATCGTTTATTTTGTCTTGCAGGCTGGCTAAAGCTGTTTCAGCGGCTTTTAATTCATCGCCCAAGTTGGCAACATCGGCCATGATGGCGGAAACGTCTTCGCCTTTTGCTTTAGCTTGGCCGATCAGCTTGGAGCTGGCATTGCGCTTGGCTTGTAAGTCTTGAGTGCTGGTTTGTAGCTGCTTACGCTCGTTTTCTAGCGCTGAAAAAGCCTCTACATCCAGAATGAACTTGCGGCTGGCAAGGCGGGCTGCAACGTTTGCTAGGTCGGTACGGAGGAGATTGATATCGAGCATAATCGTCGTCTTTTTGTTTCAATGAATAATTGCTAGTTTACACGGCTGGCAAGCGCTTAAAAACCTTAAATCTTAAGCCAAATCTAGAAAGATTATATTAATAGACCCAGAAGACCTGGGGAGCGGCAATAAATGCTTGTTTATTTTACTCGCCTACTCCGCATGGTTTGTTCTCTGTGTGCTGCACAACTTATCAGCATCTGGATATAAATAGGCCGCTACTTGTTTAAAACCGTAGGGGGCGGGCTGCTGTGTGCTCTTTATATAAGCAGGGCGCAAGCAGCAGCACCCCTTTATTTTGCGTTCGGGGTTGAGCCACTGCATAACATCAAATGATTTAATCCAAACTTAAAGTTGTTTTATCTAGCTCAATTGCTGCATCTAATGCGGCAAGTAGCGCTTGGCGTACTTTTAGTTTGGTGTTTTTATGCGCCTTCATGCTGATTTTCTTTAGTGACTGAGCAACAGTTAAAGCGCTGATGGCTAGCGCTTCAGGTGTAACCAGCATATCTAAAAAGCCAACGGCTAAAGCGCCTTCTGGGTTAAACATCTCCCCATTGACCACCGAGCGTTGAAACGCTGCAGGGCTAAGGCGATTGCGTGCGATTTCTATGCCGGTATGCGGCATGGTCATGCCAATTTGTACTTCATTTAAGCCAATGCTAAATGGCCCATTTACGCCGATGCGGTAATCCGCAGAAAGTAATAAAAAAGCGCCTTTAGCAATCGCATGCCCTGGGCAAGCCACAATAACAGGGTAGGGGTGAGCCAGTAGACGGCGGCTGAGCATGGAGCCTGCTGTAACTAAAGGAATGGCGTTATCCAAGCCTGAAGTCATTACTTTCAGATCGTAGCCAGCGGATAGTAGCCCTGCATAACTCGTAATCAACACCACGGCTTGATCTTGCTCGGCTTGATCGAGCGCTTGATTGAAGGCTGCAATCACCTCCATGGAGATGGCATTAACCTTGCCATTGGCTAAAACCAGCGTAGCAATACCATCTTCTAATTGGTAGGTAACAAGTGAATTCATGGTTGGCTCATATCTAAAGGGTGAGTGCAGACCTTAGCGGCTCTGGATAATTGGGTAACGTGGGGTTGGTTCGCTTGCAGTGCTTGAGTAGTTATTTACAAAATTTAGCATAAAGATGACGTGAATATTTCAACATGCTTTTTTATTTGTTTTTATTGTTACGGAGTGTGGTAGATATCACTCATAAATTTCTTTTAAAATTTACTCAATATAAATAATTTATGGCATAAAGATAATAATTTTGGAGTATTTTTATCCTGTGTAGCGGATTTTAATGGACTTAAACCTACCTACTTTGCTATTAAAAAGGCATAAAAATGCTTGGATTTTTTTTAAACGGTCTTGGGAAAAACCTTAGTTGATGAATGGATACTTTAAAAATACCTTACGGGTTACGCCGTATTTATTAGGGATATTTATGCTTTTAACTTAAGTTATTTGGCTATCTTATTGATTAAAATGAGCTAAGTTGTTTTGCTTACGGTCGTAAAAATGACTAGAAGGGCGGAGGAAAATTGCAAGATTTGCTGTAAGCGGCTCAAGTTGGGAATATCCCTAACTTGCTGGTGGTTTTTTGATTTGGCTCAACAATCGAGCACAAACAACTCATAAATTACGCCCACATAGCACTCTTGATTGGTTACATATCGTTACATTAACATTATTCACCTATGTTAATTTTTACCTAGCGGAAGCCGTGTAAATAAAAGTCGGCATGCAGGGCGACAAAGTTCACTTCTTAAGTGAGCTTTGTGTTGTAAGTCTAAAATATCAGGGGGCTTTCATGAAAGCGAAACAACTAGCAGTAGCAATTGCACTCATTGGCGCTGGTGCGGCTCTTAATGTGCATGCGGAAGAAAAAGTAAATAAGGTTGAGCGCGTTGAAGTAACGGGTTCGAGTATTAAGCGCATACAAAAAGAAGGCGCGGCACCGGTTGAAACGATTTCGCGTAAGCAGATTGAAAAGATTGGTGCAACATCGGTTAATGAGTTGTTGAAGAGCGTTTCATCAATGGATGTTGCTGATCAAGGTGAATTAACAAGTAACGCGCCAAGTGGATCAGGTCAATCGACTGCGAAAATGCGTGGTCAGTCAGAAAATGACATGCTTGTTTTGCTAAATGGTCGTCGTTTGCCGGTTAACCCGATGGCAGACGGCTCTGGTGCAGGCGCTGCTGTTGATCTTAATATGATTCCGTTGGGTGCGATTGAGCGTATTGAAATTCTTAAAGATGGTGGATCTGCTATCTATGGAGCAGATGCCTCTGCGGGTGTAATTAATTTTATTACTAAAAAAAATTATCAAGGTGCTGAGTTGCGTGCCAAGTTTGGAATTTCTAGCCGTGGCGATGCGGATGAGAAATCAGCGGGTATTAGTGGCGGTTTTGGTGATTTTGATGAGCAGGGCTTTAACGTTTTAGCAACGCTTGATGTGTTTAAGCGGGAGCCTATTTACCGTAAAGATCGCGATCAAACCAAGAGTGCGGATTTCCGCAGCCAAGGCGGGCCAGATGGGCGCAATGCATTTTCACCTTATGGAAATATTGTAGATACTGAGGGTGAGTTAACAGGCAAGACATTAAAGCCTTGTCCTGCCAATTTGTATAATGCTGAATTGAAGCAGTGTGGTTACGACTTTAATGCAGATATTTTGACTGCAAACAATGGAGCAGATCGTGTAAGTGGGATGGCATTGGGCCGTTTGAAAATTACTGATGATATTAGTGCCTATGCACAGGTATTTTATACTGAAAGTAAGGATCATTTTGAGGCCCACCCTATTCCTGATTTTTTCGATACTAAAGAAGATCCTGTTACTAAAGAAGTAACAACGTATGCTGGTCGATTTATGCAGATTGGTCCTCGTATTTCAGATCGTAAAGCCTCGATGAGCCAGTTGGTTACAGGTTTGGATGGTTTAACTGGTGGTGTCGATTGGCGGGCTGCTGTAGGTCGTGGCGAGGCTAAGTCAACTCTTAGCGATAGCAATTATATGGATAAGAATAAATATAACGCGGCGGTTCAAGACGGCTGGATCGATGCAACTAGCCTGAATAATGACCCCGCCAAAGTGGCCAGTCTACGATATAGCCCCGTTCGTGAGGCTTCAAACATTCTTAGCTTCGCCGATCTGAAATTAAGTGGTGAAATGCCGCTTACTCTTCCTGGTGGTGCGGTTGCTTATGCAGTAGGTGCTTCTTATACTCGCGAAGAGTTAAAGGATACGCCTGATGCTCTGTCTCAACTTGGACAGGTAAAAGGAAGTATCAAGCAAGCCGCTGTTGAAGCATCTCGTAATGCTAAGGGCGTGTTCTTAGAGCTATCACTTCCTGTCGTTAAAGATTTAGAAGTGCAGGCAGCGGTTCGTTATGATTCTTACGATACTGCTTCTAGTACATCTCCTAAAGTAGCTGTGCGTTATCAGCCAATTAAAGAACTGTTGTTCAGGACGTCGTACTCGCAAAGCTTCCGTATGCCTACCCTAAAGCAGTTGTATGGCGCGAAGGAAGAAGGAGCTATTACGATTCGTGGTGCGGATCAATGTGCTGCAATTGGTAAACCTGCGGATTGCTCCGTTACGGCCAAGCAAGTTAGCGGTAGTAATAAGGATTTGCAGCCAGAGCATGGCGAATCTTTTAATTTGGGCGTGGTTGCTGATGTTGGCCCTTTTTCTGGTTCATTGGATTGGTGGACGAATAAGAAAGATGACCAAATTACGCAGCCGCAGATTTTAGATGCATTGTTGAAGGGGGATGTAACAGTTGTTGGAGGTCAGCGTTTTGTTTCTACCCCATTGGCTAATGTGGCTAAATTAGAAAATGAAGGAATTGACTTAGATGTGCGCTTTCGTTTCCCAACTTCATTTGCTACGTTTATATTTAGTGATACCAATACCTACTATCTAAAAAGTCGACAAAAACAAGGATCAGGAGAGTGGGAGCAGTTATTGGACATGAATGGCGCCCCAATATGGAGAAATACTTTTAGGGTTGAAGCAGAGGCGGGCCCTTGGTCAAGTATGTTGGCATTGCGGACAACGAGTGGCTTTAAAGATACAGATACACGCGCTACCGATAAAAATCCAGTTCCAGCGGGTACACGGGATGTAGGTAGCCATACTGAGGCAGATTTATCTATCAGCTATACGGGTTTTAAAGACTTTAAAATTGATGGAAGCATTAAAAACCTAATGGATCAAATGCCTCCCTTTAGTGAAGTGAATGCAAATAACCATTCAAATATGGGTTTTGCAGAGTTATATAACGTTCGCGGGCGCTTCTTCTCGGTTGGTGCGCAATACTCATTTAAATGATGTTTGATATTGATTTATATACTTATTTTAATCTAAGCATATAAAGTAAAAGCTTATAAAAGATCGCTTGCCTGTGATATTGTTTTTCTTCATGGGCGAGCTGATTTTTTTAAGTAGTATCTTCTTTTTTGAGAATAAATTTAAAATCAAAGTGTGAATTCATATATAAATGAAGGCATTTCTTTAAATTGATGATTTATATTGCTTTTATTTTTAAGATTTATTTTGAAAAATAAGAGAAAACCCTAGTGAATTTTTTTTATTGACTAGAGTATGTTAAGTATATTGCTGCTTAATAACTAATTAAGTTTTTTACGAAACATTTTTTAAGGAGAGCATAGTGGAAGCTTTTGGCCAGAACGCACGTGATCGTCGTGCAGTGGGCTTGGCTGGAGTGGCTGCCTTGCATGTGCTCGTTGTCTACGCGCTAGTAACAGGTTTAGGCAAGGATTTGGTCAAGGTTATTCAGCAGAAAGTTGAAGTGGCTGTGATTAGTGAGCCACCACCACCACCACCACCACCGCCAAAAATTGAAAAAGTGGTGAAGGAGACCGCGCCTCCACCTCCGCAGCAGCAGCCTGCTTATGTGCCGCCGCCGGTTGTTGCTCCAACTACGCAGTCAGCTAATACGATTCAAGCAACATCAGAAGCAAAAGCGCCTTCGGCTCCGGCAGTACCGCAAGCTACAGCCGCGCCTGCTCCCGTTGGCCCTGTTTCAACCGCAGGGAATTGCTCTAAATTTGGTGGTCTGGAGTATCCACGTAAAGCGCTAGGTGAAGACATTAGTGGCATTGTCACCCTTGTTTATAAAACTAACGCCGAAGGGAAGCTGAGCGAAATCATCAGTTCTAAGTTTTCTAGTGGGATTCCAATGTCTTTTCGCAGTCAATTTTTGCAAGCAGCTAAGCAATCTTTGCAAGGCAATCACTGCAAAGCAGATACGACTTTTGAGCAAGAGCTTTCTTTCAAACTTGAATCTGAATAATTAAGTCCCTCACTTTAACGAATGGAGTAAATCATGGCTAAGTTCTCCCGCCAATTCTTTATGTTTGCAGCTGCTGCAGTTGCATGTGCTTTGCCAGTTTTGGCGAATACCACTGAAGCCGTTGCCAATCCATATGGCATCGATGCTTTGTGGGCCCAAGGTGACTTTGTAGCCAAAGGGACATTAGTTATTTTGCTGACCATGTCGGCAGCCACATGGTACGTGTCGATTGTTAAAGTTTTAGATCAACGCCGTTTAATTAAAATTGGCCGTGATTTGCTCAAAGCGCGTGGCCCAGAGCTGCTCACTAAAGCAAAAGCACTGAAAGACGACGGCATTTATAGCTCGGTGGCGCACGCTGGTTCACAAGCGGCCAGTGAGCACAACGGCGAATTAAGCAAAAACGTAGACCTGAATACTTGGGTATCTATGGCAACCTACGATGCGGCTGATCATGCTGCCAGCAAGATGCAAGCAGGGATGTCGGTGATTGCAACCGTTGGTTCTACCGCACCATTCGTGGGTCTGTTTGGTACTGTATGGGGTATTTACCACGCGCTAACAGCAATTGGTATCTCTGGCCAAGCGTCTATCGATAAAGTGGCTGGCCCAGTGGGCGAATCACTGATCATGACTGCGATTGGTCTGGCTGTAGCGGTTCCTGCGGTACTGGGGTACAACTGGTTGGTTCGTCGCAACAAGCTGGTGGTAGAAATGGTTCACACCGTTGCTGCACGCTTGCACACCAATTTACTTAGCACACCTAAGTAATCATCATGAGATATCTGAGGCCAGGACAAAGGGCATCTAGCCACGATGAAGATGAGGTCATGTCTACCATCAATACCACGCCTTTGGTGGATGTGATGTTGGTACTGCTCATTATCTTTTTGATCACTATTCCTGTTGTGACGCAAACCATTAAATTGACTTTGCCAAAGGAAATGAATATTCCTACCCAAACCAAGCCTGAGAATATTATTTTAGGCGTGGATGAGAAAAGTAATATTTATTGGAATATCAGCCAAATTAAGTCAGATGAAGAATTGCTGGCGCGTTTGGTGAAAGTTGCAAAAATGGATCCTCAGCCGGAAGTCCATATTCGCGGCGATATGTCCTCTAAATATAGCTCGGTAGGGCGGATTGTATTAGCGGTACAAAGAGCAGGCATTGTAAAGATTGCTTTTATTACCGAGCCACCAGCAAAAAATTAATAGCTTTTAGATGACAGAGGCGGGCTAGCCCCGTCTCTGATATGCAAAGCATCCCTGTGGAGAGCAATTATGGGAATGAACGTTGGCGGTAATGATGATGATATGATGATGGAAATCAACACCACGCCATTGATTGATGTGATGCTGGTGCTATTAATTATGTTGATTATCACCATTCCAATCCAAACACACGCTGTTAAATTGGATATGCCGGTTAATTCGCCTTCTAAGCCAACTGAAAAACCAGAAGTGGTCCAGATCGATATTAATAGCAGCAATGTTATTTCTTGGGCGGGTACTCCTTTGGCTAGCCGTGCTGAATTAGAAAAAAATCTTGAAGCCGCCGCACAAAAAGCAGTTCAACCAGAGTTTCATATTCGCCCTGATAAAGATGCAAACTATGAAGCGGTAGCAATGGTATTGGCTAGCTCCCAGCGCTTAGGTGTTAAAAAGATTGGTATTGTTGGTCACGAACAGTTTATTCAGTAAAAAAGCTAGGTGTGTCTTCACACCTAGCTGTTCTGCATTACCCAAATAAAAATTAAACACAAGGTTTTTTATAAATAGCGGCTTGCATTTTATATGCGCGGTTAATTGCCTATTTTAAATTTCAAACTATATCAAATAATAATCACAGGGGCTGTAATGAATAAATTAGCGATATGTATTAGTGCCTTGTTTGCATCGGCGCCCCTGTATGCGGCGCAAAGCGGCGAATTATTATTGCCTAATGCAGAACAAATGGTGCAGTCATGCCAGCAAGGTATTGATCAAGCGAAGAGCAAAATTACAAAATTAGAAAAATTACCGTTAAATAAGGTCAATGCAGCTAATACGCTGGCCGAGTGGGATAGGATTAACCAATTGGCAGATAAAATTGGTGGGCCCGCAGGTTTATTATCAGAAGTTAGCCCTGATAGCGCGGTACGTGCAACGGCAGATGCATGTAATTTGAAAATGTCAGCTTTAATGAATGATGTTTTACAAAGTGAAGCTTTATATAGCCGCTTTAAAGTACTCAAGCCTAAAGACGCAATTGATGCTGAAGCGCGGGCCGACATCCTAAATAATTTTGAAGACCGTGGCGTAAATCTATCCAAAGCCAAGCGTACCGAATTGCTGGCGATCTTTAATAAAATCGAAAAACTTCAGCAGGATTTCTCGCGCAATATGCGTGATAATCAGGCCAAGATCAGCTTTAGCGCCGCTGAATTAACAGGCGTTGCCGCTCGTTTTTTAGAAACAGCAAAAAGAGATAAGGCAGGGCAGTATGTATTGGGCTTTGATTACCCAGAAATTGATGCGGTAATGGGCTATGCAGAATCAGAAACAACGCGTGAGCGCTACTATATTGCGCGGATGAAAATTGGCGGTGCAGCCAATCTGCAAATCTTAAAAGAAGTGGTGCAATTACGCCAACAGCTGGCTGATTTAACCGGCTATCCAAGCTACGCTGCCTTTGCTATGCGTAATAAAATGGCAGCCACCCCCGAGGCCGTCAATACTTTCCTGAGTGACGTGCAATCGCGCGTGAGCGAGCTAGAAAAATCCGACATTGAAGAGCTGCGCCAAGAAAAAGCCCGCTTTACTGGTAAGGCCGATAGCCAGCTCAAGCGCTGGGATGTCGCATTTTATGAAGAGCAACTAAAAGCCAGCCGCTATCAACTCGATCAAAAACAAGTGCGTGAGCAGTTTCCAACTGAGCCAACGATTGCTTGGATGATGAATGTCACCGGCACTTTATATGGCGTTGAATTTCGCCCTAATGCCGCTTTAAAAACTTGGCATAGCGATGTGCGCGCTTACGATGTATTTGATAAAGCCAGCCAAAAATACCTCTCCAGTTTTTATCTTGATTTATTCCCGCGCGATGGCAAATATAAGCACGCAGCCGCTTTTCCTGTGCGTGGTGTAAGCGTGCTGGGCGGGCAAACCCCTGTAAGCGTATTGGTTACCAATTTTAGCCGTGAAGGTTTTAATCAGGATGAATTAGAGACGCTCTTCCACGAGTTTGGTCATGTAATGCACGGTGTGCTGTCTAAAACCCGTTACAGCATGCAGGCGGGCACGTCGGTGAAGCGTGATTTTGTTGAAGCCCCATCACAAATGTACGAAGAATGGGCGCGCCGCCCAGAAGCTGAAGCACTCTTTAATGATACCTGCGCTAGTTGCAAACCGATTGATCCAAAATTGATTGCAAAAATGGATGACGCCCGCCGCTTTGGCCGAGGCCTTAAATACGCTCGCCAAGTGCTTTATTCTGCATTTGATATGGCTTTAGCGGCTAAAAATGCCGGTGATCCACAAGCAGTATGGCAAGAGATGGAAGGCAATACACCGCTGGGCTATGTGGCTGGCACGGAATTCCCTGGCACTTTTGGGCATATCGTGGGTGGCTATGCGGCAGGGTATTACGGCTATATGTGGTCTGAAGTATTGGCGTTGGATATGTTATCGGCTTATGGCAACAATGTAATGGATGTAAAACAGGGCAAACGCTACCGTGAATTGATTTTAGAAAATGGCGGCCAACGCCCCGCGATGCAATTAGTTGAAGAATTTATTGGCCGCAAGCCCAATGCCGATGCCTTCTTTCAAGAAATCAGTGGTCAGCGTGGTGCAAAGCAGGCGCTTAAGTAAATAGGGATTGGCAGGGCGGCTTAGTGCCTGCCCTGCTTTTGATTTTGGTGGGTTTTTTATTCAAAAGTAAATCTGCTTGCCATGCAATAAATGACGGATAGAAGAGGAGACGGTGATGAAAAAACGATTAAGCATCGCCATAGCGGGGGCGCTATTAAGCCAGCCAGTATTGGCGGCGGATATGAGCAAGGTATTGCGGGTGGCATTTCCTGCGCCTGAAACCGGTTTTGATCCGGCTAAGGTATCTGATGTGTATTCCAGTTCAATTACAGAAAATGTATTTGACCCAATGCTCACCTATGATTTTATGGCAAGACCATCCAAGCTCATCCCGAATACACTGTCTGAAATGCCAAAGGTCAGTGAAGATGGCAAGGTATTAACTTTCCATCTTAAAAAAGGTATTTATTTTGCGCCTGATCCGGTATTTAAAGGCCAAACGCGTGAATTAACTGCGGCTGATTATGTTTATTCATTAAAGCGCTTGGTAGATCCTACTACTGGCTCTCCAACTGGCTATTTAATTGCTGGTAAATTTATTGGCTTAGATGAATGGGTTAAAACGGCCAAGAATGGTAAATTAAATTACGACGTTACCGTTGAGGGGATTAAAACCCTTGATCGCTATACTTTGCAATTAACGCTTAAAGATGCTTATCCGGCATTACAGTATGTATTAGCTATGCCGCATTTGGGTGCAGTTGCACGTGAAGTTATAGAGGCTTACGCCGATAATACGATGTCGCACCCTGTTGGCACTGGCCCTTATATGGTAAGTGAGTGGAAGCCAGGTACGCATATTTCGCTAGTGGCAAATCCTAATTATAGAAAAAAAATAATTGCCTATAAGCCGGGCGATGATATTGGCGATCAGCAGCTCGCTAAAGAAATGAATGGCAAAACTATTCCTGAAGTGGGCCGAATTGAAGTTTCAATCATTCAAGAAGAGCAACCAAGTTGGCTGGCATTTAGAAATGGTGATTTGGATATAAGTAAAATGCCACAGCCGCTGGTGCGTGGCTCTATGTTGCTAGATCCTAATGATCCTTGGCGTGTTGATTTAAAAGCAGATTTAAAGAAAAGAGGGATTAAACTTCACCGCGATTTAGCTGAAGAAATTACCTACTATGTGTTTAATATGAAAGACCCTGTCTTGGGGGGCTTGGGTAAAGAGAAAATTGCTTTACGCCGCGCAATTGCAATGTCTTTTAATACCACAGATACGATTCGTAATATTCGCCGTAATCAAGCGGTAAAAGCGCAATATATTATCCCGCCGAATGTGGCTGGGCATAATCCTAACTTTAGAGCGGCATTTGAATATAACCCTGCTTTAGCGAATGCCTTGCTCGATGAGTTTGGTTATAAATTAGGTGTGGATGGTAAACGTGATCTGCCCGATGGCAAGCCTTTGGTGGTTGATTTTATTACCGGCACTACAGGTATTGATAAACAGTGGAATGAATATTGGCAAAAAGCTTTTGATCTAATTAAAGTTAAAGTGGCATTTAGACAAATGCAATGGAATGAGCAAGTTAAATCATTGCGTACCTGCACCTATGGTATGGATGGTGCGGCATGGCTGGCAGATTACCCCGATGGCGATAACTTCACCATGATGCTCTATGGCAAGAATATTGGTAGCGAAAATTACGCCTGCTATAGCTCGCCTAAATACGATAAATTATATGAAGCATCACAAAAAATGGTTGATAGCCCAGAGCGTAATGCGCTGTATGATCAGATGAATAAAGTGATGATGGCAGATACGCCTTGGGTTATGGGCGATACACGGTTTAATAACTACTTAACGCATGCTTGGATTAAGGGTTATAAACCCCATCCACAATTTAATACGCTGTGGCGTTATTTGGATATTCAAAAATAATGACTCATTTTGCATATTTTGTGGCTAAGGAAAAATAATGCTCGCATATATTATTCGCCGTGTTTTACAAATGATCCCGACTATCTTCGGGGTGATGTTATTGGTTTTTATTTTATTTTCTGTGGTGGGTGGCGATCCAAGTTTAATCTTGGGCGGTAAGCATTTAACCGAGGAAGTATTAAATAATATTCGTACCCAATTAGGGCTAGATAAAAGTCTGCCAGAGCAGTTCTTGATTTTTGTTAAGCAAGTACTGACTTTAGATTTTGGCACGTCTTGGTCTACCCAACAGCCGGTATCGCAGATGATTGCGAGCCGCGTTGGCCCATCTTTAACCTTAACCGGGGCTTTACTGGCGGTCAGCTTGCTGATATCCATTCCTTTGGCCGCATTGGTGGCTTACTTTAGGGGCGGTGTAACCGATCGCATTGTGACGATTGCGTGTACCGTGGCGATGTCGATCAGCGCCTTGGTGTATATCGTGGTAGGCCAGTATTTCCTTGCTTATGAATTGGCTTGGTTTCCGGTGCGCGGCTGGGGGGATTCCTTATTCACCAATTTAATGGTTTATGTGCCTTTGCCATTATTAATGGGTTTAATGGTTTCTATTGGCCCAGATATTCGTTTCTATCGCAGCTTTTTTATTGAAGAAATGAATAATGATTATGTGCGTACGGCTAGGGCAAAAGGTTTGTCAGAATCTAAAATTATGTTTAAGCATGTGCTGCGTAATGCGATGATTCCTGTCGTCACTAATGTGATGATGGCTTTGCCATTTTTAATGATGGGGGCGCTGATTCTGGAAAGCTTCTTTGGTATTCCTGGTATGGGTAATGAAGTATTGCTGGCCGTAAATAAAAGCGATTTTCCAGTGATTAAAGCGGTCACCATTTATATTGCGATTGCAACGATGATTTTTAATTTGTTGGCCGATTTGGTTTACAAATTAATTGATCCACGCGTTCAACTTAAATAAACCCTGGGGAAACTTATGAATGCAATTGTTGAAGCTGTGCCGGGGTTAAAGATTGAACCGGCATCTAAAAGTTTGTGGGCATTGGGTTGGCAGCGCTTAAAGCGTAATAAGGTTGGTTTTATTGCGCTATGGGTGGTCGTGGCTTATTTGTTGATTGCCGTAGGTGGTTGGCTGAATATTGTTGCAAGCAATTGGGCCGAAGAAGTAGCTGTGCCTTACGCTCCACCTTCTTGGATCACTAAGGGTAAAGACGAGCAGTTACCAGCAAAAACGGCAACGGTGGTTGAAGCTAAGCCAATTGTAACTATGCTGCCATCAGAAGATCCGCTGGCTCAAGAGCTGGAAGCCGCGCAGAAAAACACGGCAAAGTATGCGGATAATAGCCCCGCCAAGCTAGAAACCATGCCGTTTGGTGCGGATTTACGTGGCCGTGGTGTGATTGAAAAAACCATTAAAGGCACTTCAACTTCTATCTTTGTTGGTATTTTTGGTGCGGTGTTGGCGCTGAGTATTGGCACGACCTTGGGAGCGGTTTCTGGCTATTTTGGTGGAAAAGTCGATGACTTCTTTACATGGTTTTACAGCATCTTTACTTCTGTTCCCGATATGCTCTTGCTCTTATCTTTTGCTGCGGTAAGCGGGCGTGGGATTAGCACTATTATTATGGTGATGGCGCTCACTAGCTGGACAGGTACTTATCGCTTAGTACGTGCTGAGTATATGAAGTTGAAAAACCGCGAGTATGTGCAAGCTGCCGATGCGATTGGCGCTTCGCATTACCGTCGTATGTTTGTGCATATTTTGCCAAATATCAGCCATTTGCTTTTGGTGCAGTTTTCCTTGATGACGGTGGCGTTGATCAAATACGAAGCTATTTTGTCTTTCCTTGGCTTTGGGGTGGGTGTGCGCCAAGTGAGCTTGGGCTCGATGCTGGCGGAAACGCCCGCTGAATTGGTGCAGGGCTTCTGGTGGCAAATGCTTGCTGTGACGATTGCGATGTCGGTCTTGGTGACGGCGTTTAGCCTGTTGGTGGATGCTTTGCGCGATGCGCTTGATCCAAAAGTTAAATAAGGAGATCGCGACATGTCCTCTGCTGAAAATACCGAAACATTATTATCGGTGCGTAATTTAGTGGTGAATTTTCGTCAGGAAGATGGCGAAAAATTTAGTGCCATCAAAGGCGTAAGTTTCGATATCCCTAAAAATCGTACCGTGGCCTTGGTGGGCGAGTCGGGCTCGGGTAAGTCCGTGACTTCGATGGCAATTATGCAATTGCTGCCACCAAATAATACTGAAATCAGTCCTGATAGCCAGATTCTCTTTGAAGGTAAAAATCTATTAGGTTTAAGCGGTAGCGAGCTGCGTAAAATGCGCGGCAAAGATATTGCGATGATTTTCCAGGAGCCGATGAGCTCGTTAAACCCCGTGTTTACCGTGGGCGATCAGGTGGCGGAAACCTTGATGCTACACGCTGGATTGGGCCGCCGTGCCGCTGCCAAGCGCGCGGTTGAGCTGTTGTTTGAAGTGGGTTTACCTAATCCAAGTGAAAAAGCCAATGCTTATCCGCATCAATTATCCGGCGGGCAGCAGCAGCGCGTAATGATCGCCATGGCGATTGCTTGCGAGCCTAAGCTTTTGATTGCTGACGAGCCAACCACGGCGCTGGATGTCACTATCCAAAAGCAAATTTTACAACTGATTGCCGAGCTGCAAAAAAAGCACGGCATGTCGGTACTGTTTATTACTCATGATTTGGGCTTGGTTGGCGAGTTTGCCCATGATGTGGTGGTGATGCGTCATGGCGAAATCCGCGAAACAGGCACAGTAGAGCAGATTTTTGATGCACCTAAAGACAGCTACACCAAGGCACTGCTGGCTTGCAGGCCGCACTTAGATCGCCGCCCAGAGCGCCTTGCGGTGATTGACGATTTCTTAAAGCCAGGTGGCTATGTAGAGCCAGCGGATCGTGTACGCGGCTATAAAAAAGACGATGAAATCGTGCTGGAAGTAAAAGGCTTGGGCAAAGCTTTTGAATCCCGTGAAGGCCTATTTGGTAAGAAAGTATTTCATGCGGCTAAAGATGTATCGTTTAAATTAGCGCGTGGTAAAACGCTGGGTATTGTGGGCGAGTCAGGTTCTGGTAAAACCACGGTTGGACTAACTTTAGTGCGCTTACATCAAGCCACAAGCGGCCAAGCGTTGTTTAATGGCAAAGATTTATTTGCGATGAATACACGTGAGTTTAATGACTATAAACGCCGCATCCAGATTATTTTTCAGAATCCATACGCCTCGGTAAACCCACGTTTTACCGTGGAACAAATCTTAACCGAGCCTATGCAGCTACACGGTATTGGCAGCAGCGCGATGGATAGAATTAAATTAGCGCGTGAGCTGCTGGATAAAGTGGGCTTGCCTGCTACAGCGCTGGCTAAATACCCGCATGAGTTTTCAGGTGGGCAGCGGCAGCGAATTGCTATTGCGCGTTGCTTAACGATGAAGCCAGAAATTCTGATTTGTGATGAATCCGTTTCGGCATTGGATGTATCGGTGCAAGCGCAGGTATTGAATTTGCTACAAGATTTGCAAGATGAATTCAAATTATCTTATTTATTTATTTCGCATGATTTGGCGGTGGTGAAGCATATTTCAGATCAAGTGATGGTGATGAATAAGGGTGAAGTGGTGGAGCAGGCCGATGCGGATGAAATTTATCTGAATCCTAAGGCTATTTATACACGCAAATTGCTCTCGTCGATTCCGCAAGGCCGTGGCCGCACGCAAAACCAGCAGTATTTGAATGATGATTTAGTCACTTTATAAATGATGATTGCTAGTTTTAGCCGCTCAGATAAAACGCTGAGTGGCTTTTTTTTGGCTAAAGCTGCGGCTTAGCGGATTAAATACTAACGTGCTATCAATTTAGGAGCGTGCATTTGGGGGGATAGTCTAAGTTAAGTAAGGGGTTGGGTTTTAGGGGGATTGTTATGTTGCGTGGTTTATTGTTTTGTGCGCTATGCATTATTCATGTCAATGCCTATGCGCTAAAGATTGCCATGGTGTTATGGCGGGGAGAAACCTTGGCAGAGCAAGGATTTCGGGATGAAATGAAAAAGCTAGGTTTAAACCCCGATATTACGGTTTTTAATGCCAATCAGGATCGAGCCACCTTGGCCACATTATTACGCACCGAGTTAGAGCCTGATTTGGCTAAATATGATTATGTATATAGCTTTGGTACGACAGCCAGTCAGATGACTAAGCAGTTTTTAAAAGGGCGAAAACCTTTGATATTTAATGTGGTTGCCGATCCTTATGGTGCGGGCTTGCTATCGAAAAATAAACAAGATAATAAAATGCTGGCAGGGGTAAGTAATAGTATTTCTCTACCGCTACAGATTGCTAATGCCCGTAAGTATTTACCTAAAGGGAGTAAGATGCTGTTCCCTGTGAATCCGCGTGAGCAAAATACGCAGTTGATTGGGGAGCAATTAAAGCCTGTAGTAGCACAACACCGTTGGATATTAGAAACTTGGCGAATTAACCCAGATAAAGCATTGCTTAATTCAGAACTACTCCGTTTACAAAAAGATGCTAAAGGTAGCGTGGTGTTTATCCCTGCAGATAGTTATTTGATTTCAATTGCAGCTGAATTAATGCAAGCGCTGAATGAGGCTAATATTGAGACTATTTGTAGCGTAGGTGCATTTATTCCTTATCATTGCAGTGTAGGAACCGTTGGCGAATATCAGGTGCAAGGCAAGTTGGCCGCTAAAATTATTGCAATGCATCAAAAGGGCACCGCTTTGCAGGATATTCCTCTGCAATATGATTTATCCCCTCGTTTAATGACGAGGGATGCTGCAGCACGTTAAGTCTGAGTGAGTATTTATTAAATAGAACACTTGTTTTAACTTACTTGTCATGACGTTAAGTTATGTTGTTCGCCTTACTCTTTGGGATGCGCAGCATGAATCGTCGACAGTTTTTAAAGTGGACCGGCTTTGTTACTGTTTCAACTGTTGGCCCTGCATTGCTCGCGGGCTGTAATAGTGGTGACGATGATGCTGTCTTAGTTCTTACCCCTTCTATTCCTTGTAAATTCCCACAAAGCATCGCTTCGGGCGATCCGGCTGCCACCAGCATCATGTTATGGACCCGCGTGGTGCCTAGCGATGCAGATAATGTGGTTTCATCTAACGCCGCAGATATTGCCCTACGCTTGGTGATCAGCAGTAGCGATCCGTCTGCTTTGCTCGGTAGTAATAAGCCACTGGCAGGCACGATAGTTCACGACGTGGCACTGAGCGCAAAAGCCGATTGGGATCACACGATTCGCCATAAGGTTGAAGGGCTAACGCCTGCGACCACCTATTTCTACCAGTTTATTGCAGGTAATAGCATCAGCCGCGTAGGGCGCTTTAAGACGGCACCTGCGCTGGATGCTGATGTCAATAAACTGCGCTTTGCTTACTTATCCTGCCAAGATTGGAGTATTAACCACTGGGGTGGCTTTGCTGAGCTAGCAAATGAAGAGTTAGATTTTGTGGTGCATCTGGGGGATTATATTTATGAAACCGTGGGTGAGGATTTTCAAAAAGGCGCAGTAGAGGCCACTCATGCTGCAATAAAGCTGCCCGATGGCCCGTTCAAAAATGGCAAAGATGGCGCACGCTTTGCCAATACCACTGCCGATTACCGCACGCTTTATAAGCAGTACCGCTCAGATGCTCGTTTGCAAGCGGTGCACGAGCGCTTTGCCATGATTGCTATCTGGGATGATCACGAGTTTTCTGACGATTGCTGGGGCGATTCCACCACTTACGATAATGGCAGCTTCGATGCCAAAACCGGTAAGGCCGATAATAAGCACGAAACCGAGCGCCGCCGTAGCGCCAATCAGGCGTGGTTTGAGTTTATGCCTGCCGATGTAAAGTTTGATATTACTGACAAAGGTTTCCAGAACATCCGTCTTTACCGAGATTTCCGCTTTGGTAAATTGCTGCATCTAGTGATGACCGATCAGCGGCTTTACCGCGCCGACCATGTGATTCCTGAAGCTGCTGCTGGTAGCTCGATTGGCTCACGTTATATGGTGCCAACCGCGTTGCTCGCGGGGGCTGAAGCGCAGAAAATGGCTGCAGCTAAGCCATCAGGTGATGAGCTGGCCTTGGTATCTATCCTTGGCAAAACACAGCGTGAATGGTGGCAAAACATCATGAAGGCTTCAACTGCCACCTGGAAGCTATGGGGCAATGAAGTATCGCTGCTTAAAATGTGCGTCAACGGCAAATCACTCACGGCCGCACCTAAAGATTTCCAAACAGAAATCATTCTGAATGCCGATCAGTGGGATGGCTATAACGCCGAGCGTAAAGCGCTAATGCAATTTTTAAGCAGCAATCAAATCAAAAACGTGGTGGCAATTACCGGCGATATCCATTCTTTTTACGCTGGCCAAGTGTATGACGATTACACCAGCGGCAAGCCGGTGATGATTGATTTAGTCACGGCGGGCATGAGCAGCGATTCTTTCTATAGCTACTTTGTAAAAGCGGTCAGCGACAAGAGCTTTGCCGCGGTGCAGCCGCTCGTGTTCACTTCAGAAGCCGCAGCAGAAGGGATCGCGATTCAAATGATCTCGGCTGGTGTGGCGATGCAAATGGGAGTCGCCGATTTAAGCAACACCGCTGCAATTGCCGCAGCAGTGAAGGGTGCAATTACTGCGGGCAAATTGCCAGCGGCAGCCGCTACCCCAACTGCAAGCTTGTCGACGACGGCGATTAATACCTTTAATGAAACGCTGGCCGGAAATATGGGCACGGTGATCGGCGGGCAAATTGCAGCCTTGGCATCAGCAGGGGGCTCGGTGGCGGCGCAAACGCTGTACGGCATGATTGCCCAGCAGCTGGCTGGCGCGATGGGTATTAGCTCTGCACAAGTGCCTGTGGTCGAAGTGGTGAAGCACCTGAATCCGTTTGCCAATCCAGCAGCGGGCACTGCCCCTGCGGCTAATAATCCTTGGATTAAATATGCCGATACCGATGCACAGGGATTTACTGTGGTCGAGCTGACAGCGGCAGGTTTGAAAGCTGAGTTCAGAAAAATCGCCCCATTGCAAGGCAGCGTCGCACCACAAAAAGCTGTAAGCAGTGTTAAAACGATTATGGTAAAAGCGGGGAGTTTGGATTTAACCATTACGGATTAAGGAGTATGTGCATCGGGCGTGATGTGAATCATGCCCGGTGCATGCATTTCGTGGGGCGGTGAAATCTCATAGGTGCTAAGCAAAGTCAAAAGCCCTTTTTTAGTGCCTTCGGCACGTTGCTTTTGGAGCGGTAGCCACCGCGGGGGCCTTCCTTTCTTGCTTCGCCAAGAAACGAAGCCAAAGAAGGCGACCCCACGAAACACGAAAGCCCCTGCGCTGCGGACAATCGAGTCGGCGGCTGCGGGACTCGCTTCGCTCAAACATCCTCGCCGAAACCCCGCCCCGCTTGTTCCTCGCTCCGGCGTTTTTCAAGGGGGCTTTAAAAAGCCCTATGCAAAGAGCGTGGTTGTTATGCTTTTTCGTTGTTTGCTAATGAAAAACAATTTGGTTAGCGCCTATGCGGGTGTGCCCGCCGGACTTCGGTATGAAAAACGACAAATGGCGGGTTGCACCTCGTGTGCGCTAAGCAAAGTCAAAAAGATCAGTGCCTTCGGCACGTTGGTTTAGGTGCGGGCGTCCCGCTGGACCTTCCTTTCTTGTGTGGTCAAGAAACGAAGCCAAAGAAGGCCACCCCACGAAACATGAAGGCTCCTGCGCTGCGGACAATCGAGTCGGCGGCTGCGGGACTCGCTTCGCTCAAACATCCTCGCCGAAACCCCGCCCCGCTTGTTCCTCGCTCCGGCGTGTTTCAAGGGGGCTTTAAAAAGCCCTATGCAAAGAGCGTGGCTGTTATGCTTTTTCGTTGTTTGTTAATGAAAAACAATTTGCTTAGCGCGTATGAGGTTTCCCCACCCTAAGATAATTCAATGTTTGCAAGTAGTCATCTTATGGAAAACGCCTGATTTGACGCCCATCTTCAATCATTAATGCGTTTTTTGAGCCAGGTAAAGGGGAGTATCATGCTCCCCTTTTGCTCTTGATGATTTGGCGGCTATGCAACGATTTACCCTTGTTTTACTCACGCTCTTGGCCTTAACCGCTTGCCAGCGCAGCGATCCTAATTCTCCAACTTCCCTTAGAAAAGCCACTTTCAAAGAAATGTTAAAATCGCGTGAGGCGATTAATGGCATGTTGACGGGGGCTAAGCCTTATAACGCCGATAGCGTGTTGCAAGAAGCAATTAAGCTGCAAGAAAAATCGACCAAGCCTTGGGCTTATTTTGCTGAATTCGCGGTAAATAATCAGTCTGATGCTAAGCAAAAAGCCGACTCCGCCGATTTTCATGCCGCAGCAGACAATATGCAGCAGCAGAGCAGTGCTTTAAAAGCAGCGGCACAATCTGGGCAGGAAGATCGTATTCGCGCGTCTTATAAGGCAGTAGAAGACGCCTGCATTCGCTGTCATCAGCAGTTTAGGCCGGGCTAGTTGCAAGGGCGTTGGCTCTTTGTTGGCTGTAAATGGATAAAGCACAGGCTGCGCATGACTCGATCTTCGTCTCTATTTGGCTTACACTAAGCTGATCCCTCCTTTGCAGTAAGGATTGTTGATATGACTGATCGACTAGAGCGAGATAGCATGGGCGAAATGGCCGTACCCGCTGATGCTTTGTATGGCGCGCAAACCCAGCGTGCTGTGCTTAATTTTCCTGTGAGTGGCCAGCGCCTGCCTGAGGGCTTTATTGCTGCGCCGATTGCACAGGCCATCGATCAAGCGGCTCAGCAATTGCTGGAAAGTGATTTTATGCCGCATTTTCCACTGGATGTTTTCCAGACAGGATCGGGCACCAGCAGCAATATGAACGCCAATGAAGTGCTGGCCACGCTGGCGAGCCGCAGCGGCGTGGCTGTCAGCGCTAATGATCATGTGAATTACGGCCAGAGCAGCAATGATGCGATTCCCAGCGCGATTCATATCGCGGCCAGCCTTGCCCTGCATCAGCAGCTTCTGCCTGCTTTAGCGCATTTAACGGCTACGCTGCAAAAGAAAAGCGGGCAGGTGGGCCATCATGTTAAAACCGGCCGCACGCATTTAATGGATGCAATGCCGGTGCGCTTAGGGCAGGTGCTCGATGGCTGGCAAGCACAAATCAAGGCGCAAATTGCCCAGCTACAAAGCTTGCAGCCACGGATACAGGGCTTGGCGCAGGGCGGCACGGCGGTAGGGACGGGGATTAATGCGCACCCTGATTTTTCGCGGGTTTTTTGCGATGAGCTGAGTGAGCGCTGCAATCTTCGCTTTACACCCGCTCCGGATTTCTTCGCCGCGCTTGGCTCGCAAGATGCTGCCGTGGCGCTGTCTGGCGCTTTGCGCGGGCTGGCGATTAGCCTGATGAAAATAGCCAACGACTTACGCTGGATGAATTCTGGCCCCTTAGCGGGCCTTGCCGAGATCAAGCTTGAGGCCCTGCAACCCGGCTCATCCATTATGCCTGGCAAGGTGAATCCGGTGATTCCTGAATCGGTAGCAATGGTGGCGGCGCAGGTGATAGGCAACGATGCCGCCATCACCATTGCTGGGCAGTCCGGTAATTTTGAGTTGAATGTGATGTTGCCGCTGGTGGCGCGCAATTTATTAGAAAGCCTGAGCTTACTTAGCAATGCCAGCCGCTTATTGGCCGATAAAGCCATTGCCAGCTTTAAAGTCAATGAAGATCAGCTGCAGCATGCCTTGGCACGCAATCCTATCTTGGTGACCGCGCTTAACCCCTTAATTGGCTACGCCAAAGCCGCTGATATTGCTAAGCAGGCCTATAAAGAAAAACGCCCAGTGATTGATGTGGCCGTAGAGCAAACCGATTTATCACGCGATGAATTACTGAGCTTGCTTGACCCAGCTAAATTGGCGGATGGCGGTTTGTAGCGGCGCTGTAGGGTGATCGTTTTATGGGGGAGGCGCAACGATAAACCGGTGCGCAAGAAAAACGAAAGCACCCCCTATTAAAACGCGCTTTTGCACTATTTTTTGCTTTAGCTTGGTTTAAACGGTTTGTGCTGTTCTAGCTCGCTCTGCCATTGGTTTACGGCCTGCCGCTCTTTGGCTAAGTGTTGATCAATGGCATCAGCAAAACCAGCGTGGGCCAGCCAGTGTGCCGATTGGGTGCTAACCGGCACAAAGCCACGGGCCAGTTTATGCGCGCCCTGTGCGCCTCCTTCAAAAGCATCTAAGCCCACCTCTAAAGCAAACTCAATCCCTTGGTAAAAGCACAGCTCAAAATGTAGATTGGCTACAAATCCCGCTGGCCCCCATGCCGCGCCCCAATAACGCCCATAGAGCCGATCTGGGCCAATAATGTTTAGCGCTGCTGCAATGGGCTGGCCTGCTTGGTAGGCCAATGCCAGTAAGCAAGCTTGCGGCATGCTGCTGGCTATTTGTAAGAAAAAAGCCAGACTTAAATAGGGTGTGGAACGGTGCTCTAGATAGGTATTGCTATAGCAGCGGTAGAAAAATGCCCAATCGGCTTCGCTAATCTCGCTGCCACGCTTACGGATGATCTCTACCCCTGCATCGTTCACCTTGCGCCGCTCTTGTCGCAGCTTTTTGCGCTTATCGCGGGTGAGTGCATCGCTAAAATCGCTGTAATCCCGCCAATCGCCACGTAGCCAATGAAACTGCACATCGCAGCGCGGGATAAGGCCACTTTGCTGCGCCAGAGCGGCTTGATTGGCTTCAGGAAACAATAGATGAAACGATGAATCGCCGGCTTCTTGCGCAATAGCCACGGCGGCGGCGAGCAAAATTTGCCGCGTGGCATCGTCTTTTGCTAACAGCCTAGGGCCAGTAATGGGTGTAAAGGGAATCGCGCTGATTAGCTTAGGGTAATAATTTAAGCCATGGCGCTGATACGCATCGGCCCAAGCCCAATCAAACACATATTCGCCATAAGAATGGGTTTTTCGATATAAGGGCATTGCGCCAATCAGCCGCTGTGTTTCATCCCTTAGGGTTAAATGGCAAGGAGCCCAGCCGCTACGCCCCCCCACTGCCGCGGTTTGTTCTAGCGCGGCTAAATAGGCGTGGCTTACAAAAGGTTGTGTGCCAGCGAGCGCATCCCATTCGGCTGCGGTAAGCTCAGTAATCTGCGAGTGAAGGCGAATCATGCCGTTTCCATATGGGTGATTGTAGGGCTGAACCAAGCTGCTAATTAAATAACCGCAATGAGCGCTTACTTATACGTAAAGGAGGGGGCAGATGACATAAAGTAGGCTATCCACCAAGCAAAGCGAAACAGAACTAAGATAGCGGCAACTGCTTACTGAGCCCAATATCAAGTGCCGCCCCTCCATTTTGCCTACCAAGTTACAGCTGTGGACGATTGTTTTAATGGTGAAAGATTGTGTTTTTATTTTGTAGTCATAAGGTAAGCTCTTCTTTGTGCTTTAGTCTTGCCATTTTGTGAGCTGAGAAGGGCATAAGTTTCACCTGCCCACACGCAGTATGGATAAAGCCATGGACAAAATAAGGGGAAAAACATGCAACAAAATTTAACCGTAGGCTTGGTTGGTTTTGGCTATGCGGGGCAGACTTTTCATGCGCCGCTGATTACGGCCACACTCGGTTTAGATTTGCGTGCCGTGGCATCTAGCCAGCCGCAGCGGGTGGTAGATCAATATCCAGCCGCTACGGTGTTGCCCGATGCGATGGCGCTGATTAATGACCCTCAGATTGATTTGGTGGTGTTGGCTACGCCGAATGCTAGCCATTATCCCTTGGCTTGTGAAGCTTTGGATGCCGGCAAGCATGTGGTGGTGGATAAACCATTCACTTTAACCGTGGCTCAGGCTAAAGAATTAACGCTGCGCGCACAAGCCTCAGGGAAGATTTTGTCGATCTTCCATAATCGCCGCTGGGATGCTGATTTCTTAGGCTTAAAAGCACTGATTGCCAGTGGCCGCCTTGGGCAGATCGCCCAGTTTGATAGCCAGTTTGATCGCTATCGCCCCCAAACGCGTGATCGCTGGCGCGAAAATACCGAGCTAGGTAGCGGCCTGTGGTTTGATCTTGGCCCGCATCTGATTGATCAAACTTTACAGCTATTTGGCATGCCACAAGCGGTGTTTGCCGATTTACAGCAGCGCAGAGCCGGTGCACAAGCGGTGGATGATTTTCATGTGCTGCTGCGCTATCCAACCATGCGGGTGAAATTATCGGCCAGCTGCCTAGTGAGTGGTGGCGCGCCGCGTTATATGTTGCACGGTAGCTTGGCGAGTTTTGAAAAACAGGGTTTGGATATGCAAGAAAGCCAGCTTAAAGCTGGTTTATTGCCAGACGCCGCAGGCTTTGGGTTGGATCCGCTACCGGGCTTTTTGCACTACAGCGTCAATGATCTGGTAAGTAGTGAAGAGATTGTCATGCCCTTGGGGCAATATACAAATTACTACGCTGCGGTTCGCGATGCGGCGCTGGGCTTGGCTAAAAACCCAGTTACAGCAGAAGAGGGCGTGCTTATTATGCAAGTACTAGAAGCGGCGCAACAAAGCGCGGCAATAGGGGCTTGGCAATCTATGGAGGCATTTAATGAATAAATGTTGGCTGGTGTTAGCTAGCTTAATGATCAGTAACGTGAGCCTAGCCGAAGAAGTAGGCTCGGTGACCACCGCGTTTAAGCTGATCGGCCGCAATCATCGCGTGCAGGTTGATGCTTTTGACGATCCAAAGGTAGAAGGCGTGACTTGTTATATGTCGCGGGCTAAAACCGGCGGTATTAAAGGCTCGCTGGGTCTTGCCGAGGATAAAGCCGAGTTCTCTATTGCCTGCCGCCAGATCGGCAAACTCACCTTTAAAAAACCGCTGCCATTGAAAGAAGAGGTATTTTCTGAATCGGCATCGCTGTTTTTTAAACAAGTGCAGGTCGTACGCATGGTGGATGTAAAGCGCAATGCGCTGGTCTACCTTACGTATTCCGACCGCCTAATCGATGGCAGCCCACAAAACAGCGTGACGGCGGTGTCAGCGGGTGAGGTGAAGATTCCGGTGAAGTAGGGGGGTAATCCCCCCACAAAACCAGCTCATTTTTAAGTAGAATTTTCTCGCAGTCTTTGAGGAGCTCTACATGAAAGCAGCACGTTATTCCGACAGCCAGATTATGGCGATTTTAAAGCAAGCCGAA
>JBDKJX010000052.1:0-28107 GCA_039796405.1 Pseudomonadota bacterium
AAGCAAATTATTATCGTAATCAAAGCGAGCAGGCCATGTTGGTCTGACTCAAACCAAACAGCCTCCGCGAAACCCGGTGCGATTCACTAATACGGATTCTGCGTTTTCGACCAAGCCCAGATCGCGCTGAGATATTGCCGACAGCTCCCCCTTAGGGCGTCAAATCTGGCTTGAGAATACCAATTCGCGCCTTCCTTGAGTCTATTGCGTTATAACAAATCCGCTTTATAAAAGAAAACGGACGTTGTCGACCTCCGTCGCGTTTGACCGCTTTGACCGAATTACAGACCTAAAAAAATCGCTCTGGCCTGAGCGGTTTTTACGTTTATGGTCTGTATTACCCCAAAGACCCCAGCGCCGGGAATATGGATCAATGAATGGGCGGCTCTAAAAATGCCAATGATTGGGCGGGGGCGAGTTGGTAGCCCTTCGCTATTGCCAGCACTGCCGATAAAAAGCCGGGGGCTTCTATTTGGGCAAACAGAAATACTTTGTCCTCATGTGAACACGCCAAAAAGTCGGCTACGTTGTTCAGCACTTGCCGCCATACCAGCCGCACCTCCTGGCTGTGGCTGGGTGGCAGTTTTAATGTGCGTACTTTTAATATTGGAGTCAATCGAGGCGATCAGTAATCTACAAACATCGCACTTGGGCAGCCGCATTCAAAATGCAGATTTTGCCGCAAAAACAAGCAACATCACCCGCGCCACCATTTTGCAAAAAGCAGGCATGGCAATGCTGGCTCAGGCCCCCCCTATATGGTAATGCCCCTGCTCAAAGGTCCCCTCTGAACGCTTGTTTACCCACACCAATCATCGCCGTTGTATTAGTTCCTAAGCTGGTAGTAGGCAACTGCCCATTCCACTTTTCTATCCATAGCGTTTGGTTTTTAAGCTGAGCGGCTTCTGCGCCGTATTTCTTAATGGCTTCACCCACGGTTTCTAAGGCCCGAGCATCACCTTGGGCGGCGGCGATTTTGGCAATGGCTTAACCTTTAGCAACGGCAACCGCATTGGCTGCATCGGCTAAGTTTTTGCACAGCATGGCTTCTGATCTTAAGGCTTTTTGGGTAGCTTGCAGCTTGGCATTGATGGCGGTTTGGATATTTCCTGGCAGGCGCAGCTCATTCACAAAACCAAATTGCTCAACCATGATGCCGTATTGATTCATTTCATGATTAATCTTGGCGCGCACTTCTTCGGCCAGCTTAATTTTGCCACCAGAGAGCAGCCCTTCCGCATCGTATTTAGTACCGTAGTTATTCAATGAATTACGAATGGCATTGCGGATAATCTGGCTGGTGATTTCTTCATATCCCCGCTTATATTTCTGATATAAAACAGGGGCTTTACCAGAATCAATACTATAAGAAATACTGATATCGGCATTGATCACAATACCGGATGCCACTTGAAAATTCATTGACTCATCCGTAGGCGAGCCCTCGGCAGCCGTTTTAGTGTAAGTATAGGTTTGGTTTACGCACAGCAAGAAAATAAACGATCGTAGCAATGCACTTTTAAATGCGTAAAGCATACTTGCCACCTTTATGCGCCTACAAAAATTTACTCACAACAAACACGCCAAAAATACAAAAACTCCAAATGCCCACAGCAATATTGCTGACTTATGCCACCAATATAAGCCCCTTTAATCTGCTAAAATGCAGCGCATTCACGCATTGCATACACCGCAATAATCGCTTTAAGCACGCTGTATCGCTGCTCTACCCGCCCCCAGTCACCAAAGTTGGGGGCTTTACCTGTAAGGCCCTTCATCATGACTCATCCTACTTCCCGCAAATCTGTCTCCATTATTGGTGGCGGCCCTGCTGGCCTTATGGCCGCCGAAATACTCATCCAAGGGGGGGTAGAAGTCGATTTATATGATGCAATGCCGTCAGTGGGTCGCAAGTTTTTACTGGCTGGTGTGGGTGGTTTAAATATCACCCATTCCGAAGCAGCCGCGCCCTTCCTTGCCCGCTATGGTCAACGCAGTGCAGAGCTACAGCCTCTGCTAGCGGCTTTTGGCAATGAAGCATTACAAGAATGGGTGCATGGGCTAGGAGTAGAAACCTTTGTCGGTAGCTCGGGCCGCGTATTCCCTAAGGAAATGAAAGCCGCCCCCCTGCTGAGAGCGTGGATTTCTCGCCTGCGCGCCAGCGGCGTTAAAATCCATGTCCGTCATCGCTGGCTAGGGTGGAATGATGCGGGTTTACTGCGCTTTAGCACTCCTGAAGGCGAAATCAGCCGCAGTAGCCACGCCACCGTACTGGCCTTGGGCGGGGCGAGCTGGGCCAAGTTAGGCTCCGATGGGAAATGGCAACCACTGCTAAGCGAACGCGGCGTAGATATTGCGCCACTAGAGCCTGCCAATTGTGGCTTTGATATTGGCTGGAGCGATCACTTAAGCGAGCGCTTTGCTGGCTCACCACTGAAAGCCGTTGCCATTGAATTTAAAGGCCAGCGTAAACAAGGTGAATTTGTGCTGACTAAGGGTGGCGTTGAAGGCAGCCTGATTTACACCTTCTCGGCCGCTTTCCGTGAGGAGATTAAAACCAATGGCAGCGCCGATATCCTGCTTGATTTAGCCCCAGGAAAATCGCTGGAGCGGGTTTTGGAAGACTTAAAGCGCCCACGCGGTGCGGATTCGATGGCCAGCCATTTACGCCGCAAGCTAGGCATTGAAGGGGTAAAAGCAGGCCTGCTACGCGAAGAGATCTCCCGCGATGACTTTAATGATATGAATAAACTAGCGGCAGCCATTAAAGGCCTGCCGCTCAAGCTACTTGCGCCGCGCCCAATTGATGAAGTAATCAGCAGCGCAGGCGGAGTGAAGTTTGAAGCCATGAACCCTGAGCTGATGCTAGATAAAATGCCTGGCATATTTTGCGCGGGCGAAATGCTGGATTGGGAAGCGCCCACAGGTGGTTATTTAATCACCGCCTGCTTAGCAAGCGGCCGCAAATCCGGCTTAGCCGCTTTAGAATGGCTCAAAAGTCTTTAATATTTTAGCTCTCCTAAGGCCAGCCCGTGTGCCCTGCGGCTAAAGCAGTATCTGCTTGTTTTAGCCGTAGTAGTTCATAGAGCTCTATGTAAGAGTAAATAATTAATTCAGTTTTTTTGACGCATCACGTCTTTTTTTTCTATAAGACACAGTCTAAAAAAACATCTTCGCCCTGCTTTATTCAATTATTTTGGGCATATTTTGGGCATAAAATCAGCCCAGCAAAGGTAAAACCTCTACTACCTAAGCTAATTCCCCCTTGAACCGACTCAAAAAACATCAATCAAGCTGACAAATATCTGCATCCCAAAATACTTTCAACCCAATTTTAAATACCACACCACCCCCTATAGCGTTCCTTTGCTTACAAAAAATTACTTTTAATAAACTACTTTTCTACATGCCGATTGCCGCACTATTCAGCAATAGCGCCAGTTTATGCAAAGTACACCAAGTAATCCTCCCGTTTTTTACAGCACCTACTGTCAGCAATTACAAGAGCTGGGTAGATTTATGCTGGCTGCTCATACATAGTAAAGCTGAGTGAATAAGCAATTTTAAAAAGGTGGTGCAAGATGTCTTCCTTCCAAAAAAACCTGATGATCTCCATCGGGTGCCTGATTACGCTGGTTATCTTATTTGCCGTCTATGTCAGCCTGCATATCAGGGTAGACAACGCTAATTTACAACGCTATCAGTCTTATTTACTCGCCGATGAACTACGCCAGTCTTCCGATGATTTAACTCGGCTGGCACGCACCTATGTAGTATCGAGAGACCCTGCTTATGAACAGCAATATATGGATATTTTGGCGATTCGTAATGGCGAAAAAGCACGACCAGAAAACTACAACCGTATCTACTGGGATTTTGTAGCCGCCACAGGCACCGCACCAAGAGCAGACTCCGCCGTAAAACGCCCGCTGTTAGAAATGATGAAAGAGCTAGGTTTTACCGATGAAGAATTTGGCAAGCTCACTGAAGCCAAGAAAAACTCCGATGGCCTAGTGAATACCGAAGTAGAAGCGATGGGCTTAGTCAAAAAAACGGGGGAAGGTGCTGAAGAAGGCTATGCCAAGGCACGAGCCATGATGCACGATAAGAACTACCACAGCAACAAAGCTAAAATCATGCAGCCTATCGATGAGTTTTATGCCCTACTTGAAAGCCGCACAGAAAAAGCCGTGCTCGATGCGAACCAACTGGCGAGCATAGCTAAATTAGCATTCATCATCGTCGGCTTGGCAACCCTATTTATGCTATGGCGCACCTTCGTAGCTTTGCGCAGCACAATAGGCGGCACAGTAGAGGAAGCCAGGCAGCATATTAGCTATATGGCCGCAGGAGATTTTGCCCACCGCATAGAAATGAGCGGCCGTATTCCCGATAGCTTTCTGGCGCTGATGGGCGATATGCAAATCAAACTCAGCCACATCATGCAACAAGTTTCACATGCCGCTCAGGAAATAGAACGAGGCGCAGATGCCATTGGTGATGCTTCGGATGAAGCCGAAGATTTGGTTAAAAATCAATCCGACTCGATGCTCGCCATGCGCGAAACCGTACAACAGCTCGTGGCCAGCATCAATCAAATATCAAGCAGCGCCAACAATGCCAGCGATATGACCAAGTCTTCCAGCCAAACCCTGACCCGTGGCGATCAGGTTATCCGTGAGACGGTAGACAGCATCAAAACCATTGCCGCCACCGTTCAAGAGGCCTCTGGCAGCGTAGCTATGCTCACTGGCCATGCCCAGCAAATCTCTGTGATTGTGCAAGTCATCAGAGACATTGCCGATCAAACCAATTTGCTCGCCCTAAATGCCGCCATCGAGGCTGCAAGGGCTGGCGAACAAGGGCGCGGCTTTGCCGTTGTTGCAGATGAGGTAAGAAAACTTGCCGAGCGCACCGCCAGCTCCACACAGGAAATCACAGATAAGGTGCGCAAAATTCAGGAAGGCACCGAATACACGGCAGTACATATGAATAATGGTGTGAACAAAGTAGAAATAGGCGTTGAGCTGGCCAGCCGCGCAGGTACGGCTATCGAAACCATACGCGTCGATGCGGGCGCAATGGGCGACGTAATCAGCGATATCAGCAGCTCGCTACACCGACAATCACAAGAGGCTAATAAAGTGGTCGATAATATCGATCACGTTTCACAAATTGCCTCTGCCAGCAGTAGTGCAGTAGAAAAAGCCGCCGGCAACGCCCGCCGCCTACGTGAGCTATCCAAAGCGCTCTCTGTAGAAATGCAGCAGTTTCATTTGGTTTGACGCTAAAGGCCCTCTACTCCACAGCCCCACCTAAAGCCTTATAAATCGCCAGCAGATTACTCGCCTGATCAAAGCGATTTTGCAGCAGGCTGGTTTGTGCGCTGCGGCGGCGGGCGGCGGCGTCTAACCAAGGCTGGATATCTGTGGCCCCTGCTTCAAAACGCGCTTGGGCGATGCCATCTAGCTTAGCCGCCAATTGCAAGGATTTCGCCAATTGCTGATTTTGTTCGCCGAAGCGGACTCTAGCATCCAGCGCTTGTTCGGTTTCGGCCAGCGCTTTATAAAGCCCCTGCCTAAATGTAGTGAGCAATTCTTCATACTGCGTGCGGCTGATATCCAGATTCAGCTGATGCTTTTCCCAATCTAAAAAAGGCAGTGCCAAATTTAACCCTGCGGACGCGACCGGGTTCTGAAATAGCTCGGCTAAAGCAGAGCTACTGCTACCTAGGCTGGTAGTGAGCGAAAAGCTGGGATAAAACGCCGCTCTGGCCACATCAATTTGCGCCAAGCTCGCCCTTAATCTGGCCTCCATCGCTTGCAAATCAGGGCGGCGGCCCAGCACTTCGCTAGGCACGCCAGCCGCAACCACAGGCAAATCACCCTGCGGCAAGCTGGCTCCGGCCAAGATAAAACTCTGTGGTGGCCGGTCGAACAATAAACTCAGGCTGTAAAACGCAGCTTTCCTTTGCTGCAAAAGCTGGGTGTGGCTGGCTTCTTCACTCAGCAAGCTTTGCTCGGCGCTCAGCACCTCACTTTTTGCCAAAGCACCGGCCTGATTTTTAACCTGAGCAATGGCCATCACCTGCCTGAGCTGCTGCAAATTTAGCGAGCTAGCGGCGAGCTTCTGATCCAATAAAGCGATCGTCCAATATTGGCTCGCCACCGAGGCAGAGATCGATAATTTAAGCGCCTGCCTATCAGCTTCAGTTGCAATCCGCTCTTCTCTGGCGGCAGCTCTATCACTCGCCAAACGTCCCCAGAGATCAAATTCATAGCTGGCCGTGGCCGATAGGTTGTAGCTCTGGCGATTAACCACCGGGTCAAAACTGCGATTCACACTCGCCCCGCCAACGCCACCCAAAACCGGCAAGGCCGCATGCGCACTGACGCCCTCTCTCAGATGAGCACGGCGTAGCCTGATGGCCGCGACGGATAAATCAGCATTGCTTTGCAAAGCATCGTCGATCAGTTGCGTTAGCGCGGCATCATGAAACGCCAGCCACCATGCGCCCTGAGACACACTAGCGGCCTGATATTGCTCAGCCCATTGGGCGGGTACGGCGGGCAAGGGTGCGCTAGTGCTGGGGCTCAGCAAGGAGCCGCAGGCACTGAGGAGTACCGTTGAAAGTAATAAGATTCTTTTCATTTTTATTCTCGCGCCAAGGCTTCAATTGGATCTAAACGCGCGGCATTGCGGGCGGGCAAAAAGCCAAAAAACACACCAATCAGCGTTGAACAAATAAAGGCAGCAACAAAAGAGCCAAGAGAGAAAATCATTTTCCAGTCGGGCACAAAAAACTGCACCAAAGCGCCAATCCCCAGAGAGAGCAGCACGCCGATCACGCCGCCAATCAGGCAAACCAGCACCGATTCGGTTAGAAACTGCTGCATGACATCGCTTTGCCTTGCGCCCACCGCCATGCGAATGCCAATTTCACGCGTTCGCTCGGTGACTGACACCAGCATAATATTCATCACACCTATCCCGCCCACTACTAGGGAAATCAGTGCAATCATCGATAGCAACAGCGCCAGCATCTGGCTGGTTTGCTCGATTTTTTTAACGATGCTATCCATGTTGTAGATAAAGAAATCCTTGCTGCCATGGCGCAGCGTAAGCAGCTTTTCTATGCTCTGCTCGGCAGCGGCAGACGATTGGCCGTCTTTTACCCGCACGGTGATATTGTTAAAATATTGCTGGCCAAACAGGCGATTAGCCGTAGTGGTAAATGGCAGCCAGACTTGCAAAGATTGCCCGCCGCCGCCAAAGCCACTCTTATTTTCTGCCGCCACACCAATCACGGTGGCCGGTAGATTTCCCACTAAAATCACCTGCCCCAGCGGGTCTGCCCCATTAGGGAATAATTTACGTTGGGTATTGTGATCGATCACAACCAGCTGCGATTGGGCGGCCACATCCTCACTATTAAAAAATCGCCCCAGCGCAGGCTTCAAACCACTGACCCGAAAATAATACTCGCCCACCCCACTCACGCTGGCCCCGATATCCAAGGCGCGATGGCGCAAGCGCAAACTGGCACTGGTGCTTGGGGTGACACTATCAATAAAAGGCATAGCCTGCAGCACGGTAATATCCCCCGGCAGTAAGGAGCGCAAGCTGCCCGCCCTGTCGTCTCCCCAGTCTTTACCTGGGAAAATATTCATCGTATTGCTGCCAATTTCACCAATACTTTGCAGAATCTTGCGCTTAGCCCCCTCGCCAATCGCCACAATCGACACCACCGAAGTAATCCCAATCACCACCCCCAGCATGGTGAGTAAGGTACGCATCCGATTCGCCGACATTGCCCGCCAGGCCATATTTAAAGCAGCCCCAAAGCGATCAAATATCACTCGCAAAGATATAACTTCCCGCCCGTGCGGCGCAATTTTGCCTTCCACCAATACTTCAACTGGCTTACTGCGATCACTAATAATGCGGCCATCGCTGATCTCAACAATGCGCTCGGCGCAATCGGCTACTTTATGATCGTGGGTAACAATAATCACGGTGTGGCCCTGCGCGTGCAGCTCGCGCAGGATATTCATCACTTCTTCACCGCTATGGCTATCGAGCGCACCGGTTGGCTCATCGGCCAGAATCACTTCGCCGCCATTCATCAAAGCTCGGGCAATACTAACCCGCTGCTGCTGTCCACCGGAAAGCTGGCTGGGGCGGTGCTCAAATTTATCGCTCAAACCAAGGCGGCTGAGCAAAGCTTTGGCTCTATCCTGCCGCGCATCCTTAGCCAGCCCAGAATAAACCGCCGGCATTTCCACATTGCCCTGCGCCGATAAATGCGGCAATAAATGGTAGCGCTGAAAAATAAAACCAAAACGATCCCGCCGCAGCCCTGCCAGCTCGTCACTATCCAGATCAGATACATCGCGGCCATTCACCAGATAAGTGCCCGAAGTGGGTTTATCCAAGCAGCCTAGGACATTCATTAAGGTGGATTTTCCCGAGCCGGAAGCGCCCACAATCGCCACCATTTCACCAGCATGAATACAGAGATTCACCTGATCCAGCACCACCGCTTCACCGTCGCCAGCCGGAAAGCTGCGCACAATATTGCTTAGCTCTAAAAGAGGCTTACGCACGGCTAGCCTCCAACTGTTACAGATGCTTCTGATTTGCCTAAGGCGGCATCGCCCGTCACCACCAGATCACCTTCTTTTAAGCCATCGAGCACTTGCACCTGCACATTATTATTCAGGCCAGTTTTGATCTGCCTATCAACCGCAATGCCATCCACGCCCACCACCCGCACGGTATAGCGGCCATCTTTGGCCTTGGCCCCTAAGGCAATGGTGGGAATACTTAAAACGCTTTTTGCGTGCTCCAGCACAATCGCCACCTGCGCGGTCATATCCTGACGCAGTGCGTGCGTTGGGTTGGGCACTTCAAACAAGGCATTATAAAAAATTGCGTTATTTACTTTCTCTGGGGTTGGCTGAATCGCGCGCAGCTTGCCGTAATAGCGTTTATCCGGCTGGCCCAAGGTGGTGAAATACACCGCTTGGCCGGCGTGGACTTTCATCACATCGGCCTCAGAAATCTGCGCTTTCACGGTAATGGTGTCTAAATCGGCCAAGGTTAAAAGATTGGGTGCTTGCTGGGCCGCAATCACGGTCTGGCCTTCCAAGGTGGTAATTGCCACCACTTCGCCATCAATCGGCGCAAGAATACGGGTGTAGCCAAGGCGGGTTTTAGATGAATCAAGCGTGAGCTTGGCTTTTTTGATATCGGCATCGCGCTGCGCCAAATCGGATTGCAGCGTTCTTTGCTTTAAGCTCGCATCTTCTACCGCCTGCTTGGATGTGGCTTCCAGGCTCAGCATAGTTTGCTGGCGGGCTAAATCTATTTTGGCCTGCTCTAATTGCAGCAGCGTCGATTGCCTTTGCGCGAGCAATCCTTCCAAAGAAGCCTCTGCATTGAGCGCCTCGTTTTGCGCCAGTTCCGGATCAATCGTTGCCAGCAGTTGGCCTTTCTTTACTCTGTCCCCCAGCTCTACTTCCAGCTTTTGCAACTGACCAGAAACCTGCGCGCCCACGTCCACTTTACGAAAAGCCTGCAAAGTGCCCGTCGCCAGCACCGCGTTTTCTAAATCGGCCTTCACCACCTTAGCCGTGGTGTACTGAGGAGCAGCCTTACTTGGGAAGAAAATCGCCTTTACTCCCCAGCCCAGCAAAGCCAGCAGGAGCAAAACCATGACAATCCGCAACCAGGACCAACGTTTAAACTTCAAAGCCATCGCGTTTTCTTCCTGCCAGTCAATAAAACAAGACGGCAAGCATAACATTCGATGCGATCATTCTTTGTCGTAAAAAAGTAGCATGGCTGCATACTTTTACGACAAAACACGGCACCTGATCACGCTCATTCAAGCCATAACCCCGCATCTCCGCTGCCACACGCAAGCGATAATCATGGAAAACACCCGTCTAGCCATGTTGGGGAAGTGAGCGCATGCACGGCCAGTGCGCATTTAGCACGGCTAAAAGCCGAGCAACCTGTCAGCATGCTGACCCAAGGTAGGCATCGCGACTACCGCTTGCATCATCACAATGAAGCATCGGCGCTCAAAGCGCTGCTGCTGATTTCAAACACGCCTAAAACACCCTTTAGCCCGAGCACCCCGCATTATTTGCAAGCGGCGCGCACCTGCTACGGCCATATGGCAGGGACGGTGGCGGTGCAATTACACGATCGCTTATTTGCCATGGGCTGGCTGCAGGCCGACTCTGGCGGTGCATCCCAATATGTTTTAAGCGGGCAAGGCCAACAGGCCCTCAGTAAACTGGGCTTGGATTTGCCTGAGCTGGTAAAAAAACGCCGCGGCTTTGCCTGTGCCTGCCTCGATTGGAGTGAGCGCAGCCCCCATCTGGGTGGCGCACTCGGCGCGGCCCTGCTGCTTTTAGCCAAAAAACGTGGCTGGGCAGAGCAAGATTTAGACAGCCGCCGCCTGCAAATCAGCCGTGCAGGCAAAAATGCGATGAAAGATATTTTTGGCATCACGATATAAACCTCTTACCTCCAGGCCCGCTATGTCTCTACTCAATGCCGCTCTTGCACAAGAAATCGTTAATCGCACCATGGCGATTATTGGTAGCAATGTGAATGTGATCGATGCCTCGGGCACAGTAATCGGCAGTGGCGACGCGAAGCGGCTGGGCAAGCAGCATGAAGGCGCTTTGTTGGTGTTATCTCAGCAGCGCACGGTAGAAATTGACGACGCCATGGCGCAGCAGCTGCACGGCGTACGCCCCGGTGTAAATTTGCCCCTGCGCCTTGCTGGGCAAATTGTAGGCGTGGTCGGTATCACCGGCCAGCCCGATGCGGTGCGCCACTATGGCGAGCTGGTACGGATGACGGCGGAAATGAGCTTAGAGCAAGCAAGGCTGATTCAGGCACTAGGGCGTGACACCCGCTACCGCGAAGAACTGGTTTTGCAACTCATCAAAGGCGAAGCCGCACCGCATTCTGATCTAGAAGCTTGGGCGCAAAAGCTAGGCGTCGATATCCAGCGCCCGCGGGTGGTGGCGGTAATTGAAGTAGACAGCGGCACGCTGGGTATTGACGCGGCTTTGGCCGAGTTGCAAGAGCTGCAAACCCTGCTGAGTACGCCAGAGCGCGATAATCTGGTTGCCACCGTTTCTTTAACCGAATTAGTGGTGCTCAAACCAGCGCTAGATCATCAAGGCCGCTGGAATCCAGAAGAGCACCGGCTGCGGGTACACGACTTACTCACACGGGTCGCCAGCAAAAGCAGGCTGGGGGTACGCATCGCGCTGGGGCAATATTTTTGCGCCGCCAATGCCATCGCTCTGTCTTATCAAAGCGCGGTTACCACCCTGCAAACTGGCAAGGCACGCAATCCCGAGCGGGCTTGTTTTTTCTATCAGGATTTAAGCCTGCCGGTATTGCTTGCTGGATTAAATTCAGGCTGGCAGGCCGCCCAGCTGCGCATCCCCTTAAAAAAACTGGAGCAGCAGGATGGCAATGGCCAGCTACGCAAAACACTGGCCATATGGTTTGCCTGCGACACCCGCCCCGTTGAAACCGCACAGGCTTTGCATATTCATCGCAACACGCTGGATTACCGCCTAAGCCGGATCGAATCTGTAACAGGGCTCACCTTAAGCAAAACAGACGAGCGATTTTTGCTTTATGCGGCTTTGCAGCTGGCATAGCCATGTAGTCTAGCCCTGCAGGGCTTCATTCCGAGCATCAGAAAAACATCAACTCAAGCCGCTTACCTGTAAAAAACTCCAGTAAATACCGCTTAAATTTTTGAAATTTTCATGCATCTGCACGAAGTAGCCCTGTAGCAGAGTGTTTATCCTGTTCATCTGCCCGCGCTAGATCTCGCCCAAAACAGGAGCCCCATTATGGAAGTCAGTTCATTAGGTGCCATCAGTGCACTTGTTGTTGCCATTTTTCTGATTTTACGAAAAGTACCGCCCGCCTACGGCATGATCGTAGGCGCTTTAGTGGGTGGGATTGTGGGTGGCGTGGATTTAACCGCCACAGTTAATTTAATGATGGGTGGCGCAAAAGGCATCATCCCTGCCGTCATGCGCATTCTGGCAGCCGGTGTGCTAGCGGGGGTGCTAATCGAATCAGGTGCTGCAGCCAGTATCGCTGACACCATCGTCAAAAAAGTGGGCGAAACCCGTGCGCTCTTGGCCCTGGCGATCGCCACCATGATTTTAACCGCCGTTGGCGTGTTTATTGATGTGGCGGTGATTACCGTTGCCCCGATTGCCCTCGCGATTGCGCGCCAAGCCGATCTATCCAAAATGGCGATTTTGCTGGCCATGATTGGCGGCGGCAAGGCGGGCAATGTGATGTCGCCCAATCCGAATGCGATTGCGGCGGCCGATGCTTTTCATGTGCCGCTCACCTCAGTGATGGCGGCGGGGATAGTGCCAGGCTTGGTTGGCTTAGTCGTTGCCTATTTCATTGCCAAAAAGTTGGTCAATAAAGGCAGCAAGGTAGAGGCCAGCAAAGTGGTCGCCTTTGATCGCCACGCCCTGCCTTCATTTGCCACCGCCATTGTTGCCCCGCTGGTGGCGATTATCCTGCTCTCACTTCGGCCCGTGTTTGGCATTGTGATCGACCCTCTGCTCGCCCTGCCTCTCGGCGGCTTACTCGGCGCGCTGGCGATGGGCCGCTTTAAAGACAGTAATCAATTTGCCGTAGCGGGCTTAGGCCGCATGGCTCCGGTGGCGATTATGCTGCTGGGCACGGGTACTTTGGCGGGGATTATTGGCGCGTCCAGCCTTAAAACGGTGATGATCGAAGCGCTGCAAAGCTCCGGCCTGCCCGCCTATATGCTGGCCCCGATATCTGGCGCACTGATGTCGCTGGCTACCGCCTCCACCACCGCAGGCACAGTGGTTGCATCGCAAGTATTCAGCAGCACACTGCTTGAGCTGGGGGTGCCTGCCCTTGCCGGTGCTGCCATGATCCACGCAGGCTCTACCGTGTTTGATCATATGCCGCACGGTAGTTTCTTCCACGCCACGGGCGGTGCAGTCAATATGAGCATCACCGAGCGCCTGAAAGTGATTCCTTACGAAACAGCGGTCGGTTTGTCGATTACGATTGTCTCTACGCTGATTTTTGGTGTATTCAAATTTTAAGGTTTGCGATCATGAAAATTATCATTGCCCCCGATTCCTACAAAGAAAGCCTTTCAGCTCTAGATGTTGCCACGCAAATTGAAGCGGGCTTTAGGGAAATTCTACCCGATGCCCAGTATATAAAAATCCCCGTGGCAGACGGCGGCGAAGGTACGGTTGAAGCCTTAGTGGCCGCCACCGGCGGGCGCATGATGCAGCAATCAGTGACGGGGCCACTAGGCGAATGTGTCAGCGCTTTTTTTGGCTTATCGGGCGATTGCCAAACCGCCATTATCGAGATGGCGGCGGCCAGCGGCTTAACGCTGATTGCTCCTGCCCTGCGCAACCCCATGCTCACCACCAGCTACGGTACCGGCGAGCTGATTTTGGCCGCACTGGATAACGGTGCCACACATATTATTCTGGGCATAGGCGGCAGCGCGACGGTAGATGGCGGGATGGGAATGATCCAAGCGCTAGGTGGGCGTTTTTTAACTGAGAGCGGAGCAGCACTGGGCTTTGGGGCGGCTGGTTTAGGCCAACTGGCTCAGATCGATTTATCTAGGCTTGATCCACGCATCGCGGAATGCAAAATAGAAGTGGCTTGCGATGTGGATAACCCGCTCACCGGCGAGCATGGCGCAGCGGCCGTTTTTGGCCCACAAAAAGGTGCGACACCAGAGATGGTCAAAATACTCGACGCCAGCCTCAGCCATTATGCCCGCATCATTAAAGAGCAAATTGGCGTGGATATTGTTGCGGCTAAAGGCGCTGGCGCGGCGGGCGGCATGGGCGCAGCGGCCTTGGCGTTTTTAAATGCCAGCCTGCGCCCCGGCGTAGAAATCGTACTGGAATCCGTGCAATTTGCCGCTCTGTTGCAGGGCGCAGATTTGGTCATCACCGGCGAGGGCCGCATGGACAGCCAAACCATCCACGGCAAAACGCCTATGGGTGTGGCACAAATGGCCAAGGTATTTGATATCCCCGTAATCGGCATCGCAGGCTGCCTCAGCCCCGACGTAGGCGTGGTGCATCAGCATGGCATTGAAGCGGTATTCAGCGTTTTAAATCGCGCGGTATCTATCGAAGAAGCACTGGCACATGCCGCAGAAAATGTACGCCTTTGCGCCAGAAATATTGCTGCCACTATTAAAATTGGCCAATCTCTGCAATAAAAAACACCGCGAATCACCTTCCTTCACCCGCCTAAACACTCTCTTGCCTTAAGCGCATAAGCCACCACTACGCCACGGTGGCTTTGGCATAAAACAGGCAATCTTCCCGATGGCGGTGCTTTCAATGCGGGCACCATGTTACCATTGCGGGTTTTCCATCACGTGGGAAGTACCTCATGCATAAGTGCTTGTTTTGGCTGGCCCTTGTTACGGCAATCCCATGCTATGCGGCAAGAACCATTCCTATAGACGGGCAGCTCGGCGAACTCAAAGCCGCAGCTATCCCAGAAATTAAAATTGACGACAAAATTTACCGCACGGCCCCTGGCCTACGCGTTTACGGACAGAACAACGCGCTCATCATGCAAAGCCATATGCCGCAGCAAGCGGCCGTCTGGTTTCAGATTGAAGCCACCTCGGGCAATGTATGGCGGCTATGGCTGCTAAACGCCGATGAAGTCAGCGCGATAAAAAAACGCCCCAAAATACAGGCCGCAGAATAAGCCATAGCCATTTAATCTATTGAGTTTCAGGCATTGGCGGTTTACACCCGCCCTACAGCAGTATTTACAGATATGAGTAAGTATCAATGAGTAAAAAAGTATTTATTAAGACCTTCGGTTGCCAAATGAACGAATACGATTCGGACAAAATGGCCGACGTATTGCACGCATCCGAAGGCTTAACGCAGACCGACAATGTAGAAGAAGCAGACGTCATTTTATTTAACACCTGTAGCGTGCGCGAAAAAGCGCAGGAAAAAGTGTTTTCAGATCTTGGCCGCGTGCGTGAGCTTAAGCTTAAAAACCCTAATCTTTTGATTGGTGTGGGTGGCTGTGTGGCTTCGCAAGAAGGCGCTGCTATTGTGAAACGCGCCCCCTATGTAGATATGGTGTTTGGCCCGCAAACCCTGCACCGCCTGCCTGATTTGATTGCCCAGCGCCGCAGCAGCGGTATTTCTCAGGTGGATATTTCTTTCCCTGAGATCGAGAAATTCGACAATATGCCCCCAGCCCGCGTTGAAGGCGCAACGGCCTTTGTTTCCATCATGGAAGGTTGCAGCAAGTATTGCTCGTTCTGCGTTGTGCCTTACACACGCGGCACCGAATTTAGCCGCCCGTTTGAAGAAGTACTGGCCGAAGTGGCTGGCCTTGCCGCGCAAGGCGTTAAAGAAATCACCCTGCTGGGGCAAAACGTCAACGCCTATCGCGGACCGATGGAAGACGGCGAAATTGCCGACTTCGCTACCCTACTCGAATACGTGCACGAGATTCCTGGCATCGAGCGCATGCGCTACACCACCAGCCATCCACGTGAAATGACCCAGCGAATTGTGGATTGCTACCGCACCCTGCCTAAGCTCGTTTCGCATCTGCACTTGCCTGTGCAGGCTGGCTCGGATCGCGTATTAGTGAATATGAAGCGCGGCTACACCACGCTGGAATTCAAGTCCTTAGTGCGCAAACTTAAAGACGCTCGCCCGGATATTTGCCTCAGCTCTGATTTTATTGTGGGCTTTCCTGGCGAAACCGAAGACGATTTTGAACGCACCATGAAGCTGATTAACGATGTGGGCTTTGATGCCTCGTTTAGCTTTGTTTACAGCCGCCGCCCCGGCACGCCTGCTGCCGATTTACCGGACGATGTGCCTGAAGAGTTGAAACTCACTCGCCTCAGACGCCTGCAAGCCCGCATTGATGAGCTGGCGCTAGACGTAAACAAAAACATGATCGGCACCGTGCAACGCGTGCTAGTAGAAGGTATGGCGCGTAAAAATCCTGAGTTGCAAGAGCTGGCAGGCCGCACGGATAACAACCGCATTGTGAACTTTGCTGGCAATCCACGCCTGATCAATCAGTTTGTAGAAGTGCTGATTACCGAAACATTTCCGCACAGTCTGAAGGGCCAAATTGTTGTGAAGTAAAGACAAGCAAGCCAAGCACCTTAGCCTCGCTTGATAGAAAAAAAAAAGTGTTTTACTATCTTCGTAGATATTATGAAACTTTGAAGTCAAGTTTTGTAATATCTAGCGATGGTCACATTATCGACCAATCGCTTAATTTGAAAGTGGTTCTAATTTTAAAACCACCTCTACGACTCTCTCACTTTTTAATAGCTAACATTATTTTTATTTTTTACTCAATTCTCTATTTATTATTTAAATAGGTGATGCTTTAATTAGCATTAAATAGTTAATATGTTATTGTTGGAGTCAATCTATGAAACCATTAAAAACACTCATTCTTTTTATAGCACTTTCTTTTAACATAACCGAAGCAAAACAATCAAACCAAACAAATGAAACACCAAAAGAAATTTATGGTGACCACACTAGTAATTTAACAATAAAAATAAGCAATGGAGGTGCTGGCCCTACTGGAATTTTAAAAGCGCTTGCAGAAGATTATTTATCCATCAATCAAGAAAGAAAAATTGCAATCGCATGGTACCAAAACATTTCATCACTTAGCTTAAATCTTCTAAAAGAAAACAAAGTTGACATAGCTCTTATCTATGAGCCAGTTGATGCAAAAAAAGCGATAACGCAAAATTTAGCCAGTAATTACAGCCTTATTTTTAACGATCATTTTTTAATTGTTGGCCCTGTAAAAAATGAAGCCAATATTTTACCAACCGATTCCGCTAGCAAAGCTTTTGCAAAAATAGCTCAATACGGTAAAAATAATCCAGACGAAAAAAAATTCCTCACAAGAGACGACTCATCGGGTACAAATATAAAAGAAAAACTACTTTGGACACTTATTCATCAAGCCCCTTTTGATGAAAACAACCAATGGTATTTTAAATATCAAAAATTCCCAAGTGATGCTCTTTTAAAAGCAGATCAAGAGGGAATGTATACAATAACCGATTGGGGCACTTGGATATCAAATAAAAATAAAATTAAAAACACAATAATACTTGTTAGGGGAGGCGAAGATCTCGTGAATCCATGTCTTGCATTATTGCAAAAAAATCCAACCCCAGAAACGCTCCATTTTTTGGAGTATTTAAAAAGCTCGAAAGCTCAAGAATTAATTGCTAAATATGGCCAAGAAAAACCACAAAAGAAAGCATTTTTCACCCCCGCTAACCAGCTTGATTTTGAAAATTAAACTATTTACTTATCATTTAGCGCACCTATCATTTAGAATAATATAAAAAAGTGCCTTGCTGGATGATGCTTTTGATCTCCTACATGAGGATTGATGTCAAAATTTAGTGTATTTTGATGCCAATCCTCTAAATTAATAAAGCCTTGCCTTGTTTATTTTTCCTTCATCACTATGACTGAGCTGAATCAGTTTGTTAGCCCATAAAAACCTTAATAAAGATATCAAATTACTGCGATGATTGTCATCAACGCGCCCGCCAAAAGTATTAGGATGTAGTCCTATCAACATTGCCCTAATACGTATTATCCAAGGAAAACATCATGCTATCGCCAAAAGATGCTGAACTTTTTGCCGCTCTAAGCGACGACGACCTCGACCTGCTGGCCGATTTTTTAGAATCTGATGCGGCTCCGGAACAGGCGATGGATTTATCCATGTTGCATGGTTTCCTGACTGCACAACTCGTAGGCCCAGAAGAAACCCCTGCTGACCAGTGGTTTTCCCAAGTATGGGGCGAAAACGGCGAGCGCCCTAAATTTACATCAAATGCGGAACAAGAAAAAATCGAAGGTCTGATTCTGCGTCTGTATAACCAGCTGATGGACGAGCTAGCCGATACCGAAAACGTTTTTAGCCCTATTGTTTATGTCGATGAAGAAAGCGGCCAAGATATCTCGCAGCAATGGTGCTACGGCTTTACGCTAGCAACATCCATGAACCCAGATGGCTGGCAAGAAATGATGGACGATGACGAATACGCCCAACTGGTTTATCCAATTCTGGTGTGTGCCGACGACGAAGGCCGTGCCGATCTAGAAAAAGATGGCCAAGACATGGCCGAATTCGAACACGAAGTGGCCGCATCCTTGGTTGATATCATCCCAGAAATCCGCGATTTCTGGATCGACCGCCGTGGTGTACCAAAGTTCAAACATTAAAAACTTTAGGGTGAGCAGGTTTTTCTGCCCCCCTAAGCTCTATAGCACCTCTCTACAGTGAGCCGCTTTTGAATAGCCAAATTATCCACTTCACGCCTGTCGATAACCGCCGCTTAAGCCACCTCTGCGGCTCGCTCGACGAAAATCTCAAGCAAATTGAAACTGCATTAGATATCACCATTGTGCGACGTAATGAGCAGTTTCGGGTTAGCGGCAGCGCCAAAAACCTGCAGCAGGGCATCAGCCTGTTAGAGCATTTTTATGCCATGGCTGAAGAGCCGCTACAGCGGGATGATTTACAGCTGTCGATTATCGAACACACGCAAAACACCCCGCCCGCATATATCGAAGAAAACACCACCCCACTGCGCACCAAACGCCCCGCCAAACCCGCTATATTAAAGCTATTCAAGACCATGATATTACTTTTGGGATTGGCCCAGCCGGTACGGGTAAAACTTATCTGGCCGTAGCCTGCGCCGTGGATGCACTAGAGCGCGATCTGGTTAAACGCTTAGTCTTGGTTCGCCCAGCCGTAGAAGCAGGTGAAAAACTCGGCTTTTTACCTGGCGATTTAGTACAGAAAATCGACCCTTATCTGCGCCCGCTTTACGATGCACTTTACGATTTAATGGGCTTTGATAAAGTCACCAAGCTCTTTGAAAAAGGCATTATCGAAGTCGCCCCGCTGGCCTTTATGCGCGGCAGAACGCTAAATAACAGCTTTATTATTTTGGACGAAGCGCAAAACAGCTCCCCAGAACAGATGATGATGTTTTTAACCCGCATCGGCTTTGGCTCTAAAGCCGTCATCACCGGCGACCCAACCCAGATCGATTTACCTAAGCACCAAAAATCTGGATTAATTGATGCTCAAGACGTACTGCAAGATATCAATGGCATTGCCCTGCACTATTTCACCAGCGAAGACGTCGTACGCCACCCGCTAGTGCAAAAAATCGTCAATGCCTACGCTAAAAAACTAAGAGAGCGCGATACGGCATCGCGCAAAGAATAAAAAACCAAAATCTGTAGGCTGGGCAAGTTTTTTTGCCCAAGCGCCCATGCACGATTCGCCGCGTGGGCACAATGAAACGTATGCCCACCCTACACGTATTTATAAAGACCACTATGAGCCAGCGTTTAGAAATCTGCCATCAAATAGAAAGCTCCGCCACCGGCCTGCCTAGCACGGCGCAATTTCAAACTTGGGCAGAAGCTGCGCTACAACCTGATGTTGCCACAGCAGAAATCACACTCAGAATTGTAGATACGGCAGAAGGCCAGCAGCTTAACCGTGATTACCGTGGCAAAGACTACGCCACCAATGTACTGACGTTTACTTTTGACGACAATGACGGCATGCCAGCCATCCCTGAGCTACCGCTCATGGGCGATATCGTGTTCTGTGCACAGGTGGTAGAAAAAGAAGCGCTGGAGCAGAACATCAGCCTGATCGATCACTACGCTCACCTTACCATCCACGGTGTTTTACATTTGCAAGGCTATGATCACATCGAAGAGGCCGAGGCGGACACGATGGAAACGCTAGAAACCGAGCTGCTGGCAACGCTAGGAATAAGCGATCCTTACGCGGCAGAAAAATAACACCTGCTCAATGTGTACGGAGAAATGATGCGCCAATTCACCAAAATTACATCATCCCCACTATAACCAATGCCGCTGTAACCCAAAAAGCACGATCTTCCGGTATCATTCGCTCTTCTTTATCATTGGATTTTTACGCCATAATGGATGATTACCCCTCGGTATCACCGAAAACGAACACCCCCAAGTCATCATGGCTTGAACGTTTGACCCATTTCCTATTACGAGAGCCAGAAGATCGTGGTCAGCTCGTAGAAATTCTCCACTCAGCATTTGAGCGCCAACTGCTCGATGCCGACGCACTGGGCATGATCGAAGGCGTGTTAAATGTCGGCGATATGCAGGTGCGCGATGTCATGGTGCCGCGCAGCCAAATGGACATCATCGATATCAATGATGCCCCCGCCAAATTTATTCCCTACGTGATTGAAACCGCTCACTCGCGCTTTCCTGTGGTTGATGGCAGCAAAGACAAAGTCTTAGGCGTCTTGCTGGCTAAAGACTTGCTGCGTTATTACGCTAGCGATGAGGACTTTGACGTGCGCGATATGCTGCGCCCCGCAGTGTATATTCCAGAAGCCAAACGCCTGAATGTGCTGCTCAAAGATTTTCGCAATAATCGCAACCATATGGCGATTGTGGTCGATGAATACGGTGGCGTGGCGGGCTTAGTCACGATTGAAGACGTGATGGAGCAAATTGTTGGCGATATCGAAGACGAATTCGATTACGACGAAGCCGAAGACAATATCATTCCAGACCGGCGCGGCAACTGGCGAGTTAAAGGCCTCACCGAGATCAGCGATCTGAACGAAGAAATTGGCTCTGAATTCTCTGATCAGGAATTTGATACGGTAGCAGGCTTAATCACCCAACACTTTGGCCACCTGCCAAAACGCGGTGAAATTGTGGCTTTTGGCGGCTACCGCTTCCAAATCCTCCGTGCAGACAGCCGCAGAATATATTCTGTGTTGATAGAGAAATTAGCAGATACGCCTGCCGAAGAATAAAACTTGAGGTGAGTAAAATCTATTTGCGCTAAGCAGTTTCTTTTTTAGTCGCGAACCAAGAAAAAATCTAATAATCACGCTCTCGGCAGAGGGCTTTTACCCACCCCTGAAAACACGCCGAGCGAGGAACAAGCGGGGCGGGGCCGTCGTCAATTCGTGTTTGAGCGAAGCGAGTTGACACAATGCCGCTGTCCACAGCGAGGAGCCTTCGTGCTTTGAGTTTGTAGCTTGGCTTCGTTTCTTGGCGACGCAAGAAACGAAGGTCCCGCGGGACGCCCGCACCAAAACCAACGTGCCGAAGGCACTAAAGAGATTTTTTTGACTTTGCTTAGCACGTGCACCCGCCCTACGCTGTCATGCCTTACTTTATAAAGTCCCCACCCCAAACAGGAACGGTCACAGGCCGTGTTGCATGATTTCAAAACTTAAACCCCTCCTGCCCCACCTCCTGCTGGCCCTGTTTGGCGCGATCAGTGTTTTTTCTTTTGCCCCGCTGTATTTGTTCCCACTCATGTGGCTGTCTTTAGCCGCGCTGACTTTTGCCATACAAAAATCCTCCTCCCCCAAGGCCGCTGCATGGCGAGGTTTTAGTTTTGGCCTGGGATTTTTTCTAGCCAATATCCACTGGATTTTTATCAGCCTAAACACCTTTGGCGGCATGCCTGCACCGATGGCAGCAGGTGGAATTTTGGTGCTGGCCGCCTATATGGCGCTGTTTCCTTCTTTAGCTGGCTGGCTAACGCTGAAACTACCTTGCGCTGAAGCGCTGCGGATATTACTACTGCCCAGCGTATTTATTTTGACCGAATGGCTGCGTGGCTGGCTTTTTACGGGTTTTCCTTGGGCCAGCGTAGGCTACTCGCAAAGCCCAATGACGCCACTTGCGGGTTTTGCCCCCATCGGTGGCGTTTATTTGATTGGCTGGCTACTTTGCTTAAGCGTAGCCATCATTGTTAGTAAACCTAAATGGCTGGCTGGCTGGGGCATCGTCACCAGCATCTGGGTAGCGGGCTGGGGTTTAAATCAGATAGAGTGGACAACTAAGGTAGGCGCGCCAGTTAGAGTCAGCTTGGTACAGGGTAATATTCCGCAAAATATTAAATGGGATAATGCCTTTTATTTAGACAGCCTAAAAACCTATCTAGAGCTAACTAACAACGCGCGTGGCCAGTTAGTGGTTTTGCCAGAAACCGCCATCCCCTCATTTATCAGCGATGTACCCGACTGGTATCCACAAATGCTGCGTGATGCCGTTGCCCCACGCAAAGCCGACTTAATCCTCGGCATTCCTATTTTAGGCAAGCATGAAGCGGAGTATTACAACGCCGTTACCGTCATGTCTGACCCTAAGCTCCCTCTTTACAAAAAACAGCATCTAGTCCCTTTTGGCGAGTTTATTCCACTGCCGTGGCTGTTTAATTGGATTTACAGCTTTATGGATATGCCGTTGTCTGGCTTTAGCCGGGGCGCAGTGAAACAAGCGCCATTTGCTCTGGCTTCCGGCCAGATTGCCGCCAATATTTGCTACGAAGATGTGTTTGGCCGAGAAATTATTAATGCTTTGCCCGAGGCCACCATGCTGGTCAATCTGTCTAATCTGGCATGGTTTGATGGTTCTTGGGCAGCAGCACAGCACACGCAAATGAGCCAAACCCGCGCCTTAGAAACCGGCCGCTATATGCTGCGCTCAACCAATACCGGCGTAACAGCCATCATTGATGAAAAAGGCCGCTTTAAAGCGGTATTACCAGAACGAGTCGCAGGCATTTTGGAAGGCACCGCTCAAAACCGCAGTGGCATGCCGCCCTACGCTTGGTTCGGCGATACGCCATTGCTGCTGGCTTTGTGTGCTTTAGTACTTGGACTGGGCAGGTGGAAAAGACGCGTTAGTAAATCAATCTAGGGTGATCAGGTGCCTAGGCGGCAAGAACGATATCGCTGTGTGGGCAAGCGCCTTTGCCCACACTACATAAACAGTAGGTTTTTAGCACTAAACATCTGATCGAGGAGGGGCAATTAATAGCTGTGTACCTGCCAATCTATCGTGCAAGAATAGGCGTTCACGATCGAATAAGGCCCAAAGAAAGGGCAGAAAAAATAAAGCCGTCAACAGCCATGCCACAATCCGTAAATCGGCATGATGTCTAGCCAAAACCCAAAATGGTGCACAAGGCAGCATACACACGCCACCCACGGCAAAGCGCAACACTACTTCACGCCAGCCCAAGGGCTGACCATCCGCCTTTACCAAGCAAATTCGCCAAGTACGCATTGCTAGCGTTTGCCCTCCACGCCAACACCACGCAAAGTAGGCAAACGCAACGCCCATAATCCACACAAAATTAAGCACACGCACGATTAAATCATCGCTCATTGCGGTAACTGGTAGCTTAGTGATGAGTTGAAACACGCCCTGAAACAAGCCTTCAGCAAGTAGTACTACGGCAATCAGCAGCAGCAATTCGTACAAAAAAGCAAACATCCGTCGCCACCAGCCTGCTGGCCCAGTATTTATCTTCACACACTATCCTTGTTAATGAATGTCAGCCAAACGCAGCTAAGCCCCAGCCGCTAAACATGTATTTGAAACACTAGAATGCTTACACAAAAAAAACATTTCCCTTTTCACTATAAAATAAAATACAAAAAAAAACCTTACAGTAAAAATAAAAAATAAAACGCTACTTAGTAGCAGAGATAAAAGCACAGAAACGCAAGACTGCGATACTAACAAAGTCAATAAGTTAATAACCAGAAGAACTTGCCATTTATACCGCAGTGCGGTAACTTTCTAGTGCAATATCCAGCCAAGAATGCAGGCGGCACTCTACATAGTTAGCCTGCGCCGAAAGGTCACCGCCAGCGAACACACACTGGTCGTCAAATACAGGTCACAAACCTGTTTGAAACGGCGGAAGACCCGGTAAATCATTTGCAAACAGTTGGGCGAAGCCAATTTGGCCCCAGCTGTTTATCTATCGTTCTGACCTAGGGAATACCCATGGAAATTTCGGGCGCAGAGATCATTACGCGCTGCTTGCAAGAAGAAGGGGTTGAATTTATTTTCGGCTACCCTGGCGGCGCAGTTTTATCTATTTACGATGCAATCTTCAAACAAGATTATTTTAAGCATGTGCTGGTTCGCCATGAACAAGCCGCCGTACATGCTGCCGATGCTTACTCCCGCTCTAGTAAAAAGGTGGGCGTAGCGCTGGTTACATCCGGCCCAGGTGCCACCAATGCGATTACCGGGATTGCCACCGCCTATATGGATTCGATTCCTATGGTGGTGTTTTCCGGCCAAGTTGCAACTGATGCGATTGGCCTAGATGCTTTCCAAGAAGTAGATATGGTTGGCTGCTCACGCCCAATCGTAAAACACAACTTCTTGGTAAAAGACATTCGTGATCTAGCACCCACCATTAAAAAAGCCTTTCACCTCGCCACCACAGGCCGCCCTGGCCCCGTAGTGATCGATGTGCCTAAGGATATTGCAGCGAATAAAACTGAGTTTAACTACCCAGCATCGGTAGCGATTCGCAGCTACTCCCCACCTACCAAAGGGCATCCTGGCCAGATTAAAAAAGCGGCGCAGTTACTTGGTGAAGCCAAGCGCCCGTTTCTGTATGTGGGCGGTGGAGCCATCTTAAGCAACGCCAGTGCCGAGGTGACAGAGCTTGCTAAATTGCTCAATCTGCCATGCACGAACACCCTGATGGGCCTAGGTGCGCTAGATGGTACAGACCCGCACTTTGTTGGCATGCTAGGCATGCACGGCACATATGAAGCCAATATGGCCATGCAGTACAGCGATGTCATCATTGCGATTGGCGCACGCTTTGACGACCGCGTTATTTCCTCGCCAGAGCACTTCCTTTCGCAAACTAAAAAGATTGTGCATATCGATATCGACCCATCGTCGATTGCCAAGCGCGTAAAAGTCGATGTGCCTATCGTTGGCGATGTAAAACATGTATTGATCGACCTGATCGCCATCTTGAAAGAAACTGGTATCAAGCCACAGGCCGATGCTCTGGCCGCTTGGTGGAAGCAGATCGAAGAATGGCGCAAGCCGCAAAGCCTTTGGTACGAGCAATCTGATCTCGTCATCAAGCCGCAATTTGTGGTGCAAAAGCTGTGGGAAGTCACCGGTGGCGACGCCATCATTACTTCCGACGTGGGCCAGCACCAGATGTTTGCCGCACAATACTACCCATTTAAACGCCCACGTCAGTGGATTAACTCGGGTGGGCTGGGCACTATGGGCTTTGGCCTGCCTGCAGCGATGGGCGCTCAACTGGCGAACCCAGATGCGATCGTCGCTTGTATTACCGGCGAAGGCTCGATCCAGATGAATATCCAAGAGCTTTCAACCTGTAAGCAATACCATATTCCGACCAAGATTATTAATCTGAACAACCGCTATCTAGGCATGGTTCGTCAGTGGCAGCAGTTCTTTTACGGCAATCGCTATTCCGAGTCCTATATGGATGCGCTGCCTGACTTTGTAAAACTAGCCGAAGCCTATGGCCATGTAGGTATGAAGATTGAAAAGCCGTCAGATGTAGAGCCAGCCCTGCGCGAAGCCTTTAGCGATAAGCTAAAAGATCGCCTCGTGTTTATGGACTTTATTACTGACCGTGAAGTCAACGTTTTCCCTATGATTCAAAACGGGAAAGGCCTGAGCCAGATGGATCTACCACCGCATATGCGTGATATGCAGCTGGTGCCCTTTGAAAACAACCGTGATTACGGCAATCTGTGCTGAGGAGATAGACATGCGACATATTCTTTCAGTACTGATCGAAAACGAAGCGGGTGCACTCTCACGTGTAACTGGTTTGTTTTCAGCACGTGGCTACAACATCGACTCGTTAACAGTGCAAACCACTGAAGACACAACGATGAGCCGGATGACCATCGTCACCCATGGCTCTGAAGACGTTATCGAACAAATCACCAAACAGCTCAATAAGCTGGTAGAAGTGGTGAAAGTGATCGACCTGAACGAGGCCGATCACATCGAACGTGAACTGATGTTGATAAAAGTGCGAGCTACCGGTAAGGAAAGGGACGAAATGAAGCGGATGGCGGATATTTTCCGTGGCCGCATTATCGATGTTACCGAAAAAGCCTATACCGTAGAGCTGACTGGAACAGGCGAAAAGCTGGATGCTTTTATCAAGGCACTTGATCCGGCCGCCATTCTGGAAACCGTACGCACCGGCGCCTCTGGCATCGGTCGCGGCGAGCGTATTTTAAAAATTTGATGCGTGCAAAAGCACGCAGAATAGACAAATCTAAACACTAATCAGGAATTCAGCCATGAAAGTTTCTTACGATAAAGACTGTGATCTTTCCATCATCAAATCCAAAAAAGTAGCCATCATCGGTTACGGTTCGCAAGGCCATGCCCACGCTTTAAATCTTAAAGAATCGGGTGTGGATGTTGTGGTTGGCCTGCGTAAAGGCTCGGCGACTGTGGCTAAAGCGGAAGCACACGGCCTGAAAGTAACTGACGTAGCGACTGCGGTTGCCTCTGCCGATGTAGTGATGATTCTGACTCCAGATGAATTCCAGTCAAAATTATACAAAGACGAAATCGAGCCGAATATCAAGCAAGGTGCAACACTGGCTTTTGCTCACGGCTTTGCGATTCATTACAACCAAGTTGTGCCGCGCAAAGATCTTGATGTCATCATGATCGCACCAAAAGCACCTGGCCACACTGTGCGTTCCGAATTCGTTCGTGGCGGCGGCGTACCTGATTTGATCGCCATCTACCAAGATGCATCGGGCAAAGCCCGCGACATCGCCATGTCTTACGCTTCAGGCGTGGGTGGTGGCCGTACTGGTATTATCGAAACCACATTCAAAGACGAAACCGAAACCGATTTATTCGGCGAGCAAGCCGTATTGTGTGGCGGCGCGGTTGAGCTGGTTAAAATGGGCTTTGAAACACTGGTTGAAGCCGGCTACGAGCCAGAAATGGCTTACTTCGAGTGCCTGCACGAGCTGAAGTTGATCGTTGATCTGATGTTCGAAGGCGGTATCGCCAATATGAACTACTCGATCTCGAACAACGCAGAATACGGCGAATACGTGACTGGCCCTAAGGTCATCAACGAAGAATCCCGTAAAGCCATGCGCCAAGCACTGAAAGACATTCAAAACGGCGAATACGCGAAGAAATTCATCGTTGAAGGTGCAACTAACTACCCATCAATGACCGCTTACCGCCGCAATAACGCAGCACACGGCATCGAAGTAGTCGGTAACAAACTGCGTGCCATGATGCCTTGGATTCAAGCGAATAAAATCGTAGATCAAACTAAGAACTAATTGACCTTGATTTGAAATACAAAAGGCCAGCTTTCGAGCTGGCTTTTTTGGGAGCAAAAATGCCCACACTTGAAACCCCTCGCCTTATTCTTAGCCCCTTTAGCTTTGACGACGCGCCAGCAGTGCAAAGGCTCGCAGGAGACTTTGTCATTGCCGATACCACAGCTACTACTCCCCATCCCTACCCAGATGGCGCAGCAGAAAGCTGGATCGCCAGCACAGCCAGCCTGTGGCTAGTGCAGCAAACGCTAGCCCTCGCCATACGCTGCAAAGAAGATGGAGCCTTGCTAGGCGCAATCAGCTTATTTGATATTTTGCCTGAGCATCGAGCCGAGCTAGGCTACTGGATAGGCAAGCCTTTCTGGGGCGAAGGCTACGCCAGCGAGGCAGGCCACGCAATCCTGGAGTTTGGCTTTACCCAGCTAAAACTACAGCGCATCCACGCCGAACACCTTGTCAGAAACCCAGCATCTGGAAGAGTGATGGCGAAAATTGGCCTTAAGCAGGAAGGTATTTTAAGGCAGCACGCGATTAAATGGGGCAAGCTGGAGGATGTTGTTTGTAGGGGGATTTTGAGAGAGGAGTGGCGAAAAATGAATCAAACAGTGCGATAACTTAGGCATTTTTATCAGCAAAGCATTCCATAACGATGATACCCGTTGGACTGATAAGGTAATCCCCCCATTTTTAAGCTCACTTAGAAGTAGAGGCTAGGCATGTAATGCCAGTTTTTGTTTCGGGGTGATGCCGCCCAATCCCATATGCGGGCGCTCGTTATTGTAAAT
>JBDKJX010000053.1:0-27589 GCA_039796405.1 Pseudomonadota bacterium
CGATATTGGTATTTCTTTGCCAGGAACGGGAGAGATCCCTGTGTGCCCTGTTTATGTGGATGGTGAAAAAACCGTGACCTTAAAGGGCGATCACATCAGTACCGAGTTCCAAACCATTGTGCTTGATTATGTGCAGACCCGTTATGCCGAGGGTGGCGCGAAGCGTCAGCAAATCAAGCCAAAGGTGATTGCACTGAAGGTGGTTTAAGTCAGTGTGGATTGCAGGTATGGGGAAGGTGTTTTTACCCGTGCCTACAAGTGTATATAATTTGCCGAGTGGGTATGAATAAGCTGCCCATCATCCGAAACTGCGTGGGCATCTACATGCCCACCCTACATAGTAAATTCAATGTCAAATCAGATTCAAGGTATTCGCGGCATGAACGATGTTCTGCCGGATGCGACACCTGTATGGCTTTATTTTGAACAGGTGACGCGTGATTGGCTGGCCGCTTATGGCTACAAAAATATTCGGATGCCGATTGTCGAATCGACGCATCTATTTGTGCGTGGCGTTGGGGAGCACACCGATATCGTTGAAAAGGAAATGTATTCCTTTGAAGACAAGCTCAATGGTGAAAAGCTAACGCTGCGTCCAGAAGGCACTGCAGGTTGTGTGCGCGCCTGCGTGGAACATGGTCTGCTTTACAACCAAACCCAGCGCCTTTGGTATATGGGCCCGATGTATCGTCACGAACGCCCGCAAAAAGGCCGTTATCGTCAGTTTCATCAGATCGGTGTTGAAGCGTTTGGGATGGCAACGCCCGATGTTGATGCTGAGGTGATTCTGATGCTGGCTGATTTATGGGCGCGATTTGGCCTAAAAAACGTCAGCCTAGAAATCAACTCCTTGGGCGATAAAGAAGAGCGTGCCGCACATCGCGAAGCTTTGATAGCCTATCTAGAAGGCTTTGTGGATATCTTGGATGAGGATGGCAAGCGCCGTCTGTATACCAACCCGCTGCGAGTACTGGATACTAAAAACCCTGCCTTGCAAGAAATGGCAGAAAACGCGCCTAAATTAATCGATTTTCTGGGCGATGATTCACGTCAGCACTTCGATGGCGTGAAAGCCTTGCTTGACGCTGCTGGGGTTGCTTATAAGGTGAATTCACGTCTAGTGCGCGGCCTTGATTATTACAATCGCACCGTGTTTGAGTGGGTGACTACAGATCTAGGCTCGCAAGGTACCATTGCTGCCGGTGGCCGTTACGATACGCTGGTTGAAATGCTTGGCGGCAAGCCTTGTCCTGCGGTGGGCTTTGGGATGGGAATTGAGCGCATTTTGTTGCTGCTTGAAGAACAAGCCTTGCTGGTTCCTGTTGCTGCTCCTGATGCTTATATTGTGCACTTAGGCGATGCCGCAGGGCGCTTGGCCTTTGTAACGGCTCAGCAGCTACGTGCGAGTGGGCTTAAGGTGCTCTTGCATTGTGGCGGTGGCAGCTTTAAATCACAGTTTAAGAAAGCAGATGCCAGCCAAGCGCGCTTTGCTGTGGTGATTGGCGAGGCCGAGGCGGAGACAAATACTGCAAATCTAAAAACACTTAATGGCGAAGGCGCGGGCGGACAACGCACGGTTGCTTTGGCTGAACTTGCATTTATTATCTCAAGTGAAGGAAAGTAAAAAATGGCTTTCGATCTACAAGAACAAGAACAAATTGCCGAAATCAAAGCCTTTTGGGAGGGGTGGGGTAAGTCTATTGCGGTGGGTTTGCTGATTGTCTTGGTGGGGTATTCCGCTTGGAAGGGATGGAATGCTTACATAGAATCACAATCTGCTAAAGCAGGCGTGTTATATGCGGAGCTAGATAAACTGGCTGAGGCAAAAGACGTAACTAAGCTTAAAACTGCCGTTGAGTCGTTAAAAAAAGAGTACGCCAGCTCCGCTTATGCGCCACGTGCTGCGCTGCTGTTGGCAAAAGCCAGCCTCAGCGCTGGCGATTCACCCACCGCAACCACTCAATTACAGTGGGTGATTGCTAGCGCTAAAGAAGCAGGCTTGCGCGATGCTGCACGTCTACGTTTGGCCGCCGTTCAATTGGATCAAAAAAAGTTTGATGATGCCTTGTTAACACTAAAAGCCAATGAAGAAAATGGCTTTGCAGGCTTGTTTTTTGAGGCTAAGGGCGATGTATTACTATTAAAAGGTGATAAAGCGGCCGCGCGTGAGTCTTACCAGCAAGCCGTGGCTAAGTTGCCAAAAGATGCGCCAAACGTGAAATTTGTGGAAGTAAAACTGGAAGCTCTGGGGGATTCTTAATGCAAGCTCTTTCTCGCATTGTTGTAGTGTCTTTTTTACTGGCTTTATCTGCTTGCGGCACAGTTAGCAATGCACCAGAGCCATCCCCTTTGCCTGTTGTGGCGCAAACATTGCCTGTGGCGACGCAATGGCGTGCCTCGGTTGGCAATAAAACACAGTTTCGTTTTGTACCGGCTGTCGATGCTGAGTTGCTAGTGGTTGCTGGCGCTCCAGATAAGTTGCAAGCTTTGGACGCAGTGACTGGGCAAAACCGTTGGGAGATCAAAACTGAGCAAGCCATTGCCGGTGGCGTTGGCTTAGGTGCCGATGTGGTGGCGGTAGGCTCAATTAAGGGCGTAGTGCTTGCCTATGATCGTACGGGTAAATTTCTGTGGAAAGCGCAAGCTTCCAGCGAAATTATGGCGCCGCCAGCAGTGAGCAATGGCATTGTGGTGGTTAAAACCGGTGATGGCCGAATCAGTGCTTATGCCGCAGCAGATGGCAAGCAACTGTGGCAGTATCAAAAACAATTGCCATCATTGATTTTACGTAATTATGCCGCAGTCACTATTTCTAGTAATGTGGTTTATGCTGGTATGTCGGGGGGGCGTTTAGTTGCTCTCTCATTGCAAGATGGTCGCGTAAAGTGGGATAGCCCTGTGGCAGTTCCGCGTGGTGCGACTGAGCTTGAACGGGTCACCGATGTGGTGGCACCTCCTGTGGTAGATGGTCGCTTGGTTTGCGCTGTTGCCTACCAAGGGCGTGTTGCCTGCTTTGATGCAGCAAGTGGCAGTGCCGCTTGGACACGTGAATTATCGAGTTGGTCTGGTTTGGCGATGGATTATCGCTATGTCTATGCGGTAGATGCAGCGGGTAATGTCAACGCCTTTGAGCGTGACAGTGGCCGTAGTGTTTGGCGTCAAGATAAATTGGCCGCTCGCTCAGTCTCGGCTCCGGCCTTGCTGGGTAAATATTTGGTTGTGGCTGATTTTGCAGGCTATAGCCATTATTTAAATACGGAAGACGGTAGTTTTGTCGCTCAACTGGCTACAGATGGCGCACGTATCGCTGTTTCTCCGCTTGTCGCTGGCGAGCATTTGATTATGCAAACGCTCGCTGGTAATGTTTTTTCAATAGGCCTAAAGCAGGGCGCTAAATAAATGAAACCTACAATTGCGCTGGTTGGTCGTCCCAACGTCGGAAAGTCCACGCTATTTAACCGACTGACCAAATCGCGCGACGCACTTGTTCACGATATTCCAGGCCTGACGCGTGACCGTCACTACGGGCACGGTTTGGTTGGCGAAAAGCCTTACCTAGTTGTTGATACGGGTGGTTTTGAACCCGTGGTTGATGAAGGCATTATGTTCGAAATGGCGAGGCAAACGCTGCAAGCCGTCGACGAAGCCGATTGCATTGTCTTTATTGTGGATGGTCGTAACGGCATTACCCCGCAAGATAAAATTATTGCTAATCGCTTACGCCAGTCCACCTGCCCAGTTTGGGTTGCGGTGAATAAGGTGGAGGGGATGAATGCCTCCGTGGTTTGTGCCGATTTCTTTGAATTGGGCTTAGGCCATCCCGTTGCGATCTCCGCATCGCACGGCGAAGGCGTGCGTCTTTTATTCAATGAAATTCTTGAAGATTTTCCAGAGCCTGAACCAGAAGAAGATCTTGATCACCCTAAATTTGCCGTTATTGGCCGCCCTAATGTGGGTAAATCCACTTTAGTGAATGCCATTTTGGGTGAAGAGCGTGTGATTGCATTCGATCAACCGGGTACAACTCGGGATTCGATTTACATTGAATTTGATCGTAATGATCGCAACTACACCATTATTGATACTGCAGGCGTGCGTAAGCGCGGTAAAGTCACGGATGTGATCGAGAAATTCTCGGTTATCAAAACCATGCAAGCGGTTGAAGACGCTAATGTGGCCGTATTGGTGTTGGATGCAACTCAAGAAGTCTCTGATCAAGACGCACGTATTGCTAGCTTTGTGCTTGAAACAGGCCGTGCCTTGGTCGTGGCGATCAATAAGTGGGAATCTACGGATCAGTTCCAAAAAGACATGATCAAGCGCGAAATTGATCGTAAATTGGGCTTTTTGGAGTTCGCAAAATTCCATTATATTTCAGCGTTAAAAGGCCAAGGTGTAGGTGATTTATTTGCCTCAATTGACCAAGCTTATGCCGCTGCAATGATTAAAATTCCTACCCCTAAGCTAACGCGTGGTTTGGAAATTGCACTTGAGCGTCAACAGCCTCCACTTGCTGGCAAAATTCGCCCTAAAATGCGTTATTGCCATCAAGGTGGTACTAATCCGCCTGTGGTGATTGTTCACGGTAATGCTTTGGAAAAAGTGCCAGACTCGTACTGGCGCTATCTTGAACATCATTTTATGAAGATGTTTAATTTGCAAGGCACACCGTTGCGTGTGCAGTTTAAAAAGAATGTTAATCCTTACGAGCATAAAAAACCGACGGGTGCTAAGGCAATGCCAATGCTGCATTTAAAGGGTAGTAAACCTAAAAAATACGGTAAACGCTGATAAAGTCTGAAAGTATTTCGGAATTTGTGCACTTGGCATAGAATGTATTTTGTACTATAACAGGCCGTTGAAAAACGAAGCAGAAAGGCAAATAAGTAAGAAATAATGGCTAAATCCAGCTATTTGTAGCGAATAAATATGGGTTTTTTCTTTTTGGCTTAGTTTTTTGTGTTTTTTGCTAACTTTTCATCGGACTGACAAGCGTAAGATCCAACTGTCTCTATCAAGATATAACAAGAATTTGGAGAAAAAAATAATGAGCGCTAAGGGGCAAATGTTGCAAGACCCATTCTTGAATGTACTGCGTAAAGAGCATGTGCCTGTTTACATTTATTTAGTGAATGGGATTAAATTACAGGGGCAAATTGAGTCTTTTGACCAATACGTTGTTTTATTGCGTAATAATGTGACGCAAATGGTTTATAAGCACGCGATTTCAACTGTTGTGCCATCTCGCCCTGTTTCTATTCCGCATGAGCACGCTGGGCAATTACCACCTGCTGATGTAGTGGTTGATGCTTGATAGATTTTTTGAATCTATTCGGTAGAGGCAGTAGTACGTTTTAAAAACCCCGATTGACTGGGTCTTTCGGGGTTTTTTGTGTTGGGCCAAACGGCTTTGCACGGTGTTTTTGATTAAAAGGTCATGCATGTTTGAGCGCCATAAGGGTGGAGACAGAGCTGTCTTGGTTTGCCTTGACTTTGGTGAGGTGGATTATCAAGATGGTGTTGAGGAATTCGTTCAGCTGGTAGAGAGTGCGGGGGCAAATATTCTTGCAAGCGTTGAGGGTAAGCGCAGTAGGCCAGATCGCGCTTATTTTGCAGGGACGGGTAAGGTTCAAGAAATTGCTGAAGTAGTTCGTGCTCACGAGGCAGAGTTGGTTATTTTTAATCACGCTCTTTCTCCTTCGCAAGAACGTAATTTAGAAAAAGTATTGCAATGCCGTGTTGTTGATCGTACTACGCTGATTTTAGATATCTTCGCCCAGCGAGCGCGAACTGCAGAAGGTAAATTACAAGTTGAATTGGCGCAGTTGTCGCATATTTCGACTCGGCTTATCCGCGGTTGGACTCACCTTGAAAGACAAAAAGGTGGGATTGGTATGCGCGGGCCAGGTGAATCTCAGTTAGAAACCGATCGTCGTTTGCTTGGAACGCGGGTTAAGCGCCTAAAAGATCAATTGGCAACGGTACAAAAGCAGCGTGCTACTCAGCGCCGTGCGCGTGAGCGTAATCGGCAATTTAGTGTGGCTATTGTTGGCTATACTAATGCGGGTAAGTCGTCGCTATTTAATGCATTAACTAAATCAAAGATTTATGTTGCGGATCAATTGTTTGCAACATTAGATACAACATCAAGAAAGCTATATCTTGATCCAGAGCATTCGATTGTATTGTCGGATACAGTGGGTTTTATTCGGCAATTGCCGCATACTTTAGTCGCGGCATTTCACGCTACTTTAGAAGAAACAATTCAAGCCGATTTGCTGCTACATGTGGTGGATGTGAATCATCCGTTGCGTGAGATGCAGATTATTGAGGTGAATAAAGTATTAAGTGAGATTGGTGCGGAACGTATTCCACAATTGATGGTCAATAATAAGATTGATCTGCGCGACATGCCTCCGAGTGTTGATCACGACGAGTATGGTAGAATTTGCGCAGTGCGTTTGAGTGCTACCCAAGGGACAGGGCTCGATGCACTTCGCGCCGCGCTGCTTGAGGCTTTAAGCCATCCACTAAAAACAGCTGAGTTAACTAATGAGTCAAAATGACCCGCAATGGGGCGGTCGCCGTAATGGCCCGCCTGATCTGGATGAAATTATTCGAAATATCACCAGCAAAATCTCTCGCCTATTTGGCGGGGATGGTTCACCCCAGCCATCAGGTGGTGGCAATAGCCTCGCCGGTGCAGGTGCTGCTGTTGTAGTTGCTGTTGCAGTAGCTGTGCTTTGGGCCGCATCTGGGTTTTATGTGGTTGATGAGCGTGAAAACGCAGTAATCATGCGTTTTGGTCGTTATGTAGAAACGGTAGAAAAGCCTGGTTTGCATTGGCATCTGCCTTGGCCTGTTGAGTCTCGTGAAATCGTGAATATGACAGAAATTCGTAGCCTTGAAGTTGGAACGCCAGGTGGCGAAGGCCGTGCTGGTGATGAATCGATGATGCTAACGGGCGACCAGAACATCCTCGAGGTTCGGCTTGAAGTGCAATACAACTTGAAATCGGCGCATGATTTTGTATTCTTTAACCGCACTACTGATCGTGATGCTAAAGATTTGGTCAAGCAAATTGCCCAAACTGCAATCCGTGAAGTCGTGGGTAAGAATAAAGTTGATTACGTGCTCAATGAAGGGCGCGGTAAAATTGGTGAAGATACTAAGGAAATCGTTCAAAACCTGCTTGATCGCTATGGCGTAGGTGTGGCGGTTTCACGTGTGAACATCTCGGATGTGCAGCCGCCTGATCAGGTACAAGCTGCATTTTCTGACGCGGTAAAAGCGCGTCAAGATAAAGCGCGTTTGATTAACGAAGGGACGGCTTACGCGAATGATGTGATTCCTAAGGCGGGCGGTATGGCTGCGCGCCTTTCAGAGGAGTCTGAAGGTTATCGCTCACGCGTTGTTTCACAAGCAGAAGGGGATGCATCTCGCTTTAAGCAGGTTGCTGCGGAATATGCCAAAGCCCCACAAGTGACACGGGACCGGATGTACTTTGACACGATGCAGCAAGTGTTCCAAAACACGACGAAGTTGTTGATCGATCAAAAATCGAGTGGCAATTTGCTTTACCTGCCTTTGGATAAATTAATGCAAATGACAACGCCAGCGGCGGCTCCTGCGTCCGCAGACGCGGCTAAAGTGGCTGAGCCTAGTGCAGCAAATGACGCTGCCAATCGTAATGTTCGCGCTTCAACGCGCGACGGCCGCTAAGGGGAGAGCAGCATGAATCGAATTCTTTCTACTTTAGCCTTGGTATTGTTGGCTTTGTTTGTGTTCTCAATGTCATTCTTTACTGTTGATCAGCGCCAATATGCGGTGGTGTTTCAGTTTTCTGAAGCAGTGCGAGTGATTAAAAATCCAGGTATTAATTTCAAAGTTCCTTTGCTACAAGAGGTGCGTTATTTTGATAAACGCATTCTGACTATTGACGAAGAAGCCCCCGCCCGTATTCAGACTATCGAAAAGATGAACGTTAAGGTCGATAGTTTTATTAAGTGGAAAATCGTTGATGTAGAAAAGTACTACAAAGCGGTGGGTGTTGATCAGCGTAAGGCAGTAGAGCGTTTACGCAATACTGTTAATAATATGCTGCGCGATGAGTTTGGTAAGCGCACGGTGCAAGACGTGATTTCAGGTAAGCGCGATGAGGTGATGGATACGGTACGCAAAGTGGCCGATTCTGATGCTGCACGGATTGGCGTGCAAGTGATTGACGTGCGGATTAAGCGTGTTGAGCTAGAAGACGCTACGCTCAATTCTGTGTACGAGCGTATGCAGTCCGAGCGTAAAGCGGTGGCTAATCAAATGCGTGCTGAAGGCTCGGCTGAAGCTGAAAAGATTAAAGCCGATGCAGATCGCCAGCGTGAAGTTACTTTGGCAAATGCTTATAACAAAGCCCAGCAAATTAAGGGTGAAGGCGATGCAAAAGCTGCCGCTATTTATGGTGAAGCTTATGGGCGCAATCCAGAATTCTACTCATTTTATAAGAGCATGGATGCTTACAAGCAGAGTTTTGCGAAGAAGAGTGATGTGATGGTGGTTGATCCTAGCTCAGAATTCTTTAAGTATATGAAGAATCCTAAGGCTAAATAAGTGGCTTATGGATTGGTTTTTTTGTACTGAATTTGCTGTTTGTTAGCCTAGTGCAAAAAACGTAGGTCTTAATGGTGGTAAAATAGCTTTAAGTTAGCTCTTAGGTTTAGCTTTGTTGCTTGGCTAGATCTCTTTTAATAGATTGTTTGAAAAGCATCATGGCGCTTCGAGTCATTGATATGAAATGACTTAAGTTGCTTTCAAATGGTCGATGCTTGCGCCCGCACCGTACACCAAGTACGGGCGGGCCTTTGTTTGAAGAAAACTAAATGCGTAATTGGATACTACCCGAGTATATTTCCGACGTTTTGCCTTCAGAAGCTCGGCAGATTGAGGCTTTGCGCCGTAAAGTGTTAGATCTATTTGCCTGCTATGGTTATGAGCAAGTTGCCCCACCTTTGATCGAGTATGTGGAGTCTCTGTTTACACAAGATGACAGTGCGCTTGATTTAAAAACATTTAAATTGGTCGACGAATTAACGGGTCGGCAAATGGGCTTGCGTGCAGATATCACCCCGCAAGTCGCTAGAATTGATGCACATATTTTGAATCGCCAAGGTGTTGCTCGGCTTTGTTATGCAGGATCTGTGGTGAATACTCGGCCAGATGGCGTGTTGTCCACGCGCGAACCTCGGCAAATTGGCGCGGAAATTTATGGTTGCGCAGGCGTTGCTGCGGATGTAGAGGCTGTGGAGTTGATGTTTGCTGCTTTGGCTTTGGCTGGCTTAAGTGAGCCGCGTCTAGATATTGGGCATATTGGTTTGTTCGATGCTTTGGCAGATGCTGCAAATTTACAGGGTAATCAGCGGGAAGAAGTATTTGCGGCTCTTCAGCAGAAAGATGTCGCCACTATTCAAGAAGCAACGGCGGGCATCCCTGCTGATTTACAGGCTGGCTTATTATTGCTGCCAACATTCTATGGAAGTAGCGAGGTGCTGGCTCATGCGCGAGCAAAGCTGCCTCAGTTACCAAAAGTGTTGGCTGCGCTCGATAGTCTAGAGCAACTCACCGCCGCTTTACAGTTGCGTGGGATTGTTGCGCACTTTGATTTATCTGAATTACGTAGTAGTTATTATCATACTGGCTTGGTTTTTGCCGCCTATGCAAAGGGCTTTACCAATGCCGTAGCTCGTGGTGGCCGCTATGATAGCGTAGGGGAAAAATTCGGTCGTTCGCGGCCAGCGACAGGTTTTAGTATGGATTTGCGTGAGTTTTCTGCGCTCCCTTTTCCTTCTTTGCGGGCTGGGATATTGGCGCCAAGTGGAGACGATGCGGCTTTGCTGCTTGCGATTCGTAAACTGCGTGATGCTGGCGAAATCGTAATGATAGATTTAGGTGTTGTGGCATCTGAGCTCAGTATTGATCGCGTACTTAGTTTGCAGGATGGGCAATGGCAGCTTGTCTCTATTGTAAAAGCATAGAGATATTTAGTTTTTTGAGTGTGTTTGCTCCAGGAATGGGGCGCGCCATTTAGTGCATTGCGCGTTAATTATTTAAGCGTGTTTTGCTTACTTTGGTTTTAATAGTGAGGTTTGGCATGAGCAGAAATGTGGTCGTGATTGGTACCCAGTGGGGTGACGAAGGTAAAGGCAAGATCGTTGACTGGTTGACTGATCACGCACAAGGCGTGGTTCGTTTTCAGGGCGGTCACAATGCCGGTCATACACTGTGGGTGGGCGGCAAAAAGACCGTCTTGCGTTTAATCCCGTCAGGTATTTTGCATGCGGGTAAGGCTTGTTTTATTGGTAATGGCGTGGTGATTTCGCCGGAAGCATTGCTAAAGGAAATTGATGAGCTAGAGGCTGCTGGGGTTGATGTTGCTAGCCGCTTGCGTATTTCAGAAGCTTGCCCTTTGATTTTGCCGTATCACATTGCCATTGATCAGGCGCGTGAAGCAGCAAAAGGCGAGATGAAGATTGGTACAACTGGCCGTGGTATTGGCCCTGCGTACGAAGATAAAATCGCTCGTCGTTCTATCCGTTTGCAAGATTTGTATCATCCAGAGCGCTTTGCTGCCAAGTTGAAAGAAAATCTCGACTGGTACAACTTTGCACTGAAAAACTATTTCAAAGCCGCAGAAATCGATTTTCAAACGGTTTATGACGAAGCACTGGCCTACGCGGAGCGTATTAAGCCGATGTTGGCTGATGTTTCTCGTACGCTTTATGATATGAATAAAGCTGGCCAGTCACTATTGTTTGAAGGTGCGCAGGGTACATTGCTGGATATCGATCATGGTACTTATCCTTATGTTACATCCAGCAATTGCGTAGCCGGTGCGGCTTCGGCAGGGGCTGGTGTTGCACCACAAATGCTGCAGTATGTTTTGGGTATTGTAAAAGCGTATACAACGCGCGTAGGTTCTGGTCCTTTCCCTACTGAGTTGTTTGATGAAGTAGGTGCGGGTCTTGCATCGCGCGGGCATGAGTTTGGCTCGGTCACAGGGCGAGCCCGTCGCTGTGGTTGGTTTGATGCGGCAGCATTGAAGCGCTCTATCCAAATTAACGGTGTGTCTGGGCTTTGTGTAACAAAGCTAGATGTGATGGATAGCATCGAGACCATTAGCATTTGTACGGGTTATATGCTGGATGGTCAGCTGATCGATATCTTGCCAATTGGTGCAGAGCAAATTGCACGTTGTGAGCCAGTTTATGAGCAAATGCCGGGTTGGTCAGAGTCGACAGTTGGCGTAACAACTTTAGAGGGCTTGCCAGCCAATGCGCGTGCTTATTTGAAACGCATCGAAGAAATCTGCGAAGCGCCAGTTGATATTATTTCGACTGGCCCTGACCGGACGGAAACCATTGTACTGCGTCATCCATATAACGGCTAAGAAGGCCATTCAAAGGCTTAAACGGCTTGAGTCATGTGTTGGATGACTTGATCAATTAGCTTGGTGTCTGCCTAAAAAGGGCGGGGTTCTGTGAGGTACAGAGCCCCGCCCTTTTTTTGTTGAATTTTAGCCGCAGGCTTGGTTGGGGTAACTCGCAGTGTTCGTGCCTTGGCTGTGGAGTTTGTGGTCAGTTGGTGTTGTTTGGTGCGGAGTTGCCACCATGCGCATTAATGAATTTTCCTCATTTGGTGTGAAAAACGAAGTAAATGTGTTCATTTTTTGTTGTGAATAATTATTTGTCACTTGATTTGCAGGGTTTTTTATGCTTATTTTTTGTGGAGTTGTGGGTTTGTAAGGTGATTGCCTTGGTTTTTTGTGGTATTTTGTATCTTGATTTTATTTGTTCTTAATATTTCTTTTTGATGTGTCGAAAAAAAACAACACCAGATGACTAGGGGTTCTTTGGTATTTTTTGTGTGTTATTTTATTGTGCCTATGGATACTAGGCTGATCTTCGGTGGCTAATCGCGTTTGTTTGACCTTGGATTTATATTCTTTGGCAATAGGTGCTAGTTTGGCGGCGGATTTTAAATTTTCGTATATGTTGTGTTTTCTCTTGCGCGCACTATTTTGGTGCGCTCCAGTTGTTTGCTTGCTGCTGTATGGTGTGAATATTCCCTTGCTGTGTTTGCGCTTTCGCGAGAATTGCCTCGCTGTTGCTGTGTAAGGCCGTCTTGGGTTTGCACCAAAACAGGGCGTTTATCTGGTGTTTATTTTTTATACAATGAAATAAGTATTCATTGCAATAAGTGTTTTCATTCCTTATTTTGTGAAGGCTGTAGTGTAAGAAATGGTAGGTATACCTGCGCTAGGCAGGCTGTAGGGAAAAAGCATATCTTCTTAAGCACACAAGGCAGGTCTTGTTGACCTTTAGGAGAATTGAAAATGACTGTTAAGAAAATTTTGGCAATGGCCATAGCTAGTTTATGCGTAGTTTCATATGCTCAGGCAGATGTAACACTTTACGGTATTGCACAAAAATCACTCGATTACGGCAATGCTGTAAGCGGCACAGATGAAGCAAATAAATTTTCTCTACAAGATATTGGTAGCCGCGTTGGTTTTAAAGGCACTGACAAGCTGGATAACGGCTCTAACCTACTTTGGAAAATTGAGTCGGGTTTAAGCACTTTTGGTAGCCGTGAAGCATGGATTGGTATTGAAACGAAAGATTTAGGCACTGTTCGATTTGGTAAACGCAAGGCTGCTTATGATTTGCTAGTCGAAACATTCGACTTGTTCGAAAGCAATACCACTCTGGCAAACACTTTTAACGACAGTACTTACAGTACACGCCATGAAAACGCTGTGCATTACACAACGCCAACATGGGGGGGGGGGTCAGTAAGTGTGAATGCAGTTATTGATAGCACTTCAAAATTAGAGAGTAGCCAGAAAGGCTATGATGCGACCGCTAGCTATACACATCCTAAATTTGCAATTTACGGTGGTACCAATAGCTTGAAAAACGTTGCGCGTGCAAGTGAAGCTGGTGGCGCTGTAGTTAAGTCTGACTCTAAAATCACTTCGTATTTGCTGGGCGCAAAAGTATTCCCAATTGAAGGTCTGCAAATTGGTGCTCTGTACCAAAATACAAAGCAAGATGCTGCATTTGCTGGTGGCGAGTTCAAGCGTGATAGCGCTATCGTAATGGCTCAATATGAAATTGGTAAATGGGTTCCACGCGTAGGTTATGTATACCAAGGTGAAGGCAAGCAGGGCGGCAATAAGGTGGTTGCTAAGGCTCATCACTTTGAAATCGGAACGGATTACAGCTTAACTAAATCTTCATTGTTATATGTTGAAGGTGCTGTAATTCAGAACAAAGATGAAAATAAATTCTCTACTAGCATCAGCGATGGTTTAACAAAAACACCTAAAGTAATCAGCGCAGGTATGATTATTTTATTCTAAGTAGTCGTTTTATCTGATGTAACGCGGGTTTTTGCCGTGTATCTTTATCTAAGCCACTTCTTTTAAATGGGGAAGTGGCTTATTTTAACTGCCACAAACGGGTATCGCCCTTTAAGGAGACACAATGAACTGGACCATGAAATCAGTCACATTCGCGCTTTCACTCGCATTAGGTGGCGCTGCATTTGCGGCTACCGTTCCGGCAGGCGTTAAGCTTAGCGATAAGCAAGAAATGATTCGTAATAATGGATCGGAAGTGGAAACGCTTGATCCTCATCTGGCTGAATCTGTTGGTGCAAATAATATTACCCGTGATTTATTCGAAGGTTTAACCACCAGCGATAACGAAGGCCGTTTACAGCCTGGTGTGGCAACAAACTGGAAGCAAACTGACCCAACGACCTGGGTGTTCAATTTACGTAAAGACGCAAAATTCTCTAATGGCGATCCTATTACAGCTGCTGATTTTGTTTATGGCTGGCAGCGTTTTCTTGACCCGAAAATTGCCTCAACGTATGGCACTGTATATGGCATTTTTGTTTTAAATGGTCTTGAGGTGGCGGAAGGTAAAAAAGCACCTTCAACCCTCGGCATTAAAGCAATTGATAAATACACCCTAGAAGTAAAAACGCCGAATCCTATTGCCTATTTGCCAAGCGTTTTGGCTAATTCGCAATTTGCCCCTATTCATAAAGCAACCGTTGATAAGTTCGGTAAAGACTGGACTAAACCAGGCAATATGGTGGGCAATGGCGCTTATTTATTAAAAGACTGGAAAGTAAACAGCAAGATTGCTGTTGAAAAAAATGCCCAATATTGGGGTGCGAAAAATGTTCAGTTAACGCGCGTGACTTATTTACCCGTTGAAGCGGGCAATGCAGAGCTAAAGTTGTACCAATCAGGTGATAATGACTTTGTTTATCAGCTGCCTGCTGGTCAGTATGAAAAATTAAAAAAAGAATTCCCGAAAGAAATCCAAAATGGCCCAATTCTTGGCCTGCGTTATTACTCCTTAAATAATAAAGATCCAATGATGAAAGACGTGCGCGTACGTAAGGCACTGTCTATGGTGTTGGATCGAGATATTCTGGCGCAAAAAATAACCGTTGATGGCCAGATTCCAGCCTACGGCGTAACGATTAAAGGCCTTGAAGGCGCTGATGTCACGACGTATGACTGGGTTAAATGGCCGATGGCTAAACGTGTAGAAGAAGCAAAAAAATTGCTTGCTGAAGCGGGTATAAAGCCAGGTTCAAAAATTAAATTCACCTACAATACCGATGACTACCACAAGAAAATGGCATTGTTTGCTTCTTCTGAGTGGAAAACTAAACTTGGTTTAGATACTGAATTAGATAGCCTTGAATTTAAAGTATTGCTGAAAAAACGCCATGACGGTGATTTCCAAATTGCACGCAATGGCTGGTTGGCAGATTACAATGATGCCACTACATTCTTAACATTGGTGCAGTGCGGCTCATCACAGAATGACAATTCAAACTGCAATAAAAAAGCAGAAGAATTAATTAAACAGGGTAATGATCAGCAGGATGTGGCTAAACGTAAAGTACTGCTGACTCAAGCTGCTAAGTTGATCATGGATGATTACCCAATGATTCCATTGCTTCAATATACTTTGCCGCGCTTGGTTAAATCCTATGTGGGTGGTTATTCAACTAAGAACCCAGTTGATCGCTACTTATCTAAAGAATTCTACATTATTAAGCATTAATCTTCTAAAGATTAAACTAAAGAGTGGCCGCTTTGGGTCTTTAACCCAAAGCGGCGTTGTTTTGTATAAGCAGGGCTACCATAGAGTGGCCCGCCTATATGATGTTTGTTGCATGCGCAATAAGCGAGAGGGGATGCATTATGTGGTCTTATACATTTCGCCGGATTCTGGCGACGATTCCTACAATGCTGGCGGTCATTACCGTTTGCTATTTATTGCTTCATTTAACACCAGGTGGCCCATTTGATACGGAACGCAAAGTATCAGAGGCGGTGCTCGCTAATCTGCAGGCCAAATATCATTTAGATTTACCGCTCTGGCAGCAGTATCTCTATTATTTAAAAGGTTTATTGCATGGTGATTTAGGCGCTTCTTTTCGCTATGCAGATTGGAGCGTCAATGACCTTGTTGCTGCCGCGTTGCCTGTTTCACTCACCATTGGTGGTGGGGCTATTTTGCTCTCTATTATTATTGGGGTAGGTTTGGGTATCACTGCCGCACTGAAGCAAAATAGTTTTGTTGATTATTTTGTAATGTTGATTGGCAATATTGGTAGCACCATTCCATCCTTTGTTTTAGGGCCGGTTTTGATTCTTGTGTTTGCTATTTGGATTCCTATTCTGCCTGCCGGTGGTTGGGATAGTTTTGATCTGCGATTTATTATTTTGCCATTGTCTTTGCTTACCTTTATTAATGTATCAACTATTGCGCGCGTGATGCGGGGTAGTTTGATTGAAGTAATGAGTAGCAACTTTATTCGCACCGCCCGCGCTAAAGGTCTGCCTTTAAAAACCATCGTTTTTCGTCATGCTTTAAAGCCTGCACTATTGCCCGTAGTTTCTGTTTTAGGCTCTTTGGCGATTTCATCGATTACTGCGGCGGTCGTGACTGAATCGGTGTTCTCCTTGCCTGGAATTGGTAAATTGATTGTGAACGGCGCAAGTAATCGAGATTACACCTTGGTATTGGGTTTGGTTGTTTTGGTTACCGTGGTTGCGGTATTACTTAATTTATTGGTTGATTTAGCTTATGCGCTACTTGATCCAAAAATTCGTTATTAATAGGCGAGGTTGTCATGTTATTTCGAAATAAAAAACTCGCCGCATCTTTAGAAAGTCTGCCGGTAGAAGGTCGTAGCCCGTGGGCTGATGCGCGTCGTCGCTTCTTTAAGAATAAAGCCGCAGTAATCAGCGCCATTATTTTGCTGATTATCACGGCAGCCTGTGTCTTTGGGCCAATGGTCTTGCCTAATTCTTATGAGGATACAGACTTTGATGCGATGGGCTTAGCGCCAACATTAAATAATTGGCATCTATTTGGCACCGATGAATTAGGGCGTGATTTATTGGTGCGCAGCCTAATCGGTGGCCGAATTTCGCTGATGATTGGTGTGTTGGCTACCTTAACCTCGGTGGCAATCGGGGTGATATGGGGCGCAACGGCTGGCTTTTTGGGGGGCAAGGTTGATTCGGTGATGATGCGTATCGTTGATATGATGTATGCCATTCCTTATTTATTGATTGCTATTTTAATGGTGACATTATTAGGGCGTGAATTTTATTTGGTCGTGTTAACCATTACCGTATTTGGCTGGATGGATATGGCACGGGTGGTGCGTGGACAAACATTGGCGATTAAATCTAAAGAATATATTGAAGCAGCCCATGCGATTGGCGTGCCAACGTGGAAAATTATTTTTCGCCATGTAGTGCCTAATTTATTGGGTATTGTGGTGATTTACACCACGGTAACGGTGCCAGGTGTGATTCTCACTGAATCTGTACTGTCATTTCTGGGCTTAGGTATTCAAGAGCCTATGACTAGCTGGGGTGTATTGATTCATGATGGTGCAAGTGTAATGGAAACCACGTCGTGGTTGCTGCTGTTCCCCGCGGCTTTGTTATCTACCACTTTGTATTGTGCTAATTATATCGGTGACGGCATGCGTGATGCGCTTGACCCGAAAGACCGCTAAGGAAGCCTCATCATGAGTTTATTGTCAGTAAAAGATTTAGGTGTGCAGTTTGCCACCAATGATGGCTCGGTTAGCGCGGTCAATGGCGTGTCATTTGAGCTAAATCGTGGCGAAACGCTGGGTATTGTGGGCGAATCCGGTTCGGGCAAAAGCCAGACTGTTTTAGCCTTAATGGGTTTGTTGGCCAAAAATGGCAAAACCCAAGGCAGTGCGGTGTTTGATGGGCAAGATTTGCTTCAATTGCCCGCGCAGCAGCTCAATAAGATTCGTGGCAATCGCGTGGCTATGATTTTTCAAGACCCAATGACGTCTTTGAACCCTTACCTTACCGTTGAGCGTCAAATGACTGAAGTGCTGGAATTGCACAAGGGCATGAGCCGCCGCGATGCCAAACGGCGCTCTATTGAGTTACTCGATGCAGTAAAAATCCCCGAGGCCACTCGGCGTGTAATGATGTATCCGCACGAGTTTTCGGGGGGGATGCGCCAGCGGGTGATGATTGCAATGGCGCTATTGTGCGAGCCAGAGCTGTTGATCGCGGATGAGCCAACAACCGCCTTAGATGTCACCGTGCAAGCGCAAATTATTGCACTGTTAAAAGATCTACAGCGTGATTTTGGTACCGGCATTGTGATGATTACCCACGATTTAGGCGTGGTTGCGGGCCTTTGCGAAAAAGTACTGGTGATGTACGGTGGCCGGGTAATGGAGCAGGGCAATGCCAGCGATATTTTCTACCACGCAACACACCCGTACACGATTGGTTTGCTGGGGGCATTGCCACGCCTAGACCATGACGATAATGAAAGCTTGATCTCTATTCCGGGTAATCCACCCAATATGGCGCATATGCCGCCGGGCTGTCCGTTTAGCGAGCGTTGCGAGCATGCCTTCGCCCGTTGCCATACAGAATTGCCTTTGCTGCTGCCCGTTACTGCGGGTGGCGTATTACGTGCCTGCCATAAGCCAGTAGCTGAAACAACGTTGGAGGCGGCTCATGTCTGAAACACGTCAACCTATCCTGTCTATTCGCGATTTAAAAGTGCATTTCTCGGTGCGTCAGGGCGTGAAATGGCCGTGGCAAGCCAGTAAGCAGCTTAAAGCTGTGGATGGCGTATCGCTGGATTTATACGCAGGCGAAACCCTTGGTGTAGTGGGGGAGTCGGGCTGCGGTAAATCAACCTTAGCTCGGGCCGTGCTTAATTTAATCCCTGCCACCAGCGGTAGCATTGTCTGGATGGGTAAGGAAATGAGCGGTGCCAGTCGCGGTGAGTGGCTAGAAGCTCGTAAAGATATCCAAATGATTTTTCAAGATCCGCTGGCGTCTTTAAACCCCCGCATGACCGTGGCGCAAATTATTGCTGAGCCGCTAAAAACGCATTACCCAGATGTCTCTGACGCGGAGGTCATGAGCCAAGTCAAAGCAATTATGGTGCGTGTGGGTTTACGCGAGCAGCAAATTAACCGCTACCCGCATGAGTTTTCAGGCGGGCAATGCCAGCGAATCGGTATTGCACGGGCGCTGATTATGAAGCCTAAGCTGATTGTGTGTGATGAGCCGGTTTCTGCACTAGATGTATCCATTCAAGCGCAAATTGTAAATTTGCTTAAAGAATTGCAGCGTGAAATGGGCATGGCGCTGATCTTTATTGCTCACGATTTAGCCGTGGTGAAGCATATTAGCGATCGTATTTTGGTGATGTATCTGGGCCATGAAATGGAGCTGGCTAAAAAAGCCGCGCTGTACGCAAGCCCAAGCCATCCTTATACCCAAGCTCTGCTCTCGGCGATCCCAATCCCTGATCCTGAGCGGGAAAAAACCAAGGTGATTCAGATCTTGCAAGGCGACTTGCCAAGCCCGATCAATCCACCTTCGGGCTGTGTATTCAGAACGCGTTGTCCAAAGGCAGAATCGCAGTGTGCGGATAAAGTCCCAAAACTGCGTGAATTAAGCCCTGTTACCCAGGCTGCGTGTTTATTAGCTTAGTTTTTTTAAAAAAACGGTAGGCTCGTAGGGGGTACGGCATGCCGTGCCCCCTACGTTTATAAGGCGCCAGCAAAATCCATTTGCCGCCAAGCTTCAAACACCGTGATGGCTACCGCATTGGATAAGTTCAAGCTGCGGTTATCCGGCATCATGGGTAAGCGGATGCGCCGATCAGCGGCAAACTCAGCACGGATTTCTTCTGGTAGGCCGCGGGTTTCTGGGCCAAACACAAAAACGTCATCTTTTTCATACACAATACGGTCGTGCCGCGTTGAGCCCTTGGTTGTCATTGCAAAAAAGCGATGGCCCGCTAGGGATAGCTTGCAGTCTGCCCATGATTCATGAATCTTCATGGTAGAAAACTCGTGATAATCCAAGCCTGCACGGCGCATACGCTTATCTTCGAGCTCAAAGCCAAGTGGCTTAACCAAGTGTAAGGAGCAGCCTGCATTGGCAGCAAGGCGGATCACATTGCCGGTGTTCGGCGGGATTTCTGGCTGAAATAGTACGATATGGAACATATAGTAAGCTGATCGGTGGCAGGCGAAATGCCTTGTATTAAACAAATGGAAACCCAGAATAAAGAATGTGTTGTTTTGTTCTGGGGGAGCGATGGACTTGATTCACGAAGAGATTTTACTTGCTGCGGCACGTATGGCAAGTTTAGATAAAATGAGCGCAGAAGAAACCATTGCCATTATTTTTAGGGCAATCGATCACGAGATGATGGGGCCAGATGGACAATCTTTCAACCTCGCTCGTATTGATGGGGTGGGTACTGCGATTTATGCCGCAATGTTTGACTATCCGTTTTCCCTGATAAAAACCCCTAGTGATGGTTTGTTTTGGCGGGCAAAAATACCTAAACACGGCTTTAGCCCCCCTTTTGAGCAATTACTCAATGCCGGAAAAACAAGGGCTGAGCTTTGTCGGGAAGAACAAAGAAAGCGCTTGGAGCCGCTTTAATTGATTAACATCACCTCAGAATGGGGAGGGGTGATGTTTTCAGAGCAGTGTTGCTGTTAGAATTAGTTATAGATTTTACTTGAGTCACTGAATGAATACCGCAACATTACTGATTAGTTGTCCAGATCGAAAAGGTTTATCCGCAGCAATCGCTAATTTTCTATATACCTATAACGCCAATATTGTTCATGCCGATCAGCATCAAGATGAAACAGAAAACCTGTTTTTGATGCGTGTAGAGTGGGATGTGACTGACTTTACTTTAGATATGGGCGCGTTTGAGCCGGCATTTCAGCCTATTGCCGATCGCTTTCAAATGACATGGTCGGTGGCTTTGTCGGCATGTCGCCCTAAAGTTGCCATTTTTGTGTCTAAATATGATCACTGCTTGGTTGATTTATTGCATAGGCATAAAGGTGGCGAGCTGCGTTGTGATATCCCTTTAATTATCTCTAACCATGAAGATTGCCGCGGTTTGGCTGATTACTACGGTATTCCTTTTCATGTGATTAGCGTGAATAAAGATAATAAAGTTGAATCTGAGCAAACCCAGCGTGCTTTGCTAGAAGCCAATCATATTGATTTAATTGTGCTGGCTCGTTATATGCAAGTGTTAAGTCATGAATTCACTGCGGCTTATCCGCAGCGAGTGATTAATATTCATCATTCATTTTTACCTGCATTTGAAGGCGCAAAGCCTTATCATCGTGCATTTGCTCGTGGGGTAAAGTTAATTGGCGCAACCAGCCATTATGTAACTGAAGTATTGGATGATGGCCCAATTATCGAGCAAGACGTGATGCGTATTTCGCATCGCGATGACGTTGATATGTTGATACGCAAAGGGCGTGATTTAGAAAGAATGGTACTTTCTCGCGCAGTGCGCGCTCATTTAGAAAATCGCATTCTGGTTTATTCTAAGAAAACGGTGATTTTTTCTTGATTAGACGATGTTAAAAAGGGCAGAATTAATATGTTGAAAATTACTTTAGTGTTTTGTTTCAATACATAAATTTTGCTTTTTTCTGCGTGGTTTAACTCCCTATTTCGTGCCTTTCAAAAATAATAAAAATGCTCACTCCAGTTTGCTCAATTAGGTTTATAGGATTTTTGCTATGACGGCTTTTCGCTACCGTGCAGTGAACGAGAGCGGCAAGGCTGCGCGTGGTGTTGTTGAAGCTGAAACATCCCGTTTGGCTAAGGGTATGCTGCGCCAACAGGGCCTGTGGGTTTCTGATTTAGAAGAGATCGCCTCCAATGGTGCAAAAGGCGAGCGTGGCCTAGGCACGGCTAAGCTCTCTTTGCTTACCCGCCAGCTGGCTACTTTGCTAGATGCGGGTTTGCCGATTGAGCAGGCGTTATCTGTGCTGATCGAGCAAAGCGAAGTCGAGCGTGAAAAGCAGCTCGTAGCCGCGCTGCGCAGCGAGATTTTGGCGGGTTCATCGCTATCGCAAGCCTTGTCGCGCCACCCAAGAGTGTTTCCAGAGTTGTATCGCACCATTGTCAGCGCGGGTGAGGAGTCTGGTAAGGCGGCTGCAGTGATGCAGCGCTTGGCCGACTATTTGGAATCCCGTGCCTCTTTGGCGTCTAAAGTAGGCTTGGCGTTTATTTACCCGGCCGTGGTGATGTTTGTTTCGGCGTTAGTGATTGTGGGGCTGCTGACATGGGTCGTGCCGCAGATGGTGACGGTATTTCAAAGCGCCAAGCAAACGCTGCCTTTACTCACCCGTTTGCTGTTGTGGGCTAGCGCCTTTGTGCGGGATTGGGGGTTAATATTTTTTGCTCTTTTGGCTATTTCTGGCGCTGCTGGCTGGCACGCTTTAAAAAAACAAGCCGTGCGCCGACAGTTTGATGCTTGGCGTTTAAAACTACCGCTAATTGGGCGTTTTGAGCGTACCGCTAATACCGCGCAATTAGCCTCTACCTTAGCCATCTTAGTGGGTAGTGGTGTACCCCTATTGAATGCAATGCAGGCCGTGAGTGGCGTTTTGGGCAGCTTGCCGTTGCGTGATGCTGTGGCGGAGGCGGCAAAGCAAGTGCGCGAAGGGATGACCTTATCCAGAGCACTGGCTGTGAGCAAAATGTTTCCGCCGGTGCTGATTCATTTGATTGGCAGCGGTGAGGCTACAGGTCGGCTAGAACATATGCTAGAAAAAGCGGCCGCGCAGCAAACCCAAGAATTAGAAAACCGTGTTTCAACCTTTACTGGCTTGCTTGGCCCCTTAATGGTCTTATTAATGGGCGGCGTGGTCTTGGTGATTGTATTGGCGATTTTATTGCCGGTATTTGAAATGAATCAATTAGTAAAATAATCGTAGTGGTAAGGCATGCCGTGCCTTGAGTCTGCAACCAATTCAATATTCGAAGGGGATCTAAACAATGAAACAAATACAAAGCGGTTTTACTTTAATTGAAATTTTGGTGGTGATTACCATTCTGGCTATTTTGGGAGCCTTGGTGGTGCCTAAGATTATGAATCGCCCGAATGAAGCGCGGGTGGTGGCGGCTAAGCAAGATATTCGCTCGATTGTGCAGGCTTTAAAACTTTATAAGCTGGATAACGGCCGTTATCCAAGCACCGAGCAGGGCTTAAAGGCCTTGGTAGAAAAACCAAGCGCCGCACCTTTGCCAAATAACTGGAAAACAGGCGGCTATTTAGAAAAATTGCCTAAAGATCCTTGGGGTGGTGATTATCTGTTCTTAAGCCCAGGTATTAAGGGCGAAATTGACGTGATGAGCTACGGCGCTGATGGGCAGCAAGGCGGCGAAGGAACCGATGCGGATATTGGTTCTTGGGACAACTAATGCGTCACCAAGGCTTTACGCTGATTGAAATCCTCGTGGTGCTTGCCATTATTGGCATCATCATGGGCTTGGCCGTGGTGCGTCTGGATTTATCAGACGGGCAAAGGGTTGAGCGTGAGGCCAGCCGTCTTGCCGCATTGTTTGAGTCGGCAAGAGATGAGGCGATTACGGGCGGGCAGGCGATTGCTTGGTCATCCGATGGCCAAGGCTATCAATTTTGGTTGCAGGATGCGCAAAACAATTGGCAATCCATTGCGGCGCACGATTTGCTTAATCCTCGGGTATTAGAAGAGGTAAGGGTGGATGGGTTTTCTGTTAACTTGCGCGAGCGGCGTTTAGGTGAGCGTTTAGTGTTTGAGCCTTCTGGGGTCAATGCGCCATTTACTTTGCAGCTGCGTTTAAATAATAGCCGCTTAGATTTAATTGGCGATGTAATGGGGCGGGTTGAAGTGCGCCAAGCCGATGCTTCTGCGCCCGCCGTTGTTGTGCCTCATGCGTAAACGTCTAGGTTTTACCTTAATTGAAGTGCTGGTGGCGCTGGCTGTGATTGCCATTGCTATGGGCGCAGCAATGAAAGCCACTTTAGCCAGCACCCATAACGCCATCGAGTTAAAAAGCCGCACCGCTGCGGGCTGGGTGGCACAAAACCGTTTAAACGAGCTGGCAGCACTAGGCGCTTGGCCTGATATTGGTTCTACCGAAGGCAAAGAGTCACAAGCGGGGATGGATTTTGTGTGGCGAGTAGAAACGGGCGGATCGCCCAACCGCAGCTTTCGCCGAGTTGAAATAAAAGTATTTAGTAGCGATGATAATCAGCACGCCGTGGCCACATTGGTTAGCTATCTTGCGCATGTGCCTCATTAGAATCCAATAGCAACGGGTTTGTTGAGTGAACAAGTTGATCTGATCATCTGGCGATACTTGCCGCTGTATTGGCGTTAACGGCTTAGGCCACGGATTAAAATCAAGCAGAAGATCGATACTCAAAGCATGATTCATAAGACAGATACTTTACGAACAAGCCCGCACTCTAAGTAAGCATCTCTAGATTTGCTGCACTCAATGTCCTGATTGGTAGCCGTGTGTAAATCAAACCCTGATCTTGGATTGAGTGGATCAAACCTCTTTTAACTGTATTTTAAGTGAGCTGTTCAGTGCCAAACCCTAAGCAGCACGGCTTTACCTTGCTGGAAATCTTGATTGCTTTGGCGGTGTTTAGCGTGGTCACGCTGATTTCCTACAAAGGGCTAGAGTCGGTGGCGCAAACCCGTACCGCGCTTGATGCCGAAGCTAAACGGTGGCGAGATTTATCCCTCGTGTTTGATCGTATGGAAGAAGATATCAGCCAAGCAGTAGATAGACCGTGGCGGGATCAGGGTGGAGTAGAGCAGCCTGCGCTGCGTGGCACCAACAAACCAGAGCGCAAGGGGGATTGGCCTTTAGAGCTTATCCGCTTAGATCGCAACCGTGATGCATTCCATGTGGCTTACCGTCTGCAAGATGGCCGCTTAGAACTCATGCTGTGGGATGCCATTGATTTGGGGCCAAGGACAGAGCCACAGGTGCACAGTTTGCTTGAAAATATTCGTGGGTTTGAGGTGTTTTTTTTGGATGCAGCCAGCCAGTGGCAAGTCAGCTGGCCTCCGGCTGGTAATAATAAACCCCCTCCACGCGGGGTAAAAATCAAGCTCATTCTGAGTGATAACAGCAGCGTTGAAAGGATTTATACCCTGCCATGATGCATGTACAGCCTACAAGCCCGTGTTGCTGCTGGCCTTGTCGCCACGGTGGCGATGTTTTTTCTATCGCACAGGATTTACAGCTCTGTAATGATGCATAAACAACGTGGCATTGCCATTATCACCGCGGTACTCACCGCAGCACTGGTCACGACTTTGGCTGTTGCCATTGCTTGGCGGCAGCAGCTGTGGTTTCGGCAATTAGAAAATCAATTTGATCTGGCCGAGGCACGCGGCATTGCGCGGGCCTCGATTAACCTTGCACGGCTTACTTTAAGAGATGACGCGCGCAATAATCAGATTGATCATCAGCTAGAGCCTTGGAATATTCCTATTCCTGCGATTCCCGTTGAGGCGGGCACGGTGGGTGGGCGCTTATTAGAGCAGCAAGGGCGTTTTAATATCAATAATGTCGTGCAAAACGGCGTATTGAATGAGGCTGGTTTTGCCGCATTTCAGCGCCTCTTGCAAAACTTGGGTCTGCCGCTGGATATCGCCAATGCCTTGGTGGATTGGCAAGACGTGGATAGCTTAACGCGTTATCCCGGTGGGGCAGAAGATGTGGAATACCTAGCGATGCCAGAGGCGTATCGGGCCGCAAATCGCAGCTTGTTAGATATTCAAAGCCTATCGCGCATTCGTGGTTTTACCCCGGAGCTGATCGCCAAGCTAGAGCCGATGATTAGCGTCTTGCCACAGGCAACGCCCATTAATGTTAACTTTGCTGGCGCTGAAGTGCTTTCGGCGATTATTCCGGGTTTGAGTGTTTCTGCTGCCGGCGGCGTGGTTGCCAAGCGCTCGGGCAAGTATTTTAAAAGCATCGAAGAATTTAAACTTGCCTTGCCGCAACCCTTACAAGCGGGCATGCCTGCTGATGCGGTATCGGTGCAAAGCCGCTATTTTATTAACGAAATAGACGCTCACTTTGGCCGAGTCAATATGAGCTTTCAAGCGCTACTGGAGCGTAAGGCCGATCAAATTCCGCGAATTGTATGGCTGAGAAGAAAGTGAAATTTGGATGTATCGCTTAGCCTAGATCTGTTGCGTTTTGCATAAATGGCTAAACATCATGACTGCATTTTCTTGTGGCTCTGCTTGATATCCCTCGCTACAATCGGCATGAATATATCCGCCATATTGCATGCCAAGATAGGCAAAGGTTTCTTTAAATGCATTAAGGTAGGTTTCAGACGCGTGCTCTTTTACTGAGGTACACGCGATATATGCGGTTTTACCTCTAAGTTGGCGGCCTTTGTCTACTGGTTGCGGACAAATGAGATAGTCTGAAATACGATCTAAAAAGCGTTTCATTTGAGTGGGCACAGCGTACCAATAAACCGGTGTGGCAAAAATTATAATTGGGTAGGACAATATTTTTTCAAATAAAGGCGAAAAATCATCGTTTTTATTTTTATGCTCATAATCATAATCAAAATCAGAGAAATGGTATTGCTCCAAATCGATGATCTCTACGAAAATATCGATCGTTTTTAGTTGTACGGCTATTTGGTCAATAAAAGTGCGCGTATTACCATTTTGTCTTGAGCTAGAAAAAAGCACGATGATATTTGCCATGAAGCGTTCTGCTTGAATAAAATTTAGGTTTGAAACGGAAATGTGGCACAAGGGGGTGTAGAGCGGGCAATTTTTTTACCCATGGGCAGGGATGCACCGCGTGGGCAAAAAAGCTTGCCCACCCTACAAAAAAATTAATTTATGATAAATACTTGCGCGTTAAAATCAAGGTGTTTTAGCTAGCAATCGCCGTTTTTATTTTCTTGTAGATCATTTCAGAAATAACTTTAAACCCCTCTGGCGTGGGGTGTATTTCATTGCGCCATTGGTTTTCTTTGAGTGTTCCCTGAGTTTGAACCACATAAAAATTCTGAGGGTATCTGGCCTCTAAAGCCAAGAGCATTTCTTGGAATTTAACCAGCATATATTTAGCAATGTTTTTTTGATCTTCATGCCGGTTGATATCAAGTTGGCTCAGGTAGGGGAACATCCATGATTCAGACATGGGGAAGATATCAAATAGCTCAAAGCCTGTTTTGGATGGAATTGCATAATCATAGCTGTGGCTAATGATTTTAATTTTCTTATTGCTAGAGAACTCTAATGCTCGCTCGATTAATTCTTCATAGCTTAAGCTGATTTGGCTGAGTTTTTTATTGAGTCGCTCATGGTGAATACAGCTTTGCCAATCATTGCCGGTCATTTTTTGCAGGAAGAAGCCAAAATCATAGCGGCCAACTAAATCGTTTCCTCCGCCAGAGAAAAGAATAATATCAAAATCTGTATGTTTTATTCTTTTCATTAAGGCGAGTTTTTGCTCCCCACAAAGCATGGCTACGGCCTCATCGCCATTTTCTGAGCTGCTATAGGCCACAATATCGGGCTTATCCCCTAGGCAATCAACGATATTAGAATTTTTGCCAAATAAGAAAAACTGCCGTGGATAAGCGAGCCAAGAATCTCCTTCCGCTAATATTTTAATGGCTTTGGGGTTTGCTCGAACCAGCGCGTCAAATTCACGGGAGTCTTTGGTAAAAGGCATTTTTTCTCTTTGTTTGACTATGGGTACTGGGTTGAAGGGTGAGCATCGTTGATGACTTCATTGCTGTGTTTCACTCTTGAGATCAGCGCAAGTAATTTTTCTTGCAACTGATCCTCTTCGCGCTTGCCATCGCGGTACATGATAACGGGGCTAAAAATGGGCATCTCGCCCATAGCCAGTTGGGCCACATTATCTGGGCTAATGGTGTAGCGGCCCAGTGTTTGGGCCAGCGGCCAATCAAGATCTGGAAAAACCACGTAGGCCAGCTCTGAGCAAACGATGCGCTCGTGCGTCATGACGTCAAAATTAAATTACCTCCGGCAAAGCCGGAGGTTTATTGCAGGGGCGCCTCGAAGGCGCTGGTAAATCAGGAGCCGCCTAAAGGCGGCTAGAGGCCTAGCTTCATTTGATCGTAAC
>JBDKJX010000054.1:0-27373 GCA_039796405.1 Pseudomonadota bacterium
TTTTAAAGATCATTCGCTGCGGCTAGAACACCGTGTTGCTGTGTGTGCTGCAGCGAGAGGCCGAAATATACGGGTTGAAGCCTGTGAGGTCAACCACTAACTAGCAATAAAATCGTAGTAATGGGCTAAGTGGTTGATTTAAATACGCTGTATTTGTAAGCAAAAACACTAATTACAAAACAAACAAGCCGCTTCACGAAGCGGCTTGTTTTAAATAAGGTAGATTATTCGTCTGAACCGGCGGGTTTGCGACGCATACCGCCAGCAACCATCTTATATTCGAATAATCGGCACTCTAAACCACCGTTATATAGCAGGGTACGCTTAGAGGCCTTCAGACCCATATGTTTAGTGATATCCATATCTGCAGTAAGGAAGTAAGCCCTCCAGCCTGAGAAGCGTTTTTTTAGCGCATCACCCCACTGTGGATACAGTGCGGCCAGTTTTTCTTTTTCATCCAAACGCACGCCATAAGGTGGATTGGAGATCCAAACCCCTTCCATATCAACCGGTGGCTTTGCATCCATTGCATTAAGTTGCTTTAAATGAATGGTGTCATCAAAACGTGCGTAATCTAAATTGGCTTGAGCATGTGCAATCGCTGCGGCAGCCACATCACTTCCATAAATAGGGAAGATTTCTTTGGTTTCTGCTGCGCGTGCTGCTGCCACCAATTCTTGCCACATATCTTCGTTATGCAGACGCATTTTTTGGAATGCGAACTCACGACGTGCACCTGGCGCGATTTTACGAGCAATCATTGCGGCTTCAATAAGGAAAGTAGCCGAACCGCACATTGGATCGTAAAGTGCCTCGGCAGGAGTCCAGCCGATTAAGGCGAGGATGCCGGCTGCGAGATTTTCGCGCATCGGTGCATCCCCAGTTTCCACTCGGTAACCACGCTTAAACAGCGCTTCACCCGAAGTATCCAAATACAGCGTTGCCATGCGATCAGTAAGATATAACTGAATTCGCATATCTGGTTCAGCCGTATCCACGCTTGGACGCTTATCATTTTTTAAACGGAAGCGATCGCAGATGCCATCTTTAATCCGTAAAGCAACAAACTCTGGGCTGCGAATCTGCGGTACACGATAGGCGGTAACCCCCACCTTAATAGTGCAATCCACTGAAAACAGCTCGGACCAATCTAAATCACGCGCCATGGCGTAGAGATCGTCTTCTGTTTTCCATGTTTTTTCTGCAACGCGCCACAGAATACGGCTGGCGATGCGTGACTGTAAATTAGCCTCATACATCAGCGACCAAGAGCCAGCAAAACCGACGCCCCCCTCAGTCTGCTTGATTTGATCGGCCCCCAGCACTTCTAGCTCGGCAACGAGCGGGCCTTCTAAACCACGTGGGCAAGGCGCGAAAAAATGGAATACTTGTTTCATACAATCAACTCTTGTTGGGCAGTTTCAACCCGACGACGGGTTTGAAGAATAAGCGGCGCCCAAGTGTCGCCAGGGCGTTTTTTACGGGTGGTCAGCGTCAAATCAGATGGCGCATACACATTGGTATTGTGCGTAAGTGGCGTGGTAATTAAATACTGAGCCTGAGTGGCTTTCAAGAAAGCCCCCACGCGATCAATATTAAAAATATCTAAGTGAGCAAATGGCTCATCAATAAAGACAAAACCTGAAGGATTGGCGTCATCCATCATCAAGCCAATCAACAAGATTAATGACTTCATCACCTGTTGACCACCCGACGCTTCGCCATCGTTCATGCCCATCATGCCTTTCTGGTCAAAATTGAAACGCGCGGCCAAGCCTGCTTGCGCAAGTACGGCGTCATCGTTATCCAGATGAGGCATTTCGGCCTCGACATCAATCCCGGCCAGCTGCCCCAAGCGGGCAATATTGCGGCAATAAGCGCGAACTGTGGCACGCAGCTTATTGATGTAGGCAGCGCGTGCTTCGTGCGTCAGCTCCCCAGTGCGTTGCACTTCTTTATAGTGAACGTCGGCATCACGTTGCACAGCGTCATAATCATTTTGCAGTTTATCGCGGCGAGCAAGGATGGTTTCATCCGTTTCCCACGAGCCATTAGCCAGTTGCTGCCGTTGGCGCTCTAATAAATGCTGTACTTCCCGCACGCTACCAAATTGATCGCGCACTGCGCTCAAGGCTGCAACATCGGCCAGATGCGCTTGCATATTGGTTTTTAACTCACGCAACTGGCGCAGTTGTTTTTGAATTTCTAGCTGCTGGCGCTGCAATAAATCTTGCTGGTAATTCACTTGCCCAGCCAAACGCTCACGCTGATCTTTGCTGCGCTCATAACCCACGCGCAATTCTTCACGCGCATCCCGAGACGCTTCCCAAGCTGCTTGTGCCGCAGCCAACTCAGCACCCAAATTTTGTACTGAGTCTTGCTCACCAGGAAAACGCACAGCGGCGGCGGCAAATTCTTCCTGCCTTGCTGCCAACTGAACGACGGCCTGCATGCCCATTAATTGCTCGGTATGCGCGCTAATATCACGGCTTAAATCAACATCGCGCGCTTCAGCATCTAGAATTTGATGATTTAATTCTTTAATCCGGCTCAGTGCATCACCTAAGCGCGATTGCCTTGCGGCCTCACCAAAGGCAAAATCATTCGGGCGCACGCTGATATCGCGGCCACCACGGCGCTCTTTGTGATAACCCTCTTTGGTAATCCAATCACCATCGACCTTACCACCCGCCTCAACCGTAACCACACGCTGAGTACGATTTAATAGCTGAACCACCCAGCTCGGTGCATCGCCATTAAAATCGACCACTTCCAAGACTGAGCCTTTATTCGCACGCGGCACAGGCTCGCTGTCCGGTACAATAAAGTGACGATAGCGTAAGCGCTGCGCAATTTCCCAAGCCCGATTACGATCACTAGCACGCTTAAGCAAAACAATATGGCGATAAGGCGCAAGTAAGGCCTCCACCGCCTGCTGCCAAGTTGCGTCAGTGACTTCAACGATCTCAGTTAAGACTTGATGCGGGATCGCGGCCTCATCCAAAGCCCCCCGCATATTTCTAGTAAAGTCTGGCGCTGGCGCTCGACCTGCTTGCAAGGCGTTTTGCATATCGAGAAGCTGCTGACGCTCTTCTTTAGCCGTGCGCAGCCATTGTCGCAAGCTAGCCAGCTGCTCTTTTAAAGCCAATAGCCGATCATTAATGCTGACTGCATCGCGGCCATGCTCTGATTCGGCCAGCTCCCGCAAGCGGATTTCTTCTTTTAACAGTTTTTCGGTATCACGCGCAGCGTCACGCACCTGCTGGAATAAGGCAAAGTGGCTATCGTAAGCTTGCTTCGCTTCGCGCTCAAATACCAAAGCCGCTTCACGATGTTGATCAAACTCGCTATAAGATTGGTTCAGCAGATCCAGCTCTTGCTTCTTAGCCCGCAAATTGGTTTTAGCGAGGCGGAACTGCGTCAAGCCCGCCAATAAGCCATCCCATTGCTCTAGGTATTTCAGCCCTGGCACCACATCACTTTCTAAACGCAGCACATCGCGCTGCAAAGCTTGCCATTCTAAAAAACTATTCGAGCGCAGCTTCATCCGCTCCACATCCAGCCCAAGCTGGGCCATCTGTTGCTCTACCTTGCCCAGCTCACCCTCGGTTTCTTTTAGGCGCAACTTAGCCTCTTGGTAGTTATCCAGCACCTGCTTATCGCCAAACACCTGGAACACTAAATCCAGCAAAGCCTTAGGGCTGTATTCACACAACTTATCGGTATCGCCCTGCTCCAGCGCCAATACTTCGGCAATGGCCGCAGTTAGGCCCGCAGATTCAAGCCGGCGCTTATACTCATTCACGCCCAACCACTGCAAACCACTTTCAGTTTCTGGTGTTAGCTCGACTACGCCCTCGGCAATAGCGTAGTGGCGTACCCAATCCCCCCCCTGTTTTTTAACACGGCAAAATAGTGTTACTTCAGGACTGGTAATAGGGAAAAACAAATAGGGGAACAAGCCGCCTTCGCCACGGCGCGGATTAGAAACCACACCGCGCAGCCAAGCAAAATTTTCTTTGTTATTGCGAACATAGCGCTTGTAATCGCGCCGCCCCGAGCAGCGCAAGGCCAGTAAAGTGCGCAAGGCATCGAGCATAGTGGTTTTGCCCGAGCCATTTGGGCCGACGATAGTCACAATCTGGGCATCTAGCGGTACACGAATCGCGCGCCAAAAATCCCAGTGGACCATTTCAATCTCACGAATTTGAAACATTAGTCCTCAACCTGCTCTGCCACATGGACAGCATCAATCTTTAATAAATCAGCCAGCGCCCCGTTGATGATTCGCGGAGCAAGACGCGCGTAATCAATCATCAGATCCAATAGTGGCCCTTCATAAACCATCTTATTGCGGCGATTTACAAAACCCAGCTTAGCCAATTGGCTTAAATTCATAGAAAAACGCGCTTTACCACCCAGCTTTTTACCAAAGTCGGCATAAATCGCTTCTTCTGGAATACCTGGCGCCACCTCATCGCCAAACTCTATCGGCGATGCTTCACCAAACATATCGTCTGGATCAGATGCCGACAAAGCAATCTGGCGCTGGCGCTTAGGCAGAATAATCAAGGCCCAAACCACAATCAGCAAGGCAATCGCATCCCGTGGCATGCCCATATTATTGGACAGCCAGTTTTCTCCCTCACCAAAGACCCAATCTTCCATTTCGGTAGCTAGGCCTACAGCGATATATTCAGCGTAAGGGTTTTCTAAGAGGCGTAAGCCACAACCAGCAAGGCGGTGGTCTAGCGATTCACGAAACGCTTCATCTATCAAAGCGCGCCGCGCCAAAGGATCTTTGCGCGGTAAGAAGCGATGCGCCAAGAGGCGCGCAACCAAAATATTAAGAGCTTGATCCATGTACACCCAAACTAAACATATTTAACAGCCAAAATCAGCGAAGCAATTCAGCCAGTTGATGAGGTTTACCCAGCATCGCCTTAGCCAGCTCTTCACAAAGTGCTGGCGTGCATTGCGCGGGGCTTAGCACGTGTTGGTCTTCACCCAGATTGGCCAAATTACGAATATTTAAACGAATCTTGCCGGTTTCATACACAGCATCGAAACGAAAACGCGTTGGCACGACAGGTGCGATAGTGATGGCCGCACGAATGAACTTGCCATCTGCTGCGGCTTGAACTTTTTCTTCCAGCTTGCAGCCGTATTGCCAAAGCTGCTCTTTTAAATGCTTAGCGGCACTTTGCGCGGAACAAATAGTGCGTAAAGGCTCCGCCCCCTGCCACTCAACAATAAACTCAATGTAATCAGGAAGGTCCTTCCCCTCAAGCGATTTATTGCGGGAATTTGCCGCAGCCAGCGTCATATTCAGCCGCGTAAACTCCCCCACTCCCCATACCCGATAAACATGCGGGCTAACTGGCTTAACCACTTTAAGCTGATTGGCTAGCTCATAAAAATACGCAATCGCCGAGCCCATTGCCGCCTCAATTAAGCCCATATTGGCTAAATAAACACGCCTTTGCTCGGCATCATCCGTTTGTACTGATTCGGCCTGCTGCTTTAGATCATCCAAAAGACCCATCATTCACTCCACTCAATACTGTCCGATATAGAAAGATTATATGCCATCTTTCTATTTTACAGCGTCAACAGGCCGCAAACGGCCCCGACTAATCGCCGCGACTTCTAAGTGCTCGAGTAATTCAACACCCGGCTCCGCCTCCAAGAACAAGGGCAGCCGCACTAAATCTGCGACCACACTTTGTTCTAGTGCAGCATCGGCATCGCCAAGCAAAGAAAGCAAAGATAAGCGATAAGCTGTGACGTTGTAAGTATCTGCCAATACCTGTTCAAATAGCTCGGCACTACCGCCACGGGCAGCCAAGGCGCCCAGTTCTTCAAACAGGGCTTCTGCATCGAGTAAACGCTCGACTTCCATCGCCTCAACGTCTTCTGCTACTTCACTGGATGGCAGAGCACTTTCAATATACTCAAGCCGCTCACGGCTCACCAACTCGTATTCAGAGATATCTAATAGCTCGTCTGCCGTTACAAACACTGGCTCAGGGTGAAAAATCAGTAGATCACGCCCCAAATTGGCCAGGGTATCTTGATCTAAACGGCGCAGCCAATCGGCCACATTGGTCGAAGTGAGTCCTGATTCGCCCAAATGCACACGCTGTGCCGCCAACTCGCTTAAACGACGCTGGAAAACACTGGTTAAACGCAGCATCCGGCTTTGCGCTGTGGCGATGGCTTGTGCCTGATTCAAGGTCAGCAAATCAAGGGTGTCATCATCGAGGATGGCGTGCATCACCTCAGTGCCTTTTTCCACCCATTTCCAAACACTCTCTAGCTTAGATTGTGCCTTGCGAATTTGGAACTCAGATTGCGATTCAAGTGCTTCTTCAAAATCGCGATACAGCTCATTAAGCCGCGCCAACAGATGCTGTAGCGCTTCATGCGCTACTCGCCCAACCGATTGGCCTGCCGCAACTTGAGCCGTTAAATAGCCAAGCTCGGCATCGCCGTCTGAAAACTGTACCAAGGTGCCAATCGAAGCCAAGGCGATGCGACCAGGCTCTGAAAGGGAATAAAGTTGCTCATCCGAATCCCAAACCAAGAGACCATTATCGCGGATGCGCTTCAGTACAGTTTCTAGCTTAACCGGATTGATATAAGCAAAGTGCGCTTGTAAATCTTGCGGCGTCCAGCGCGGTGCTTGGGCACGCGCACCAATTTCGCGCAGCACCAAAAGGCGCACCATCACCTCTTCTTCGCCACCGCGAAATAGGGTAATAAAAGCGTCCAGATAGGGACGAGCGCGCATCAACCCCGCCAGTGGCGGCAGATCAAGTGGCACAAAGCCAGGCTGAAAAAATTCTAATAGTGCGGAGTCGTTCTGCATGTGGCCGGCAGATGAGTACAGAAGGGAAGGGAGCTTAACGCGTACACCCGCCGGACACCAGCCCGAACATTTCACGTAGGGGCTAGTTAAGCGGGTGCACTAAGGGCAATTAAGCGCTGGCGCTATCGTCTGAAGCTAATAAATCAGCCTGAGTTGCCGCTTGCTTGGCCGCTTCTTTCTCAAGCGCTTCAGCAGCTTTTACCGCTTCTTTTTCAGCATTAGCGGCTTCTTTGGCTACTGCTGCAGCTTCGCGAGCGATTTCTAACTGCTCGGCACGAATCTTATCTTCATTACGAGTATAGATACGCGCGGCTTCTAAGTAATCCATAATCGCGTAAGTTAAATCGCGACAACCTTCGCCAGTTAAACCGGAAATCATAAATAAACGTGGCTGCATTGGATCAAATACCGCGTATTTGTCCTGAGTGCCCGCTTCCCAGCCGTAGGCTTTTAAGAAGCTTGCAATACGCTCTTCACGCTCTTCTTCTGGGATCATATCCAGTTTATTCAGCACCAACCAACGTGGCTTCTGATGTAATTCTTCATCGTACTTACGCAGCTCCTCAACAATGGCGCAAGCCTCAGCCACTGGATCGGTATCCTCATCAAAAGGAGCCAAGTCAACGATATGTAGCAAAATACCAGTACGTTGTAAGTGCTTCAGAAAGCGATGGCCCAAGCCCGCTCCCTCTGCCGCGCCTTCAATCAGGCCAGGAATATCTGCGACTACAAAGCTGCGGTTATCGTCGATACGTACTACGCCCAGATTAGGGAACAAAGTGGTAAACGGGTAATCAGCAACTTTAGGTTTTGCCGCTGAAACCGCACGAATAAAGGTTGATTTACCCGCATTAGGCATACCAAGCAGGCCCACATCCGCCAGCACTTTAAGCTCTAAACGCAGCTCACGGCGCTCGCCTTCTTCAGCGGGCGCGGTTTGGCGAGGGGCACGATTCACCGATGATTTAAAGTGCAAATTACCTAAGCCGCCCTTGCCGCCCTTAGCAATCACCACGCGCTGGCCGCTTTCGGTTAAATCGGCAATTAGCTCACCGCTTTCCGCATCCACAATCGTTGTGCCTACTGGCATGCGCAGCTCAACATCATCGCCGCCCTTGCCATAACAATCTGCACCACGGCCGCCTTCGCCATCGCGTGCTTTGTATTTCTTTACAAATCGGTAATCCACTAAAGTATTGATATCTTCATCTGCAACGGCCCACACACTGCCCCCGCGGCCACCATCACCACCATCAGGGCCGCCACGCGGAATAAACTTCTCACGGCGCATACTTGCAGAACCACTACCACCCTTACCGGCAATGGCTTCAATCTTTGCTTCATCAATAAATCTCATTTGGATCTCCACCAAAATACTTTAGAAGACCGCCCATTTGCTTAAGGCGAGGTACTGTTGCTTGTTATTTTTAGAAACTGCACACAAATTACGGCGCAATTGAACTCCAGCAATCGGGTCTTGATACACTTAAAGCCCATGTTAGATCACCCAGTAAAGCAAAAAAACAACAAGCAACAGAACCAAAACTTCCAATAGAAAAAAAGCCCCATCCATGATGGACAGGGCTTTAAAATATACCAGTATTGCTTAATAAATTAAGCAGCTACTTCTTCACCAACGTAAGGCAAGATGATTACAGTGCGACGCTTCAGAGCGCCTTTCACTGCATATTTTACATAGCCATCTTTCAGCGCAAACAAGGTGTGATCCTTGCCGATACCAACGTTATCGCCTGGGTGGAATTCTGTACCGCGCTGACGCACGATAATAGAACCAGCAGGAATTAATTCGCCGCCGTAAACCTTGATACCAAGTCGTTTTGAATGTGAGTCGCGGCCGTTACGTGAACTACCGCCAGCTTTCTTGTGTGCCATGTTGCAACACTCCTACTGAATTACGAAAAGGCGGAATTACTTAACAATCGCGTCGATACGCAATTCAGTGTAATTCTGACGATGGCCTTGATGGCGCTGATAATGCTTACGACGACGCATTTTAAAAATGGTCACCTTATCGCCACGACCGTGTGTTACCACGGTTGCGGAAATAGATGCACCAGCTACAAGTGGGGCACCAATCACCACTGTTTCACCGTCTGCCACCATCAATACTTCATTCAGTACGATCTGGCTGTCGATGTCTGCAGTAATCTGTTCTACTTTAAGTTTTTGGCCGACGACAACTTTATACTGCTTGCCCCCGGTTTTTACGACTGCATACATAACAAGCTCCATTGGAGAGTTTGGGTCTTGCGCTTTACTACCTGTCACGCTTTATATAAAAAAACAACGCGAGCAGCAAAACGTCTTCCCGAATCGGGAAACGCGCGATGCTACGCGTAAGCACCAATCAAGTCAAGCACTTACGTTGAGCATGCAACTGAAACACGGGGCCCTAGATGCAAGCACTCATAGCTGAAGCGAAGCGCTAAGCCGAAGTTTCTGCTAACATGCGCGCTTAATTAATGCACGAGCAGTACGGGGCACAAGCGTGGCAATGGCGTTCGTAAAATCAGTTATTGGCGAGGAAATGCAGGCGGTGGACCAAGTGGTTCGCGATCGCCTCTATTCTGACGTGATTCTAGTGCGGCAAGTTGCCGAATATATTGTGAACTCGGGTGGCAAGCGCCTGCGTCCAATGATGGTATTGCTGTCCGCAAAAGCCTTAGGCTATGAGGGTACCCATCATCGCGAACTGGCAGGCGTGATTGAGTTTATTCATACCTCCACCCTGCTGCACGATGATGTGGTCGATGAATCCGATCTACGCCGTGGCCGTGACACAGCCAATGTACTGTTTGGCAATGCCGCATCGGTTTTAGTAGGCGACTTCTTATACTCGCGCGCGTTTCAAATGATGGTGAGCTGTGGTTCGCTACGCGTAATGCAAGTTTTAGCTGACACCACCAACATTATTGCTGAAGGCGAGGTGCTGCAACTGATGAATATCGGCAATGTGGATATTGATGAAGCAGCCTACCTAAAAGTGATTCGCTACAAAACCGCCAAACTATTTGAAGCCGCCGCACGCCTTGGTGCCATTCTTGCAGAAAGCGATAGCGACACCGAAGATCGCATGGCGCGCTTTGGTATGCATTTAGGCACAGCCTTCCAAATTATTGACGATGTATTAGATTACTCTGGCAAAACCAGCGAAATCGGCAAAACACTCGGTGACGATCTGGCAGAAGGTAAAGCGACCCTGCCACTGATTCATGTAATGAGCCACGGCTCGCCAGAATCCGCCAACGTCGTACGCGCCGCGCTGCAACACGCCAACCGTGATGACTTGCCTGCGGTACTGGCAGCGATCGATGCTAGCGGCTCGCTTGAATACGCTCGCGCTGTGGCCGCTCAGGAAGCGCAACTGGCTAAAGATTGCTTAGAGGGATTGAGCATGAATCCTTATTTGCAATCACTCCTTTTGCTTGCCGATATATCAATTAACAGAAACAGTTGACAAGCGGTACGCCCTCTGTAATAATGCGCACCTCTTCACGGCAACGTGAAGACATTTCGGGGCGTAGCGCAGCCCGGTAGCGCACCTGGTTTGGGACCAGGTGGTCGTGAGTTCGAATCCCACCGCCCCGACCAAATATTAAAACCCCAAGACTTCGGCCTTGGGGTTTTTTATTATCTAGCGTTTCTATTTTCAGCCCTATTCTTTGCCGCTCGTGCATCCTTCCAGATTCACGGCATGATTACCAACTTTGTCATTGGGACTAATATTAATAGTCAGCCCATGCCATTTAGTAGTAATCTCTAATGCATGTCATTCTTGTACAAACTTCTTAGAACTTGCATCTTTTCAACAATCAGCAGCTTGCATTAGCTTAGATTGCAATCCTATTATTCAAATTACACCCTTTTCCGCTTAGCCCGCCCTTCTGGATAATCTCATGCGTAGCAATTTGCCTATTACCGAGCACGAAATCAGCGTAGACCCACGCCGCCCCATTGTGAGCAAAACAGATTTAAAAGGCCAAATCAGCTACGCCAATTCTTCATTCAGAGATATCGCAGGTTTTACTAATGAAGAATTAATAGGTAAGCCACACAATATTGTGCGCCATCCCTTTATGCCGAGCAGTGCATATGCGGATATGTGGCAAACATTAAAAAAAGATTTACCTTGGCGCGGAATTGTTAAAAACCGCTGCAAAAATGGCGATCACTACTGGGTAGAAGCCTTTGTCACACCTCTTTTAGAAAACGGTAAAAAAATTGGCTATATGTCGGTGCGCAACACACCAAGCCGAGCACAAATTACTGCTGCTGAAGCGCTCTATCTCAAAGTCAATGCCGGACAAGCTCAGCTTACTGCCACTAAATGGCCGCAAAAACTCTCTTTAAGAAATAGAATCTGGCTTGTTATTGCAGCGATTACTATTCCTGCCCTCGCTTCACCATTAGCTCCTGCTCTATTAGTGGTATCTGCACTCGCAGCAGCAGCTGGAGGTTGGTATTTAACTCATTCTTTTACAGACCCAATTCGCCGAATTGAAGATGCATTTTCTCAGCTAAGCGAAGGTAATTTTAGATTTGATGTCGATGCACTGGCCCCAAAAGAATTTAGCCACCTGCTCGTTTCTTTAGAATCTATGCGGATTAATTTACGGGCTATTTTTGCCGATGTTGTACTGGCAGGTAGCCGCGTTGATGAAAGAGCAAATGACGTAGCAAAAAGAGCAGAAGCACTGATTAAGCGCAGCCAAGAGCAATCAGATGCCGTAGCCACCGTGACTGCAGCGCAAGAGCAAATGAGCGCCAGCGTTAATGAAATTAGCCAAGCAACTCGGCTAAGCGTTGATCATGCCGCCCAAGCCAATGATTTGGCATCGCGTGGCGCGCAAGAAATGAATGCGGCACAACAATCCACACAAGAAGTCGTCAATGTTGTCGATCAAGCTCGGATCACGCTTGGGCAGCTTTCAGATGCAGTACGCGAAATTAGCGTAGTCACTCAAACCATTCGTGAAATTGCAGATCAAACTAATTTGCTGGCATTAAATGCAGCCATTGAAGCCGCCAGAGCGGGTGAAACAGGCAGGGGATTTGCCGTTGTTGCCGATGAAGTTCGTAAATTAGCAGAGCGAACCAGCGCCAGTACTGTCAGCATTGCAAGTACCATTCATAGTGTAGAGGCTCGCACCCAAGAAGCCCTCTCTACCATGAGTGAAGCCGTCGATTCAGTTTGCGCCGGTACCGCAAAAATTGATGCCTGCACCTTGACCCTAGGTGAAATCGCCAGCAGTAGCAACGGTGTAGATCAATCGGCAAGGCAAGTTGCTGAAATGCTCAACCATCAATCTGCGGCTTCCTTAGCCGTTGCGCAGACCATGATAAAAATGAATGCCCTGAATGAGCAAAATGTTGGGCATATCATCGAAGTAGAGCAAACCGCATCAGAGCTGACCCAAATTGCCGGTGAGCTACACCAACTGGTGCAGCAGTTTGAAAAATCGCTGTAAACAATAACGGTAAAAAAAGGGGTGCATTGAGCGCCCCTTTTTTATTTATAAGCCTTATTAATAAGTGCTCTTACCACCAATATTCAAGCTGCAAACCATAAGTAGAGCCATTTAAATCAGCACCAAATGTGCCGGTTTTAGACATTGCCGATCCGCTACTTGCCGCATTCTGTGCGGCTTCATTCCAGCGGGCGTAGGTATAAAACAGACGCAGCTCTGGGCGGCTCCAGAAGGCTTTATCCAAAGTAAAGGTGGGTGCAATGGTCAGCTTGCTTAGATTGCGCGTTTGCCCGTCTAAAGCCTCCACACGATCATGGCCCACCTCGCCCACTAATTTAAAATTTTGGCTAAAAGCGTAAACCGGCCTTGCCCCAGCCGACCACCACGTTTGCCTACCTGCATCGCTTTGATCACGCTGATAAACCGCGGTCAGCTGCCCACCAAATTCTGGCGTAGCTTGCCAATCAAAAGATTCTACTAAACGAAGACGTTTATTGCTCTGGTCTGCCAGCAAAGAACCGGTATAACCCAAGCCCGTACCGGGGCCAACGCCATACTGAATGGCAAATTTATTGGTGCCACTCAGCCAGCCCTTTTGCTCGTGCTGTGCGGTAAGCGACCAGCCGCTATTGGCTCCGCTCACCTGCCCTGCATCCTGGATGTAACTCAGGCCCAGCGCCACTTCACCGCCTTTATTTGTCTTAATCCCACCAAGCTGAAAATCATGCTTATTAGCGTAATCGGCCTGATAAATATTGTCCTCGCGCGAGAAGGCATAACTGAGCTTTAAATCGCCAACTTTATAGTCCTCAATCCCCAACCCCGTGCCACTTGGATTCCAGTAATAAAAATCGGTGATATGCACATCATGGCGCTTGTAATAACGACGCCCTGCCCACAGCGTAGCGCCATTTAGCTCAGGGATATTGCTATATTTGGCGTAAATTTGCGGCGCTCTGGCACTGCCATCTTCCGGCTGAAAAGTGGGCGATCGGTCGTTACGGTTATAGAGGCTGCCCATTCCCACCACGGTAAAGGTGCTGCCCTGCTCGCTTTTAAAGAAATCGTGGCTGATTTCCAGCTCGCCGTATAACTCGCACTCATTACCAAGGCGATATTTGGTCTCGGCACCCGCCAGCTGAAAACAGCTTTGCGCGCCGCCAGAGCCTGTTGAAGCCCCCGAGCCAATCCGGCCATAGCCATGAAACTCGAATGCCATTGCGGGCAGGCTTATCAACACACTACTCAACAGCATGGCTTTCATCGATGAGTTATACATCGCTCTACTCCTTTTATGTTTTTACAAGCAAAAGCATCCCCGCCCGCAGCGCATAGCAGCGGCAGGGACAAAACTGCCTGACGGCAGAAATCAGGGGATGAAGCTTATTAAGAAGGACTAAATCGAATCAGCAGCGATTCATACGGGCGTAATTTAAAGTGCTTGAAATCATAAGTACTCTGCTCGTAATTAACCAACAGCACCTCAGCCCCCCAATCCGCCGGAATAGTCTGCGCTGGCAATGTGAAAGCTGCCTCGCTAGGGCTAAAGTTACTCACGACCAGCAAGATTTCGCTAGCGGTGCTGCGGCTATACGCCCAAATTGCGAGATCGTCTGCGCTTAAGCAGCAGTAATTGCCGTATTTAAGCGCTGCCGATGATTTGCGCAGGGCGATCAGCTTGCGATAGTGGTGCACCACAGAATCTGCATCTGCCCTTGCGGCAGCCACATTTACCCGCTCTGGCTGGCTGGCAATACCTATCCACGGCGCTACGCTAGAAAAGCCAGCGTATTCGCTGTCATCCCACTGCATCGGCGTGCGGGAATTATCACGAGATTTTTGCTTAATCGCCGCCATCAGCGCTGGCTGCGGCATACCGGCAGCAGTGAGGTTTTGATAAGCATTGAGCGTTTCTACATCTCGGTAATCACTCATATCGGTAAAGGCCGGATTTGCCATACCGATTTCTTCGCCCTGATAAATATAGGGCGTGCCTTGCAGGCCATGCAGAGTTGTGGCAAGCATTTTGGCGGATTGAACGCGATAACGGCCATCGTCGCCAAAGCGTGAAACTACGCGCGGTTGATCGTGGTTGCACCAGAAAATAGCGTTCCAACCACCGCCCTCGTTCATGCCGCTTTGCCAATCCGACAAGATGCGTTTTAGCTGGATAAAATCATAGGGCGCAGCCTGCCATTTCTCGCCATTCGGGTAATCCACTTTCAGATGGTGAAAATTAAACGTCATGGATAATTCATGCCGATCTGGCCGGGAGTATTGAATACAGTGAGGCAAAGTAGTCGATGACATTTCACCTACGGTCAGCAAATCACGCCCAGCAAATACGGCGCGGTGCATTTCTTGCAGATATTCATGCACGCGCGGGCCATCGGTATAAAAGCGGCGGCCATCGCTATTGTCATCGGCAAAATCTTGCTGCTTGGAGATCAGGTTAATCACATCGAGGCGAAAGCCTGCCACGCCCTTATCGGCCCAAAACTGCATCATATCGAACACGGCTTGGCGAAGTTTTGGGTTTTCCCAATTTAAATCTGCCTGGCTTTCATCAAATAAATGCAGGTAATACTGGCCACTGGCCGGATCAAGCGCCCACGCCGAACCACCAAATTTGGATTGCCAATTATTGGGCTGATCGCGCCAGATATAAAAATCACGATAAGGGTTATCACGGCCCTTTAAAGCCTCTTGAAACCAAGCATGCTGCACTGACGTATGGTTCACCACGATATCGAGCATGATGCGCAAGCCACGAGCAGATGCTTCGCTCAGCAGCAAGTCAAAATCGGCCATGCTGCCATAAGCCGGATCAATAGCGTAGTAATCGCTAACATCGTAGCCATTATCTTTTTGCGGCGAGGCGTAAATCGGCGTCAGCCACAGATAATCCACGCCCAGCCATTGCAAATAATCTAGTTTGTCGACGATGCCTAATAAATCTCCCGTTGCCCTGCCCTGATGGCTGCAAAAGCTTTTAGGATAAATTTGATAAACCACGGATGATTGCCAGTCTTGTTGCATCTTAAAACTCCCTGCTTTACTACGAATGCTTGTTTGGTGGAATGAGCTGGCAGCTTCCAAATACGATGGAAGCTAGTCGGGAATGCTACAAATCAGTGAGCTTCCCTCAACACGTACCAGCCAAATTCAAATGACTCTTTTTAGTGCCTTCGGCACATTGATTTTGGTGCGGCATCCCCGCGGGGACTCACTTTCTTGAACGCCCAAGAAAGTAAGCAAAGAAAGCCGCCCCGACCAGCACGAAGGCCCCTCACTGCGGATAATCGCCTCGGCGTGCTTCAAGGGGATTTTTAAGCCCTATGCAAAGTGCGTGGCCATTAATTAACAGACTCACCATCCCCAAAATCCACCCACTATTTAAACCGACTGCCCCGCCAATGCCGCTTCACCTTTCCACGATGCGCGTTTGGCAAATAGCCATGTCAGCGTAAAGGGCACAATGACTGCGACTAAGGTGCCGAGTAAGAACACAGGAATATGCACCGGCACAATCGAGATAAACGCGGGTAAGCCGCCAACGCCAATCGCGGAAGCTAAAACGTGATTGAGCGTAATCAACACCGAAGCGCAGGCTGAGCCAATCAATGCAGCGTAGAAAGGATATTTAAAGCGCAGATTCACCCCGAACATAGCTGGCTCGGTAATGCCAGAGAACGCAGAGATTGCCGAGGTAGAGGCCATGCTTTTTTCAGTAGCGCTTTTTGCAATGCAAAACATCGCCAAAGCCGCGCTGCCTTGGGCAATATTGGATAGCGCAATAATCGGCCAGATAAAGGTGCCGCCGTGACTGGTAATCAGCTGCAAATCCACAGCAATAAACATATGGTGCATACCGGTAATCACCAGCGGCGCATACAGCGCACCAAAAATCGCAGCGCCCAGCACTGGGGCCACTTCAAACACATGCACTAAGCCTTGGGTAATCAACACGCCGAGGCCACGCGCCACCGGCCCAATCACCGCCAGCGCCAGCACGCCACTTACTACGATGGTGGTAATTGGCACAACTAGCAGTTGAATCGCATTGGGCACGCGCGCCTTCAGCCAGATTTCTACCTGGCTCATCACCCAGGTTGCGGCCAAGATTGGCAGGATCTGCCCCTGATAACCCACGCGCTCAATCTTAAATAGGCCCAGAATATCGAAGTAAGGAATCGCTTGGCCATCTAGCCCTGCTGCAGCCTTGCCGTAATTCCAAGCGTTGAGCAAATCCGGATGCACCAACAGCAATCCCAGCACAATCCCCAAAACTTCGCTGCCACCAAAACGCTTGGCCGCCGACCAACCCACCAAAGCAGGTAAGAACACAAAAGAGGTATTGGCCATCATATTGACCAGCTGCCACAGGCCACTCAAGCCCGGATACGCATCCAGCAAGCTTTTGCCTGGGATAAACATATCCTTAGCGCCGAGCAGATTGTTTATCCCCATTAACAGGCCAGCGACAATAATCGCGGGCAGAATCGGCATAAACACATCAGAGAAAATCTTGACCAAGCGCTGCAAAGGGTTGAGTTTATTCTCGCCCTTGCCTTTTACATCCGCCACGGTGGCAGCGTTTCTCCCTGCTAAGTCGATCAACTGCGCATAAACTCTATCTACATCACCCGATCCAATCACAATCTGAAATACGCCGCCATTACTGAACTGGCCTTTCACCAGATCAACCGCTTTTAGCACCTCGTGATTGATTTTTCCTTCGTCTTTTAAAGCAATCCGCAAGCGGGTAATGCAGTGCGCCGCCTGCTCGATATTCTCTGCTCCCCCAATTGAATCCAAAATCTGCTGGGCAATCTGCCGGTAGTCGTAGCTCATCCATCTGCCTCTTTGTGCAATATTTACAATGACGCATTTAACTCGTACAGACGAGTTATGTCAATACTAGTCTGTACCAGTTAAGCATTTAAAAACACTCACCTTTAAGCTAAATCAAACAGAGCATAAAAAGGCATTCCTGAGTAAAACTAGCCGGATATAAGATTTTTTCTACCTAGCCTTTATGAGCCCCCTGCAAAGCCAAAAAAATATAAGCCGAAGCACGCCTGCGATGCCGCACAAGACATATTATTTAACGCCACAAACAGCCCCAAAAAAAACCAGCCATCTGAAACGCTGATTTTTTGACTAAAAAGAGGCACAAAGCCTGATTTTTTCACATTTTCACAACACTTATTGCAGCAAATAAAGCGGCCACAGCTAAAAACACCACTCAGCCTAGACCGCTTTACACTCGATTTGATCGCCGCTAAGGCATTTCAATGCAATTACTTTATGATCAATACTATGAAAGCCATCTACGCCCTCACCGATATTCTGACGCTGGCCTTAAAAGCGGGCCTGCTTGCCCATCAATCTGGGGCGGGCACGCATCGCACCTCGCTGATTATTCAGCGCACGGCCAAGGCGCTGGGCGCGGTGCAAGTTGAGGTGATTATTTCATCCACCAATATAGGCGCCACCATAGAGCGGGGGCACGAACGAGAAACTGGCTTTAAAAAAGCGCCACATATGGGGGTGAATTTTTCATTATTGACTTCATTAGATGACTGGCTATTGGCCTTAGACAAAGACCAGCTCAATGCCGACGATGCCCAACTGGCATTAGATCAAATTGCCCAAGCCAAAGGCCATTACCCGCGCAGCGTGGTGACCTTATTTGTGGGTTTATCTTGCGGTGCATTTGCGGCTTTATTTGGTGGCGATACAGCAGCAATTTTAATGACTACTCTGGGCGCATCATTGGGAATGGCGGTGCGCTTTCAACTGGTATTGCAGCACTTTAAGCCCTTTGTATTTGCCAGCGTGGCCAGCTTTGTGGCCCTGCTTTGCACCGGCTTATTAAGAGATTTCACCAGTACGCCCGATACCGCCATGGCTGCCTCCGTATTATTTTTAATTCCCGGTGTGCCCTTAATTAATGGCGCATCTGATTTACTTAATGCCAATTATTTAAATGGCATCGTTAGATTTACCATGAGCGCCGTGATTATTCTGGGCATTGCCATTGGCATTAGCCTGGCGCTACGCATCTTAGGAATCTAAATGTCTACACCTTGGTTAATCGAGTTAATGGCTGCGCCCGCCGCATTAGGCTTTGCACTGTTATTTAATGTGCCGCCTAAAGCATTATGGATGTGCGGCATTCTGGCCGTATCCGGCCATGCGGTGCGCAAGCTGGTATTAACCATGGATGGTGATATTGTATTTGGCACGCTATTGGCCGCATTATTAATCGGCATTGTGGCCGAGCTTTGGGCCGACCGCCACAATCAGCCCGGCGTGATTTACGCCATTAGCGCCGCTATTCCGATGATACCCGGCAAATCAATGTATCAATCCGTGCAAGCCTTATTAGGCATCGCCACCATGTCGGCAGAAGCAGACGGCACGGCCCTATTAGTTGCCGCCGGTGTGCACGGCGTAAAAGCCATCATGATTGTATTAGCGCTGGCCTTTGGCATTGCCGCACCTTTATTGCTATTGCCCAAGCGGGGCAGAAGTTAAGGATGATTTGGCCTAGAACGCCGTGCAATATCAGAGAAAAAGAACTTATCCAGCCGGTGCCGGGATTCGGTGTATTCAAATTGACGGCCATCGTAGAAATGGGTGTGGTTTTTCACCACAATCACATGATCCATCCCGTTTAAATCTAAATAACGCCGGTCATCCTCAATACAAGGCTGGGCTTCAAAGACCCGCTGGGCGTAACATATATTAAGCTTAAGCACTTTCTCTATATATTCATAAATCGAATTCTGGGCAATTTGTGGGGTAAGGCCTGGGATGAGATCGGCGACAAAATAATTAATATCCAGAATCACATTTTCGCCATCAATATTACGCACCCGCTTAATACGCACCAGCTCGGTTTTTTCCGCCACTTGCAATAATTTTGCCAGCGCCTTATCCGCACTAATGGATTGTAAATCAGCAATCTGCGTGGTCACCGCCCGCCCTAAGCGCTCATAAGATTCTTTAAAACTCACAATACCGCTAAGTTGAAATTCGATATTACCCGGCTTTAAAACAAAGACCCCTTTGCCATGGATTTTTTGTACATAGCCACGCTCCTGCAACTGATCCACCGCCTTACGCACCGTGCCACGGCTTGCTGCATAGCTATTCATCAGCTCGGATTCAGAAGGAATCCGCTCGCCCTTTTGCAAACGCTGATTATCAATATCCGCAACGATATCGGCAAAAATCTGGCTGTATTTGTTCACGCTTGGGTCACTTCGGGGGAATCAGGAATGGAACAGGCAGTCTGCCTGAAACTGACTTTGGATGCCAGTTTGGGGAGAGGGAATGTTGATTAATATAGGGGGCAGAGCTTGCATTTGAGACCTGTCACCGCCTGCATGCTGGATAACTTCTTATATTTAGTGCCTTCGGCACATTTGATTTTGGTGCGGGAGTCCCCCGCGTGGGACTCCCTTTCTTGAACGGCCAAGAAAGGAAGCAAAGAAGGCCGCCCCGACCAGCACGAAGGCCCCTCACTGCGGATAATCGAGGCGGCGTCAATTCAACTCGCTTCGCTCAAACACGAATTGACGACAACCCCGCCCCGCTTATTCCTCGCTTCGGCGTGCTTCAAGGGGTATCTCAAAAGCCCAGTGCAATCATCGTGGTTAATAGTAAATATTCGTTCAGTTCATATTAAAAACATATCAAAAACAAATATCACATGACTTTCTTAGGTTGGGTTAGACAAAAGCGATTTACCTTTGGCGTAACCCACCGATATTGCGCACAATAAAATGTTGGCAGATAAATCACTAGCCCAACCTACGCTGCCGAAGGACAGATGCACCCCACTGTTAGCAAAAGCCAGTTTAATAAGCTAATACTACTAGAACTCAATTCCCAAAAAATATTCGGATAGGCACTGTATGAAAGTTCTAGTCCAATTTTTTTGCTGTCTTGCTTTCTTTGTAACACAACTTGCGCTGGCGGGATCTGCGCAAGAACTGCTCTCTGATTGCCGTTCAATCGCCCAAGCAGATGTATCTGCCGAAGGTATTCGATTTAAAGAAACTTTTGAATCTGGAGTGTGCTGGGGCACATTTAGCACAATTCAGAAAATAATTAATCATGTTGATGAGACCAAGCATCCTATCTACGGGATCTGTGCCCCATCCGCCAGTCGGTTGTCACAGTTAGTAGTGATATTCGTTTCTTATGCTGAAAAAAATCCTCAACTTCTTCATAAAGAAGGAATCAGTATTGCCATAAATAGCCTGCAAGCTGCATTTCCATGCAATAGTCGAAAATTAAAATAAGCATTTTGGTCGTACTACGATCAATAAACTAACTTGATTTATTTCGTCTATATTTTATGGCATTCTCATTAAGGAAAATTAATTGAGCAATTCAAAAACTTATGCTGTTGTGCTTACCGATCACGGAGCTAAGGAGTTAGGGATACTTATTACAGCTTGGATCAAGAAGAATGAGATGGGCAGCTATATCAACGCCAAGGCAGTCGACCCCAATGGTCCTTTTTTCTTAATGAGACTAGAGCGCCTCGATCCTGATGGTCAGACTCGTGAGATGGAATTGCAAATCCCACATATATTTATAAAAGCCATCTTTAATGCTGCAGATATGAAATCAATTGGATTTATTTAATGAGTTGGCAATCTCTACTTTCAATCATTGCCGCTTGTATTGGCGTTACTGCGGGCATGTGGCTGTGTTTGGGGGCAGCGTTGATTACGCCTGAACGTATCGCAAAAATGGACGATTCCTCTTGGAAGGCAAATCCAGATATAGCCGGAGCATTAACTTCTCAATCAGGAGAGTATTTAGCAGGAGGGGTTCTTTTAATTCTTTCATTCCTGTTCCAAATTGTGGCAACTTTGGTGCCGGAGGCTATGGTGCAAGCGCCATGTGCAGCATTACTTAACATTTTTTTTCTTGCACCTGCATCCCTTCTCGGAAGTTGCTTACTGGCCTTCCCAATTTACAAATGGCGGAAAAAGCATCTTCAGCAACAACTATCCCTGTTAAGACAGCACAGCAAGTAGGTTGGGCATGTTTTACCTGCCCAATGCATCCCCGAAAATACAAATATTGGGCTGATCAAGCTTTAGACCAAGCTACCGTGCTTTTATAAATATTTTCCCCAGCCTATTTCACCCCATCCCCCAACCACCCCAACTCCTCCTTCTGCCCTAAATAAAAACTAGCATTCAGTCTTAATTGCTTACAAATCGGCCCGCCTTGGGGATAGCAGAGCCAGCCGGGGGCGAAGTGTATTCCTTGGGCTAGGGCTTTTTTTAATAGGGCGCTCAGGTCTATGGCTTGCGGCAGGGTGATCCATAGCAGGTAGCCGCCGGCGGGGATTTCTACATGGGTGCCAGCGGGAAAGCTGGCGAGGATGTCGGCGCGCATGGCGTCCGTGCGTTTTTGTAATTCTGCACGTAGTTTGGCGATGCTGCGGCTGTGTAAATCGCCCGCGAGCAAGGCGGCCAGCGCCAGTTGGCTGGGGAGTGGTGAGCTGAGTGAGCTGCAAAACTTGAGGGCGCGGATGCGATCGCTCCAGCGGCCGGGCTCTATCCAGCCGACCCGGTAACCGGGGGCGATGGTTTTGCTGAATGAGCAGCAATGCAGTACCAGGCCCAGCCTGTCGTAAGCTTTAAGTGGCAGAGGGGCTTTATCGGCAAAGTGCAGAGCGCGGTAGGTGTCGTCTTCGATAATCGCCAGCTGGTGTTGATAGGCTAAGTCGAGCAGCGCTTGTTTATCGGCCTCGGGCATACAGCGCCCACTGGGGTGCTGAAAATTGGGCATGACCAGCAAGGCGGTAATGGCTTGCTCTTGCAAGAGTGCCCCAAGGGCGGGCAAATCTAAGTAAGGCTCAGAGGCGACTTCAACGACGCTGATTCCCAACTGACGAATCAGGCTAAGCACGCCAGGAAATGCAGGTGTAACCACGGCAAGGCAGGGCTTACTAATGCCTTGCACTACGGCTTGAATCGCCAGCGATAAGGCTTCCATGCCACCACAGGTCACGATCAGGTTTTCCCAATGCAAATGCACGCCTTCGCTGTGGTACATGCGGGCAATCTGACGGCGCAGCTGATCTAAGCCCAGCATGGGCTGATGATTAAGCGCTTGCGGGTAAGAGGCCATGGCCCGCATTAATTCACGATTCAGGACGCGGGTATCGAGCAGATCGGCATTGATAAAGGGCGAGCCCCAGGGCGCGGCAACGTTTTCTAAAAGGCTGAGCGGATCGAACTCGCCAGCGGCCAGCGCATCAACCTTTTTACCCTGCCCCGCCACAATCACCCTAAAAGCCGCCCGTGGCTCGGCCTCTACATAGGCAGGCCAAAGAAAATCAGCTGGGTAATAATAATCATCAACACCCGACAATTATTAAACCGCCCCTTAGTCTGGCGCGGATAAAATTGTATGGGCATGGCTTTAACCGGCTTGGCAGACATGGCGTAAATCCAATCAGCAAAAGCCACTTTATACTTGCCCCCGCGATCCAATCAAAGACACAGGCAGGCAGAGATAAGGATACACAGACAGTAAATGAATCAGCTAAGCTGAGTGTGCTTTAAGGCGGGGGAAGGATTGTGTAATCTCAAGATGTTGAAAAGCAGAACTGATATTACGCAGTAAAACCCAAACCTTGAAACACGGAGATCGCAGAGAACACGGAGTTTCACGGAGAAAAACAAGGCTTTGACTTAAGCTGTTTTTGATTAGGATTTAAGTATTTTCAAACCTTAGAAATCCAGGCTCATATAGCAGCTAATGGCAAGGGGCTTAAATCCCCCTTGAAGCACGCCGAAGCGAGGAACAAGCGGGCGGGGTTTCTTTGATGCCTGTCTGAGCAAAGCGAGTTCCGCAGCCACCGACTGGATTGTCCGCAACTGAGAGGCTTTCGTGTTTTTGAGGTTGTGGCTTGGCTTCGTTTCTTGGCCACACAAGAAAGGAAGGTCCAGCAGAACGCCCGCACCAAAATCAACGTGCCGTAGGCACTAAAAAGATCTTTTTTTACCTTTTATTAGCACAGACACACTGTCACCAGCCCTACAAATTTAAACATCCCAGCTGATATCCAGCCTGAGATTGCAGCACTTAAGGATCACCATGTACTCAGCCCAAACCATAGAATTTGCGCAGCATAAAGAGAATGAAGCCGAAAAATTAGCCTACCGCTTCCACGCCGAAAAAAGCATGGGCGGCAGAGACCGTGATAACTATATGCGTGATTACGCCCGCGTTTTATACAGCTCATCGTTCAGACGCTTGCAAGGCAAGATGCAGCTACTTAGCGTGAACAACACCAAATTTAGCCGTAATCGCCTGACGCATAGCTTAGAAGTGGCGCAAATTGCCCGCAGCATTGCTATGGATTTAGGCTTAAAGCACCCTGCGGTGACTGAAACCTGCGCGTTGATTCATGATATTGGTAACCCACCATTTGGCCATCATGGTGAGCGTATTTTGCATTCACTCTCGAAAAATGTGGGCGGCTACGAAGGCAATGCGCAGGCATTTAGAATTGTGCACAATTTAGAAACCAAAAGTATTCATTACTCCGGCCTAAATTTAACCCTGCGTACTATCTGGGGCACGATTAAATACTTTCATACTTCAGCAGAAAACCCGAATAAATTTTTATACGACGATAATTACCACTTTTTAAAAGAGCAGCTAGATAAGCACAGCATTCTTGATAAAAAAAGCATTGATGCGCAAATCATGGATATTGCCGATGAGATTGCCTATGCCGCACACGATTTAGAAGACGCAATTAATGCCGACATGGTAGATATGGGTGAGCTTTTATACGCATTTAGAATGAGTGAAAAATACAATGATGCTTATGATACTTTTAAAGAAATTATTGATGCCTGCCAAAAAGAAGCCGGCGACGCTTATTTAATGCGCACCTCAGAAGAATACTCTTATATTTTTATTAAAGAGCTTACTTCTACGATTATCCATACCCTTTGCCAAGATATTGCCGTGGTGAATAATAATGGAGTTGAAGAAATTGGCTACCGCCAACACGCTAAGCTGGCGGCGGGATTAAAGAATGTTTTATCTAAAATGATTCTTAAAAAGAAAAGCATTCTTCAATACGAAAAACGTGGCGAAAACATTATTCGTGGGCTGTTTCAAGTTTATTCGGATGAGCAATACAACCCAGGGCTGCAACTCTTCCCGGCCGAGCTGCGTTACCGTGTAGGCAAAGAAAACACCACTCGCCTGATTACTGATTATATTTCCGGCACGATGGATGCATTTGCCACGCAAGAATATATTAAGTATTTTGGCGAGTCTGAATACAATAAATTATATAAAAATCATATTGCGCCTTAAATAAACAACGTAAGGATTTATATGCAGCTAAAAATTGGATTGATTGGTGATTTTAATCCTGAAATCGCCGCGCATCAGGCGATTCCAGTGGCGCTGGAGCTGGCAGCCCAAGCGCTAGATATTGAAATTAAATCCGTATGGCTACCTACTGCCGATATCACCCACACAGCACAACTCCAGCAATTTGCTGGGCTTTGGTGCGTGCCTGGCAGCCCTTATCAGAATATGGAAGGTGCCCTGCTAGCGATTCGCTATGCTCGCGAGCAACACATTCCATTTTTAGGCACTTGCGGCGGTTTTCAACATGCGGTGATTGAATTCGCCAGAAACGCACTTGGCTGGGCAGATGCCGATCATGCAGAAACCGCGCCTAATGCTAAGCGAACAGTGATTGCCCCTCTGGAATGTAGCTTGGTAGAAGTCAACGCCAACGTGTGTTTTATTGCCGGATCAAAGCTTGCTCAAGCCTATCAAGGCTTGCCATCGACTGAGGGCTATCGCTGCCGCTATGGGCTCAACCCTGAGTTTCAAGCGGCGCTTACCGCTGGGCCACTACGCGCCACGGCCATTGATGAGGCCGGGGATATTCGCGGTATTGAGCTGGATAATCATCCATTTTTTGTCGCCACACTGTTTCAGCCAGAGCGCAAAGCACTTACAGGCCTATGCCCGCCGCTTGTGAAGGCTTTTCTTACCGTCTGCAAATAAACACTATAAAGTACAGACAGTGGCGTACAACTTGCCTAATTTAAAAAAGCCAACGAATCTATTTGTGAAGATAAACCTCATTGACTAAAACTCAGCGCACTCTGTTATCCACCTTTCTAAGTGCCCTTAGCTTGGCTAGCGCAGCTGCGAATATCAAACCTGATCTGCCCGTCATGCAGCAATCGATGGAAGATCAATCACGCCGCATGATGCAAGAAAACGCGGATAGATTTCGTAGCATTGTGGACGACCACCGCATGCGTCAGCTTAAAAATGACGATAGCGCCCTGCCAAGCAAGCCCGCCTCCAGCATACAAGAGTTTGATTGCCTTGCAATCAAAGGGCTAAAGCTGGCGGGAATAACGCTACTGAGCTATTCAGAGGTGAATGCGCTGGGCTTGCCCAATGCCGAATGCCTAAGCAATCAGGATATCAATGACTTTATTCAGGCACTCACCACGCTTTATGTGCAAAAAGGCTATATTGCCGTGCGTATTTTGGCCTCTGGCCCAGATGCTGATAAGGTATTAACGCTCAGGGCGGTTGAAGGCCATGTTGAGGCGATCCAAAACGCAGATCGCCGCCTAAACACGGGTACTTTGTTTCCTAACGTGATTGGGCAGCCGCTCAATATTAAGGATATTGATCAAGGGCTTGATCAGGCGAATCGCTTGCAATCCAACCAAGCCACTGTCGATATTTTGCCAGGCACGGCTCAGGGTGGCTCTATCCTTATGCTACGCAATCCTGAATCCCCACCTTGGCATGGCGGATTATCGCTTAACGATTCTGGGCAAGAATCAACCGGTGTATGGATTGCAGGTATCAATGCTGCTTGGGATAGCCCATTTGCAGCATCAGATTTTATTAGCTTATCTACCCAAAGCACCACAGATAATCCCAATACTCGCTATAGCCGTAGCAACTCTTTGTTTTATTCCCTGCCCTATGGCTACTGGACACTGAGCGCCTTTGCCAGTGAATCTCGCTATTTAAACACTCAGCAGCTGGAAAACAACAGCGTGCAGCTATCGGGCGAATCCAGCCAAAGCGGTGTAAGGCTTGATCGGGTTATCACCCGCAGCCAGCACGCCACCAGCACGGCCAACGTGCAGCTCAGCCATAAGCGCTCGGATAATTACTTTCTAGATGCCTGGCTAGAGATCAGCAGCCCCAAGCTCACCGTTATGGAACTTGGTTTTAACCAGATGCTGATTAGCGATAGTGGCATTTGGGTACTGGATGCATCGCTAGAAAAAGGCCTTACTTGGTTTGGCGCAGATCACGATAGACCCATAGCAGATTGGCCTACGCCAGAATTCACCAAGGCCAAGTTAGGCATTAAGCTGTACCACAATTTTGTGATTGCAGAGCAAGCCCTCAGCCTGCAAAGCAGCTGGAGCTGGCAAGGCAGCTGGAGCTGGCAAGGCAGCCGTGATCGCCTGCCCGCTATCGAACAAATAGAGCTCGCCAGCCAATCGGCAGTACATGGTTTTAAGCGAAATTCTTTATCTGGCGATACCGGCTGGTATTGGCGCAATACCCTATCTGCCCGCCTGCCCATATTGGGCGCTTATTTAAGCCCAAGAATCGGCATCGATGCTGGGCGTGTTTTGCAAGCCAATATAGGCTATCAAAGCTTGGCTGGAATGACTTTAGGCTTAGGCTTAAATATGCAAGATTTTAATATTGATTTGGAATACAACCACGCATTACATATGCCAGATAGATTTACGAATGAAGAAGCTCAGATTATTTCCCGCTTAAGCTGGCAGTTTTAAAGCAGGATTTCAGCTCACTGAATCGCACCGGGTTTCGCGGAGGCTCCAATTCTTGAGAGAATGGCGCCATGAAGAAATCAACTCACTTTTCCCCCGAAGTCCGTGAACGAGCAGTTCGCATGGTCATTGAACACCTTGCTGAA
>JBDKJX010000055.1:0-26909 GCA_039796405.1 Pseudomonadota bacterium
TTTCGGCTTGCTTTAAAATCGCCATAATCTGGCTGTCGGAATAACGTGCTGCTTTCATGTAGAGCTCCTCAAAGACTGCGAGAAAATTCTACTTAAAAATGAGCTGGTTTTGTGGGGGGATTACCGTAGAACGGTAAAAAAATTTAAATACACGTATAAGCGTTGCCGAGCATCGTTAAAAATTTTTCGGAATGAAGATGCATTTGTCAGGAATCAAAAAGTACAGGAATTCCTAAAAAATCAAGAGCTTGAAGGCAAATTCAAAGTTTATTTTTTTGATGAGACGCGAGCAAGTCTAACGCCAAACATTCCTCATACATGGCATACTGTGGGCGAAACAATTGAGATTCCAAGTAAGCGCAGCAAGCGTCTAAATATTTTGGGGTTTATTAATCGGGGCAATGACGGTTTTTTTCATTTCGTTGAAAGTAGCGTTAAATCCAGCGATGTCATTCATGCTTTCGACCTATTTTCTGCTCGCTATGCAAAGGAGTACGCCAAAACTAAAGTGCCATGTCTTGTTGTTTTGTATAATGCATCGATTCATCATAGTATTGAATTTAAAGCTCAAATTGATGGCTGGATGGCTCAGGTAATATGCTTACACTATCTGCAAACTTACAGTCCAGAACTTAATTTAATTGAAATTTTATGGAGAAAAATAAAATACGAATGGATGTCTATGTCTGCATACAAAACGTATGGCCCATTGACTTCATCTATAAAAAATATCATTAATTTATTTGGCATAAAACATAGGATAATTTTTGGATAGCTGCTTAACAGTTTAGAAAGTAAAACCATGTTTTTATGAAATGAGGCTATATTTTTAGCCATTTTTACACTGTAGTTTAGGTAAGCGTATTTACTTGCAAATGACATTTCTTTCTAAATGCTTAGTAAGTATCTTTTTATAAATAGTAATTTACTTTGATTGCTGAAGTTATAGGCTGTGAAATGCTAAAAAAAACAATAACTTTATCTCGGCCCACTAAAAGTTTGATTATTATCGCATCAGACTTTATTTTGTTGCCTATCGCTTTGTGGTCTGCTATTGCATTACGTCTAGATGATTGGAGTTACCCTGCTGCTTTTGAATGGTGGGTGTTTTTTCTTCCTTCGCTTATTGCTGCCCCCATTTTTATTCGTTCAGGTTTATATAGAGCCGTGATTCGCTATATCGAGGATCGTGCAGTGCTGACTATTGCAGCTGCAGTTTCTTTGGCTGTCTTAGGTTTTGTTGCTGCAGTTCAGCTTTTACAAATATCTGGAATTCCTCGTGGCTCTTTGTTGATATTTTGGTTGCTTGCAATGGGCTGTATTATTGTAAGTCGCTTTTTTGCACGTTCAATTTTACGGAAAATGGTGCCTTTTTCTCTTACGCATAAAAGGGTTCTCATTTATGGCGCAGGAAGTGCTGGGCGTCAGTTGGCTGTGGCTTTGCGAACAGGGCAAGAATACCAGCCTATTGGCTTTGTGGATGATGCTGTAGGTCTTCATGGTTTACAAGTTGGTGGCTTACAGGTTTTAAGCAATGAACAAATGCTAGATTGCATAGAGGCTGGCGAAGTTGATCAGGTTTTGTTAGCCATGCCTTCAGTCTCACGCTCACGTCAAATTGAGTTGGTTAATCAGTTAGAGCCTTTGGTGGTAGAAGTGCGCATTTTACCTGGCATAGCAGATTTAGTTTCTGGGGAGGTTCGCTTAGCTGATGCTCGTGAAGTTGGGGTTGATGAATTACTTGGGCGGCAGCCTGTACCTCCCAATAAAGAGTTATTAACACGTAATATTGCCGGAAAAGTAGTAATGGTGACAGGGGCGGGTGGCTCGATAGGCTCCGAGTTATGCCGCCAAATTATGAGGAATCGGCCCGCTTGTTTAGTGCTCTACGAGCGTTCAGAGTTCGCTTTGTATTCTATCGAGCAGGAATTAAGTTTATACATTCGTGAGCAAGCAATTCCAATTGCCTTACATTCCGTATTAGGCTCAGTGAAAAATGAAGCCCGTGCAGCGGCAATTATGACCCGTTATGCAGTGCAGACGGTTTATCATGCTGCGGCTTATAAGCATGTTCCCTTGGTGGAATATAATATGGCTGAGGGCATATTGAATAATACTTTTGGCACTCGTGCAGCAGCTGCTGCTGCAATTAAAGCTGGTGTAGAGTCATTTGTATTGATTTCAACAGACAAGGCTGTTCGCCCAACAAATGTGATGGGCGCGAGTAAGCGCATGGCAGAGTTAACGCTACAAGCTTTTGCTATGGAGCCTTCTGTTAAGACGCGTTTTAGCATGGTGAGGTTTGGCAATGTTCTTGGTTCTAGTGGGTCGGTTGTCCCATTGTTTCGAAAGCAAATTGAAAGTGGTGGACCTGTACTTGTTACGCATCCAGAAATAAATCGTTTCTTTATGACTATCCCAGAAGCCTCTCAATTGGTTATTCAGGCAGGGGCCATGGGCCAAGGTGGGGAAGTCTTTGTTCTTGATATGGGAAAGCCAATTAGAATTGTTGATTTAGCTCGTAGAATGATTCATTTAAGCGGCTACTCGGTGAAAGGAAATGATAATCCTGATGGCGATATTGCCATTGAGTTTTCAGGGTTACGCCCCGGCGAAAAACTGTATGAAGAACTGTTGATTGGCGATAATGTAAGTGGTACTGAGCATTCACGAATAATGAAAGCCAATGAAAATTTCCTAACCCTGGATAAGCTTGATCATGTTCTAGCTGATTTAGCTCAGGCTTGTGCTACTAACGATATGAAGAGAATTATCTCTATTCTTATACAAAATGTCTCTGGATTTAAGCCTGATCAAGATGTACTGGATCATTTGCATTAATTTCTCTTTAAGCTATTATTAGTAATAGAGGTATTAATTCAGTAACTAATGTTTGTTTAATACGTTTGAAATTCAAAGGTAAACATATGCTTTATCTTGTAATCGCTTTTCTAACATCTTTTACTGTTTCTATACTGATATTACGTTTTAAACACCTGCATAGTCGTTTCTCAGGAGACCATGATTTAATAGGTGGGCAAAAATTCCACCCATATTCAGTGCCTAGGATTGGTGGAATTTCTATTTTTGTGGGAATGCTTGCTATAGCAATCACTGGATTTATAAAAGAGGCTCAATGGCAAGAGCAATTCACTATGCTATTGGTGGTTAGTTCTCCATCTTTTCTGGGAGGTGTAATTGAGGACTTCACAAAGAAAGTAGGGGTGTTAGTCCGTCTTTCATTAACGCTGTTATCCCCTTTTTTAGGTTATTTTTTATTAAATGCATGTGTTGGACGCTTAGATTTGCCATATCTAGATTTATTGATGCAGGTATCTATTGTTTCTTTGTTTTTTACTATGTTTGCAGTGGCTGGTGTTGCAAATGCATTTAATATCATTGATGGTTTTAATGGCTTGTCAACAGTCATTTCTATGATGATTTTTTCTGGCCTAGGCTACGTTTCATTTTTGATGGGGGATTGGCTTTTAGTTGTTGTGTGTATGAGTATGATTGGTTCTTGTTTAGGTTTTTTGATCTGGAATTATCCTCGAGGCTTGATTTTTCTAGGGGATGGTGGGGCGTACTTTATTGGCTTTATGGTGGCAGAAGTTTCTGTGATGTTAATGGCAAGGCACCCTAGCGTGCCGGTTTGGTTTCCCTTACTGCTTTGTATTTACCCTGTATTTGAAACACTATTTACTATTTACCGTCGTAAACTTATAAAAGGCGTTTCACCGAGTTTGCCTGATGGGATTCATCTGCATACTCTTATTTATAAACGGGTTGTTCGATTGCAATTAAGTAAAGATATTTTGCGTTACAAAGTGCAGCGTAATGCATTAACAGCACCATACCTATGGGGACTTTCATCTTCTGCGTGTATCCCCGCGGTTATATTTTGGAATAAACCATATTTATTAATGTTTTGTATTCTTTTATTTGTTGGAAGTTATGTATATATATATAGGATGATCGTAAGGTTTAAAGTGCCACGTTGGTTGCTTATTAAGAAGGATGCGTGAATTCAATATTTTCCTGAGGCATAATTGCAACACTTTTTTGTTGAGTTGCTATTTTAGAGGAAACAGTTTTAATAATTGAGTTGTAGCCGATTGCTAGCCCTTGCCAGCTATATTTTTCTGTAACATGCTGGTTGGCAATCCCTGTCATTTTGTTTAATTGATCGTCATCATTTTTTAATGAAGCTTCTATTGCCGTTGACCATTTATTACTGCTGATATAATGCACCCCCGCCTCAAACCTCGTCCCCCTCACCCCAAACTCAGTACTAATAATTGGCAGCCCTGCCGCTGCATATTCAATGAGTTTTAAATTAGATCCAGAACCATTTAGCATTGGGTTGAGTCCGATGGAGGTGATTTGTAACCAGAGTTGTTTTTCTGCTTGGCTGACTACGCCTAAAAAACGCACATTATCGGGTATTTTACGTTGCTTAAATGCATCGGCTACACTGCCTAAAATAATATATTGCAGGGATATATCTTGTGCTGCTGCGATCAATATTTTCTCTACAGCTTCTAAATTGGGGCCGTGATTGCTGCCCATAAAGAGGGATATATTATTTGTGGATTCCAGCCCCATTTGCATGCGTATTTCTTTGCGGCCTGCTTGGTCTAAATACTTAATATTTTGAGTGTCAGCGCCATTGGCAATTACGCTGAATTGATGATCAGGGATTTGATACAGGGCTTGCATACGCTGGCTGTCTTCATTGCTGCAGCAAATTATATGAAGCGCGCCCATGGCACATTGGAATTCTAATTCTTTGATTTTTTGCGCTTCATTAGGGTGCTGCTGATATATTTGTGCCTTCAGGTCGGCTTCTACATTATGCGCTTCATAGAGCCATTGCTTAACGCCAGCCTGTATCATTGCCGGATATGCATAAGGATGGCTGCAGATAACCACGCTGGCCCATGGGGCACGGCGTTTAATCTCGGCTTGCCATTCTGGTAATAACTCAGGGTGTGCGGCTGCTAGCCAATCAACGCAGGATATATTTAATCTTTTTTCTTCTGCGCTTAATTTTTTTCTAAATTCATTGCCTACCGGTATTAAGACTTCAATAAAGTTCTCATTTAAGTTTCTGCTTTTAATGATTCTGGTATTAAAGTCTAAGTTAAGTATCTCTACCGAATAGCCAAGCATTGATAGCTCTGAATACAAATGATAAAGCCGTGCCTGCCCACCGCTGATAACGGGGTAGATGGGATAGGTATTGAGTACCAATATTTTGGGCTGATATGGTACGTTTACATTTAAAAGCTCTTTCGCTAATGTTGGCCAGTTTATATCTTTAACTGCGTTATACGCTTGTTGGCCAAGCTGATAGCTAAGTGATGGGTTTTCGCAAAGTTGTTTAATTGCTTTTGCGATTTCATCACAATCTGGTTCTATAATAAGGCCGTTTTCCATATGTCTGATTAATTCTGTGGCGCCTCCGCTATCTGTGCAGCTTAATACAGCTTTTCCTGCAATCATGGCCTCATAACTAATTAGGCCAAAGTCTTCGTGCTCGGGAATGAAAGGTACAAAAATAGCATTGGCATATTCTTGCGCTAATTGCTGCTCGGATATATGCCCAAGCAGGGTAATTGCAGCATTGGGGGGGATTAGTTTTTGTAATTCAGTACCTTGTGGGCCTGTACCTGCAATTCTTAAAGGCGTTTTAACCTCCGATTTACAGTAGGCTTTAATGAGTAAATCAATTCTTTTAGGTGTATCGAGCCGGCTGGCGGTAAAAATGGCCGGGGGAATTTGCGTATCCGCTATAACCCCAGCTTGGGGTAGCGAGCTTGGGTGGTAAAGCACATCAGGTTTAATACCATCAGGAAAGTATTCTTTGCGATTGGCAACTTCATGGGCAATCGCTGTATAGCGAAAAATTTGCCCAGGAGCTAAGGCGACAGCATCAAAAAAATGAATAATTGCACGTAATAGCGGGCCGGGCAGAGTAATATCTTGCGGGCTCAGGATTTGTAATTCTTTAATGCGTTTTAATTCTGCAAAGCATTCGATAAGATGGGTTCTGTTTGGTTTTTTTATACTTAGCAGGCGGTATAGGGCAGGTAATTTTTGTGCCAAACGGTTAATATTTTTTGTTAAATTTGTTGGATAAGTATCGTATAAGCCGCGCAGCGTGTGTTGCATAAATAGAATATGCCGGGGATGGGCAATCATCCATGCTGGATATTTAGTACTAATGACTAAATCAAAGTGATGTAAATCGAGTTCAGCAAAATTTTGATAGCTTTGAATAATGGCCCAAAAATCATGCTCCGGGCTTGGTAATTTAATCAGCTCAGCCGTAATGTTTTCCTGCTGATTTAATGTCAGCCACAGGCCTTTCCAAATGTTTTCAGCACCGCCCCACACAAAGGGCACTCCGCTTGGGGCAACAATAGCGACTTTCAATTAGCTCTCCAGTAATTTGCTGACTACGTTATTCCAGCTTATGCCTAATTTAGGCCATGCTGCTTTTGCGGTTTTACCCATTTCTATTGTCTGACTTGGGTGCTCTGCAATCCAGTTTAATACCTCTGCTATGGACTGAGGATTGGGGGGGATAATCCAGCCGGTATGGCTGTGCTCAATAAACTCTAATGGCCCACCAGAATCGGTGCAGGTAATTACTGGCTTGCCGGAAAGCATGGCCTCATGGGTGATATAGCCATAATCTTCATCGAAAGGAGCAAAGAATACAGCGGTACAGTGGGCGTAATAGGCTATTTTCTCGGCTTCGCTAATTGCGCCTAGCATTCTCACTCTTTCGTATAAGCCTAGCTGATTAATTAATTGTTTAAGTGATTCCGATTGTCCGCCTGCACCTGCAATCACAATAGGTAAAGATTTAGGAGCCAGTTCAAGTGCTTTGATTAATAAATCTTGGCGCTTTAGAACTTCTATTCTACTGGGGCAAAAAATATAGCCTAAATCTTCTGCACGATGAAATGCTTGATAAGCGGGGGGCGGATGGTAGAGTGGCTGGGCTTTTAAATCATTGTATTGATAAAGGCGCTCTGCAACGCGTTTAGAGTTAGCAAAACGCTGGGTGCAGTGACTTAATGCATATTGATCAAACTCTATAATGGCATCTTTAAGCTGGGCGAGCTGAGGGGTGCTATTTTGTGGTGAGTAAAGCTCATATACGGCGCGGTGCTGGTGCATAATCCAAGCGGTATGGCAATTGTGCTCAATGCCATAGCATGGAAATTGTAGGCTAATTAATCGATCAACCCTATATCCATTAGGTTGATTTAAATTTAATTTATTACACCATTGCATTAAATCAAGAATGGGTTGCTCGGGCTGAAAAGTAAAGGGGAGGCGTAGTGTTTCTACTTTACAGCCTGCATTTATTAATGCATCTGCGGTGCCTTGAATATGGTAATCGGCTCCGCCGTGCAAAAAAGGCGTGATATTTGCGGCAAGCATGATGTTCATTGCTTATTTCCAGCGCGTTTAGCAATCAGTGCATAATCTTGTGGCCCACATAGATGGCCATTTACCCGCTCGGTGAGTAAATCATTGCCTGGTACTTTAGCGGACTCTGGATAAGGATTTAAACGTAGTATTTCGCAGTCTTTAAATCCATGATATTCAGCTAAAAACTGTAGACTATTTGGAGTTACTGGATTTTTATGGCTAAAATCATGATAGAAGGTATGGCTGCCTACTAACACATTTTCTGGATTAGGCGTTTCTAAAATAAGGATACCACCAGGGCTTAATACTCGATAGGCTTCTTTCAATAACCGAAATAGTATTTCAAATGGCAAATGCTCTACAACATGAAATGAGCTAATAGCACCAATTGATTTCTCTTTTAGATTAGATAAATAATCTAATGCATCCGCATGTACTACAGATAAATTTTGCTCACGACAATGGCGAATCATTTCTTCACTTTGATCTACACCTTGGGCTTTTAAACCTTTTTTATTCAGTAATTTAATCCACTCGCCACGGCCCATACCTATATCTAATAAAGGGAGTTGGCTGGTCCTTAATATATCTTCTACATACGACGTATATTTTTCTAGTTTTCCAGTGATTTCATCTTCTGGGCCACGAAACTTTGCTTCAAATGCAAGGTAGTAGGCATCCACCTCGATATCTTCTACGTGGAGGGGGATTTCATAAGTAGCATGTTGCGGATTGCCTGCCATTTTTTTTAAAATTTGTTCGTTTAAATAGAGCGCTGTTTTACCATTATTAATCATACCATTACTGATAAAGAGCATTTTTTCCTCTGTATCAACAAGTGATTTATTAATAGCAGATAAATTATGTGCCAGTTCTTGCTTGATCTTCTCTTGGCTTATATTTAGGGTTTCAGAAAAACTATCAATGATATTGTTAAGGCCATCAGTTTGCTGCTTAATGCTGTCGCGCACAAAATCTCTTACGTCATGAGCATTTTGTATTTTCTGTTCGAATAATTTATTGTATTGATCGTTTAATTCTTGATTTGCATTATTTAGTGAAGCTGTAAGATTGCTCTCTATATTAATTAGCTGCTGATTTACGGTATGTGCTATTTTTTTATTGATGATTTCTAAATCGTGGCTTTGTTTGGATAGTATTGCACTATGCTGAATAGTGGCTGTATTCGTGCTGCTTAGTTTAATGAGCTGATCGTGTATACGACCAACTAGGCCTGCGCCACGGCGGCCACCCCATATGGTTAGTATTTTATTTTCAAGGGCAATAATATAGCGGTCCAGCCGGTTTGTTTTTAATAAATGACCGTGATGTTTAGATTCAGTGCTGCATAACATTTGTAATGCAAATTTACGTAAACTGAGTCTGCCTGATGATATTAAATCATGATAATTACGTGCGCCTTCTATATCTGGCGCTCTACCTAAAATAACTTGGTATGAAAAAAATATAAATAAATGTGGGTTACCAATTGCAATTAGTTCTCTTAATGATTGTGGCATCCATGGCAATTGATATGTTTCAGTGCTATCTATTTTGTTAACTGCCAATAGCGTTGGCTGTGTATTTTGGCTAAGTGCATAGGATTGAACACGATTAATAATTGCATCTAGATTATGCATGGGCCTATACCTTTTACTCATTGTTTTCAGATTCAATGCAACTTTGCAAACTCAGCTCTATGGGGCTGCCATCTAAATAAGCCGCATCAAGCCTTACTACTCCCGAAAATACTTCATCAGAAATGACAGTAATGGTGGCGGCATGATCCCACCAATCATAGTTTTTAATTAAATGGTGATAGGAGGAGTGTAATGCAATACTCAAGTTATAGCTGCCAGCAGCTAGTCTAAAATCTGCAAGTTCAAAAATTATTTTAAATTTCTCACCTTGCTTAAGAGGTGGTTTTTTCTGCATTAAAAATGTATTTGATCCAAACACTTCATTGCCCACTCTATCTTTAATTAAAAATCCAATAGTTAAATCTGGTATTTTTTGCACTACTTGATAAGTTACATGTATTTGAATTTTACTGCCAGAAAGAACAGCCTGAATTTTTTCATTGTCTTTATATACGTCAACAGCAAGAAGCTTGGCTTCACCCGTACCTGATCTAACCCCTTCATCGATACATATTTTATTATTTTCGCTATTTGCAATTAGTGCATTATAGTAATCAAGAATGGCAGCTGGGCTATCGTCGGCAAGCATCTTTCCCTTATCTAATAAAATAGCTCGATCACAAAGTGTTTTTACCGCGAGTGGGTCGTGCGATACAAATAAAAGCGAAGTACCAAGAGCCTGAAATGCTTTTATTTTATCAAAACATTTATGCTGGAAATAAGCATCCCCTACAGAAAGCGCTTCATCCACAATCAGTATTTCTGGCCTAACGGTGGTTGCTACGCTAAATGCCAAACGCATTTGCATTCCACTTGAATATTTTTTTAATTGAATATCAATATATTCTGCAAGCTCTGAAAAGCCAATGATGCTATCAATGTGCTGGTCTATTTCATGCCGGCTCATACCGAGTAGTTGGCCAGAGATATAAACATTTTCTCTACCACTTAATTCCTCATGAAAGCCGATACCAAGCTCTAATAAGGCACCAATTCTGCCATTTACTGTAATAAGGCCTCCGCTTGGGCTAAGCGTTTGGCAAATAAGCTTGAGCAAAGTGCTTTTTCCAGAACCATTGCGGCCAACAATCGCGATAGATTCGCCTGCTTCTATAGAGAAAGATATTTCTTTAAGTGCCCATTTATTAATGCAGTGCCGACTAGCATCTATGCCTAGCAAAGCTTGCAGCTTATGACGACGTAGTGGATATATGCTAAAAACTTTGGATACATTTTCAACAGAGATCAAGGCCATGCTTATAGATCATCCATGATTTTTTGAATGTTTTTAGAATAAAATATATAAAATATTAAAAATAAAGTTACGGAAAGGATGAGTGCGTAAAATAGCCAATTCCATGCGATTGGCCAGCCAAGTATAACCTGTTGCCCTAATTGCGAAACCCAGTAAACGGGGTTGAGATAAATATAATTTGCGGCCCATGTAGGTAAAATTTGTGGTGCATAGACTATTGGGGTTGCCCAAAATAATAACTGCATAATGGCGTCAACAAATTGCCCTACATCTCTAATATAGGCATGGGCAAGTGCCAGTAGCCCAGATAAACTAAAAGCAAATAGGGTAATCACAGCTATTTGTAAAATATAAACCGCTATAATTTCAAAGCTGAATGATCCTAGTATAATTAAAAATATAAAATAAAACCCCGCTAAGACTAAACTATTAACAAGCGCAATGACTACTACTGATAGTAGTGGGATTATCTTTGAAATTTTATTTTTTCTAAGTAGGCCTGCATTTTCAACTAAAAATAATTTACCTTTGGCTATAATCTCGGAAAAATACTGCCAAACTAGCATGCCGCTGGTTAAATACATTGTATAAGCGTAATGACTATTTATGCCTGGCAAACGAGATTTCATTAAATCTGCAAAAACTAAGCTATAGGTGAGTATCATTAATACAGGTGCAAAAAACAGCCAAAATATACCAAGTAATGACCCACTATATCTTGATTTAATTTCTCTACTTACCATTGCATGCAATAGCCAGCGGCCGGCGAGTATTCTTTTAATGATTTCCAAAAAAAGCCCCCCATACGTAGAGTAATGTCATTGAGGAAACAATACCGGTGGTGTTGGCTAGCTGGTCATAAATACAACATTTTCTACCTGTTAATGGTTGTAATATTTCAATACTTGCTCCCATTAAAAATAAAATGATAAATGTTTTTGTGTAGGTAAAATAAGGTGCTATGAGTAGACTAAGAAAAAAGTAAGCAATAAAATGGATAACTTTATCATTTTTAACGGGAGAATATTGTTGCAAATTATAAAATGAACCCACAATAATGGTTATGATTGTGGATGATATTAATACACCATTTAATAATGATTCGCCCATACATCCCTATATGTGTTAAGAGTTTTAGCGGCACATCGATCCCAGGTAAAGTAATTTGATCTAATTAGCCCTTCGGTGATGTGATCGCTAGCGCATTCAGGGTTGAGGGCTAGATTGGTCATATGTTCTGCCAAGCCCTCTATATCACCGTTATTAAAATAAAAGGGGGCGGCTCCACCAATTTCTTGGATCGCTCCGCCTGCGGTGGTAATCACCGGCGTACCCACGCTCATTGATTCTAATACGGGTAAACCAAAGCCTTCATAAGCCGATGGATAGACCATGCAGCGTGCGCCAGCCAAAAGGGCGGGCAAGTCTTCTTCAGTTACATATTGTAGCCAATGAACATTCTTACTCTTTTTTATTCTGTTTAATAGATCTTCACACTTCCAGCCAGCTCCGCCAATAATAATTAATGGAAGTGTGGTTTTTTTGTTTTGAACTAGCATTTGATAGGCTAGCAGTAGGTCTTCAATTTTTTTTCTAGGCTCAATGGTGCCCAAAAATAGAAAGTAGTCTTTGCTTGGTAGATTGTATTTTTTTAATATTTGGCTATTGTAAGATTCAGGCGAAAACTTATTATGGTCTACGCCGTTATAGGTGATGTGGAGTTTATTTGTTACCTCGGGCATCCAATTGATCAGCTCTTTTTGTACTGATTTTGACACCACAAAGATGGCTTCTGCCTTTTCTAGTGTGATAGGGAGGTGATCATTTAAAAAGCGAACTCTTTCGATTGGGTGCCATTCTGGGTTAATAATATGGGATAAGTCGTGAACGGTTACTAAATATGGGTATTGTAATACTGTTGGAATGTAATTAGGTTCGTGATAGATATAATTTTTATTCTTAATGGTGTGTGCACCATCATTACTATGATATTTTTTTCTAAGATAGCATTTTAATGCTGGAAATCGATTCACGAGATTTCTTAGCTTAGAAAGGAGGTACTCATTATAGGTTTTTTTGCTAACACGGCCAAATTGATAGTAATCTAGGTCAATATCTGTTTCAAATTGCTGCATCGCCCTAGATAAGCTGGTTGCATAGCGGCCTATCCCCGTGAGTGGTGGGATCATGCCTTGGGCCGAAAATAAAATATTTATTTTATCCATTGCTCAGCTTTGTTTGGGTGGTTTTATGAGCAAGCAGCGCCTAATTACTATGTTGCTTGGTTTTTTTCGTGGAAAGTGCTTGTTCGCTATTTAATATTTCTGTGTCAAATGCTTTTCGGAATGAAAAAATTTCAGTTTGCATCACAGCCATACTGCTTGCTTGATACATTTGTATCGTTTTTTTTACCATTTTTTCAGCGGTTAACTCTTGCTCAAATTTTTTTCTTGCGTAGACGGCCATATTATTTCGCAACTTATCGTCTTGGCAGAGCTTATTTATGGCATTAGCTAATGCCAGTGAATCTGCAGGAGGGACAATTAAGCCAGATTTTTCATGCTCATTAACCCAAGCCACCCCAGAGCCAGATATATCACATGAGATAACTGGTTTGGAAAAGCTCATGGCCTCTACTTGCACAATGCCGTAGGCTTCTGATCTTAAAATAGAAGGCAGACAGAATATATCGCAGGCACTGTAATATGAAGGCAATTGTTGATCTGAAATTTCACCTAATATTTTAACTTTATATTCGAGTCCTAGTTTCTGTATCAAGTGGCGGAAACTCTCTACACCTGGTCCGCCAATTAACACTACGATATCATCATTAGTATATTTACAAGCTTCAATTAAGTGGATGATGCCTTTATATATGGCTGATCTGCCGATAGACAAAACAATTTTGTTACCTAAGTATTCGCTGCGTATTTTGTTTACAAGTTCCTGTGAGGCAAGCTGGCTTTTATCTGCAACACCAATAGGGATAATGGAAACTTTATCTATATTATGGCTAAGCCATTTCGATGAGTTTGCATATTGCTGTGAGGTAGCAATAATGCCATCGGCACGATTAATGAGCCATTTTAGCCATGGGGCATAGAGCTTGAGCATATGTTTTTGTTTAACAATATCACTATGCCAATGTAGATAAACCTTACATTTTGGCTTAATTAACCACATGGCCAAATTAGCCATTGGATTAGGTAAATGAATATGAATCGCATCGTATTGGTGGACACGATTTTTTAGTTCAGTAATTAACTTTATAGATATTGATGTCGAATTAATAACCGCCAGTGTACCCGCTCTAATTACATGGTAGCGCGTATTATTTAGATCTATTCTAGTTTCCGTACCTTTATTGCTACAGAGTACATCTGCATTCACACCTTGCTGGTTAAGGCCTTCAACTAAATCGAAGGTTACTGTTTCAATCCCACCGTACTCAGGGGGATAAAACTTACCAAGGTGGATTATTTTCATAAACATAGCTCTTGTATGGTTGTTATTTTATTTAGTTTGCTATTTTGATGGGGGTATAAAATTTGGGCAGCAGGTAGGCGATGCACGTGATTAATTCTATTTTAAGCTAGGTTTGCCCCTGTTTTCTTACATGCTCGATATGTTTCGGCTGTTTTTATACTAGTAATTGAATTTAATAATTACAAGAAAATTTCTTTCAATCTTGTCAGGAGCCTAATGCTGCTTGTGGGGATGTGGATGGTTTTTTTAATTAAGTCTTTGTTTTTTAATGGGGTTTTTGATTTGTATTTTAGTGTTTCAAATAATTTTTATTGTGATTTTTTTATTAAGGCAATTACTCAATTGAGATCTTTCCTTTTACTATGCTTTGTAGACGTTCTGGTTCTCGCAAAATGAGCATTTTCCGATCTTTTTCTGCAATACCAGTATTCAGTAGCTGGCCTATGGCTCTAGATACGGTTTCACGGCTGCAATTAGTCATTCCTGCAAGTGATTGCTGAGGCGGTAGTTCGATGACTTTTAAATTACTAGGTAGGGTGCGTATTAATGTGGTTAACACGGTACATATGCGCTGAAATGGGTTTTGTATGCTAAGCATGGCTCGGTTTTGTGACGATAAGCGTACTAAGAATGCGAGCTTTTTCATTAGCCGTTCAGCCAAAATGGGGTGGGAGTAAATCAGCTGAAGCGCAGTGGCGCGGCTGAGCACCAATAGCTCGGCATCGGCAATTGAAACCACGCTTGTAGAACGGGTTCCGCCATCTATAACCGCTAGCTCACCAAAGTACTCCCCTTCGTGAATGATGTGAATGCAAAGCTCCCGACCGTCTTCTGTAACGTCGACGACTTGTAAACGGCCTCTAATCAAAAAAAACAACTCATCGCCTAGAGAGCCCTTGGTAATCACTTGCTGGTTACGGATGGCTGTCCTAAGCTGAGATTCGTGCGCAATCGAATTTAAAATGCTTTCTGGTATCCCAGAAAAAAATTCTAAAGAATAAATGGGATGGCGTGTCATAAGCATCTCCCGAAGGTTGGTGTTGTAAGGAGTGATCCAAGTGCTCAAGCGATTAAATTTATGTAGGTTGGTGCTTGCTGTTTTTATAAGTGTGCCGTCTATTGTTCTAGCACAAGATTTGGCAAATATGGGTACAGTTATTGCGGTGCTTGGGCAACCGATGCTGTTGAGAGCGGGGCAGCTTCTGCCTTTAGCTAAGGGTGCTGCCCTGCGTGAGGGAGATGAATTACAGACTGCAGAGCAGAGTAGTGTGTATTTACGCACCTTTGATCAAGGCTTTATTGCCGTGCGGCCAAATAGCGTACTGCTGATTGAAAAATATCACTTAGGTAAGCAGGGGGCGGCTAGCCAATTTAAATTTGTACTTAAAACAGGCTTGATGCGTTCGGTAACAGGCAGCGAGGTACAAAAAGATAAAGATAAGTACCGGCTAAACACGCCTGTGGCTGCGATTGGCTTGCGCGGTACTGATTTTGTGGTGCATGCCAATGAGCAAACTACTCAGGTAGCCGTGCAAAAAGGTGGGGTCGTTGTAGAGGCTTTTTCTAGTGCTTGCAGTATGGAGCAAGGCGGGCCTTGCCAAGGGGTTAATTCTCGTGAGTTATTTGCATCCACTGCGCATATGTTAGAAGTGGTTCGTGGGCAGGCGGTGCCGGTGCAAAAAGACTCTTCACCGGTATTGCAAAAAGAATTACAAAAAGAATTACCTAAAGATGTGGTTAAAGAAGCGGTCAAAGATTCAAAAGAAGTTGTTAAAGAGGGTGCGAAAGAGCCAAGCAAGGCTGTTGCTTTGGGGGCGGAATCCACTACGCAGGCGGTTGATTTAACTAATGCCGTGGCCAAAACGCTGCTTGATGGTTCTAAGATAAAAACTAGCGAGCCCATTGTTGTGGCGCCTACACCCTCACCTAGCCCTATTACCCCCACTCCAACAGTGCCAGAGCCGACCATACCCCTGCCTAATTCTAGTGAGCCGGTAGTAGTGGTGCCCACTATTCATTGGGGGCGCTGGCAAGAATTGGCTAATTTACCCGCAACGGCTAGCTTTAGTGATGTCTATAAAGCGGGGCAAGAGTTAGTGAATGCAGGGATTTATTATGTGATGTCGCGTGATAATAGTAATCTGCAATATGGCCCTGAATTAGGCATTGTTAATTTTCAAATGGCTAAGCACGATGGTATATTAGTCAATACCGCTAGCAATTCTATTATTCCAACGGTGGCTAAAGAATCGGCTTTACAAATTAATTTTGCAGCGCAAAGCTTTAATACCCATCTTTTATTAAATGCTGCAGGTAGAGAAATCCCCATTAATGTAAAAGGGGCTGTAGAAAGTAATGGCGTATTTCTAAATGGTGCCGTGAGCGAGGTGCAGTTGCGCGGTATTGTTTCTGGAAAAGACGCCGCCGAGGCGGGGTATATCTATTACACGGCCCCTGGTACTAATGAAATATTAAGCGGTGGCACTTATTGGTTAAGAAAGCGTTAATGTATTCATTAGTGTTTATTTGCTGCTAGATTACTTCTATAAATAAAAAACAAATATAAAGGTTGCGGCGGCTAAATGATGATTTGCTTTTTTAGCGGAGCTAAGCAGCCCTAATGGCCGATTTTAAAACCATTTGGAATAAGCTGCGGTTTATTTGGCTGGGGCGGGCTTTATTCTTTTTACTCAGCACCCTGCTGGTAATTTGGCTGGCCATGCCCCGTGGCCACGCTTATCCTTTTCCCTTCGATCTATTAGATCGCCTGCATGATCAATTAATTAGCCAAAAACTAAGTGATCAGCCAGAAAAGCGCATTGTTTTGGTGGATATTGATGAGGCTTCCTTGGCCCAATATGGGCGCTGGCCTTGGTCTAGAACGCGCTTAGCTCAATTACTACAGCAATTAGATGAGCATTACCAAGTTGCACATATTGGCTTGGATATGATTTTTCCTGAGGCTGGTGATGTATTAGGGGATCAAAAAATTGCGGCAATGGCAGCTTCTCGGCGGCTGAGCTTGGCGCAGACTTTTGGCTTTGATCGCAGCCAAAGTATTCGTGTAGGGGAGTTAAGCGCAGCAATCCCCATCGACAATATTCCTTCCACCATCGCATTTGGTTATTTAGGCAATCACGCCATGTTGGCGCAAAACGCCCCATGCGTCGGCCATATCGCCATTACTGCTGATCCTGATGGCGTGGTACGGCATCAAAGCATGCTGGTGCAATATCAGGGCAAACTTTATCCCGCATTTGCGCCGGTGTTATTGCGCTGTTGGCTAGGGCAGCAAGCGCCATTACAGAGCCGCTCTGGGCAAATTGCATGGCTGCAAGGCTTATCTGCACAACAAAATATTGCAGAAGATGGCATGGCCGCGATCCCCTTTTTACGCAAGGCCGAGGCTTATACTGCGATTTCTGCCCGCGATATTTTATCGGGGGAAGCGCCAGCAGCGCTTTTGAATAATCGCTTGGTGATTGTGGGCTCTAGCGCTTTGGGCTTGGGGGATTATGTTGCCACTATTTTAGGAGGGCGAACGCCTGGCATGTTATTGCATGCAGAGTGGCTTTCAAAAGCATTGGATCAGTTAGAGCAAAATCAGCCGGTTGAGGCGATTAGTTTTTTCCGCATTATGGCGGTTTGGGGGGCTTTATTGCTGGGGGTTTCTTTGCTGCTCCATCGTAGCAATGCCCTGCGGCTTATTTGGGGATTTGTAGTGATGATGGCGTGGCTGCTATGGCTGCATTACACCACGCAAGAAGTAGCGGCAAATGCTTTGGCGCCAGTAGTGGGGGGCGTGGTCTTGCTGATTTTAGAAGGGGGCTTGGAGTGGTGGTACGCCCAGCTTGGTCGGCGGCAGCTTTATCAAGCCTTTCATCATTATGTGCCGCCTGCGATTATCGATCAGCTGATTAGCAGTAATAGCCAAGCCATGATGCAGCCACATCGGGTAGAAATAACCTGCTTATTTGCAGATTTACAAGGCTATACCGGCATTGCCGAAAGATTGCCACCAGAAGAATTGGCTAGTTATACTCGGCATGCTTTGATGCTGCTAACTCAGGCCGTATTAGATCAGGAAGGCACTTTAGATAAGTATATGGGTGATGCCCTATTTGCATTTTGGGGCGCGCCAGTTGCTCAAGTAGACCACGCCAAACGTGCCGTTGATGCGGCGATAGCCATGCAGAGCGCAGTAGAGCTGCATAACCAACAGGCGGCCTTTGGCAAGCAAATTAAAGTGCATATTGGTATTCAAACAGGGGTGGTGGTGGTGGGGGATATGGGCACACCCTTTCGCAGCACCTATACGGCCATTGGTGATGCGGTAAATGTGAGCGCTCGATTACAAAACTTAGCTAGCTTACATAATGAGAAGATTTTGGTCGGGGAGGATACCGAGCGGCGTTTAGCCTATTCACCGCTGCAGCTCTATGGCACGGTTGCCCTCAAGGGGCGGCGTGGAGTGCAGCAGGTTTATCGTTTGCCAGGATAATTTAGTCGCGGGATGCGATGCAGTAGCCCTTATTTAAAGCCTATTTTTCTCCACGAAACGCCGTGTTCACCGTTTGGGCTTTGCTGTGTAATATCAGTTCTTTGAGATAAAGTCAGAATCCAGCAAGTAAATTTCTAGATTTGTGATCGTGAGCATATACAATTAATTTATGCGCCTGATCCCTCCCGCCATTCTATTTTTTTTGTTGTTCTGCCCGCCTAGTGCGCAAGCGCAGACGGCCGAGGCGCTGTATCAGCAAGCCATTGGCGATATCGCTCAGCAAAACTGGCAAGAGGCCAGCTGGCTGTTAGAAGAGGTGCTGCAGCTCAATCCGCATCACCAAGGAGCCAAGCTTGATCTGATGCTGGCCTATTGCCAACTAGAGGATTACACCAGAGCGGCGGTTTTACAGAGGCAATTGCAAGCTTTACCGGTGCTACCGCAAGCCATTAGTGATTTGATTCGGCAAAAAACTGAGCAAGGTTGTCGTGAACAAACGCTGTGGCAAGGGCAAATACAAAGCTGGGTGGCAAGCGATAGTAATCTGGATCAAGGTAGCTCTAAACGCTGGCTAGAAATCAGCTTACCCGATGGCGTGTTTAATTTAGAAGTAGACCCTAATAGCATGCCGCAAGCGGGCTATTTAGCGGGTTTAGAAATCCAAGCCATTGCCACTCCACCGGGTGGGCAGCAGTGGGCATTGCATGCTGGCGCGGTGCAAAGCTGGCCGCAGAGTAGCCAAACGATGCGTTGGTTTGGGGGATTTTGGCAGCCACAAGCCCGCAGTGATTGGGGCGTAGGCTTGCAGCAGTTTTGGCTACAAAATGAGGCCTACCAAAGCAGCGCCTTGCTAGAGTATCGGGGCTTGCCAACGCTAGCGGGGATTCAGTCTTTGCTTAGGCTAAGGGCGCAAATGGTGGATATTGCCCCTCGCTACCAAAGCTTGCACAGCGAATGGCGTATGCAGCATATTCAAAAGTGGCGAGGGCTCTGGTTAGATAACCGCGCCGCGCTGGCTTTTGAGCTGGCTCCACAGCGCCCTGGTGGCAATCAATATAGTGGCGAGCTTAGCAGCCGGCTCATCTACCCCCAAGGCGCTCATCAGCTTGAATTACAGCTACGCGCCAGAATAATGCAAGATAGAGAGGGCTATAGCCCATTGCTGGAATACAACCAAAAACGGCAAAGCCTGCAAAGTAACTTAGGCTTGGCTTACCAATGGCAAAGCCCTTGGGCTAGCAAATGGCGGCTGGAATACCAATACCAAGAGCAAAATGACAGCTTGCCCTTGTTTTCATGGCAAAAGCAGCTGATCTCTTTATCTTATAAGCAGGATTTTTAAGGCCGTGCAGCTTAGATCGTATGTTGTTAAAGCGCCTTCTTTGAAGGCGCTTTGCGCAGCTTAAACTTGGGCGAGTGCTTGTTCTAGATCGGCCAGAATATCGTCGATATGCTCGATGCCAATTGAAAGCCTTACCATGTCTTCGCTGACTCCGGCTTTTAGCAATTCTTCTGGTGATAGTTGGCGATGCGTGGTGCTAGCTGGATGGCAAGCTAGCGATTTGGCGTCGCCAATATTGACTAAGCGGGTAATCAGCTGAAGCGCATCTTGGAATCTAGCCCCACCTGCACTGCCATCTTTCACCCCAAAGGTGAGTAAGCCCGATGCTTTGCCGCCAAAGTATTTATCGATTAATGCTTTAGATGGATGGTCTGCTAAGCCCGCGTATTTTACCCAGCTTACTTTGCTATGGCCTTGCAAGTATTGTGCCACTTTCAGTGCGTTTTCTACGTGTCTATCCATGCGCAAAGCCAGTGTTTCTAAGCCCTGCAGGATTAAAAAGCTATTAAACGGCGAAATGGCTGCGCCCATATTACGCAGCGGCACGGTACGCGCGCGGCCAATAAAGGCGGCAGGGCCTAGTGCCTCGGTATAGATCACCTCGTGGTAGCTGACTTCAGGCTCATTTAAACGCTTAAAGCGCTCTTTATGCGCAGCCCAAGGAAACTTACCGCTATCCACAATGATGCCGCCAATACTATTACCGTGCCCGCCAATATATTTAGTTAAGGAGTGCACCACAATATCTGCGCCGTGCTCAAACGGGCGGGTCAGATAGGGGGTGGCCACGGTGTTATCCACAATTAAAGGCACACCACCAGCATGGGCGATGGCGGCAAAGGCGGCGAAATCCACAACATTGCCTAGCGGATTGCCAATCGATTCGCAGTAAATAGCTTTGGTTTTATCGTTGATGAGCGCGGCGGCAGATTGCGGATCGCTGGCGTCAACAAATTGCACGGTAATGCCATATTGCGGCAAGGTGGGGGCAAATAGATTGTAAGTGCCGCCATAGAGCGCTGATGTGGCGATAATATTATCGCCAGCTTCGGCAATGGTCATGATGGCGTAGGTCATAGCGGCTTGGCCAGATGCCAGTGCTAAGGCTCCAATTCCCCCTTCTAGCGCAGCGATACGTTGCTCTAAAACATCCGAAGTTGGATTCATAATCCGGGTATAGATATTGCCTTTAACTTTTAAATCAAACAGATCTGCACCGTGCTGCGTATCGTCAAAAGCGTAGCTGGTGGTTTGGTAAATAGGCACGGCCACCGATTTGGTGGTGGGATCAATTTCATAACCAGCGTGTAGAGCAAGCGTATCAAACTTCATACAAAGCCTCCAAAGGGTGGAACATCCGATGGAAACTTTAGCAGGTTTGTTTATATCTCAATGCTATTTTTTTGTGATTTTTTAGATTAAATTGATCTATTGGTGCGGTGCTTTTAAGCTAATTTTAAGCTCTACGCAATCTAGTCAATGGGCTTGCTTGGTCGATACAAACAATGCTCTTGCAGCGGATGGCCAATTGGCACCTTGAGGTGCATAAAGCTGAGCGGATCTCGCTGCATCTATAGTTTTTCCATCACTGCATGCGATTTGTAATTGCTTAGCGCGGTAAAGGAAACAATCTCATCTAGTTTAAGTGTATTAAAGCCAAATGCTAAGGCTGCCCTTGCAGCTTCTGTAGCGTAGCCCTTGCCCCAATGCTCAAAGGCTAGCCGCCAACCGAGCTCCACGCAGGGAGAAAAAGGCAGCTCCTTAGTGGGGATATGTAGCCCTGAAAAGCCAATAAATTGGCGCGTTTCCTTGAGTTCTAAGGCCCAAAATCCCCTCCTATTTTTTGCGATAAGATCTGTTATTTTTTGCTGCATTGCGGCACTGGCGTTGGCATCTATGGGCCCAAGCAAGGTTTGCATGACAAAACTTATCGATACGGTTGTTTTACAACAGTTTAATCGCCACTTCTTTTTGTACGCATTCCTTACGTGTACCACCTGCCGTATCAATTTTAGTACCACATGCCTTGGCGATGATATAGCCGCTGCCACTTGGGTTATTACTTAAAAATGAGTTAACCGAAGTGGGGAGGTTAGCGTAAGTGATATTGAGTTTATCTTTATCCCACGCCAGCGTTGCCCTTGGGTTTTTTTCTGGGTTGAGCGTAAAAAACAAATCGGTATCTTCGCTGCTGACCAGCGCATCTTTACTTAGGTAGAGATTAAAAGTAGCGATATCCACTGCTTTTGCATCCCATTCCACGGTAAATACACCATTATTAATCGGCACAATGTCGCCTGCCGGAATACCGGCGATCACCCGTAGCGCATTCAGTGTTGGCACTGTATCTATTGCAACAATATTAACGCCGTCACGACTGACGGTAACATCCCCACCGCCGCAGGCTGCAAGTAAGGTGCAAAGAATGCTAGTAATAAAGGGTGATTTCATAGCAGGGCTTTTGTCTGAGTGTAAAAAATATATGCACAATATACAGGGTTGATGCTTTTATGCGGGCAACTTCATCCAGCCATCCCATACCGGTGGTTCCTGCATCTGCCCTTGTAAGAAATCAATAAAACTACGCACCTTGGTGGAAAGGTGGCGGCGACTGGGGTAAACGGCAAAGAGGGTGAGCTGCGGGGCGTGATAGTCGCTGAGTATGTGAGTTAGCGTGCCACTGGCGAGGTCTTCGCCGATCAGAAAACTGGGCTCGCAAATGATGCCTTCTCCGGCCAGCGCGGCACGGCGGAGTAGATCGCCATTATTGGCCCTGAAATGCCCAGCTACTTTAATGCTGATATCGCTATCCGGCCCACTGAAATCCCACTCCCCACGGCGGTTGCCATTGGTGTAAACCAAGCAGTTGTGGTTGGCTAAATCAGCAGGGGTTTGCGGCGTGCCTTGTTGCTCTAGATAGGCAGGGGCAGCGGCGGTCACAATACGGATACTAGCCAAACGCCTTGCCACCAGCGTATCGGTGATTTGCCCTGCAATGCGCAGCGCTAGATCAAAGCCTTCTTCTACCAGATCAATACTGCGATCAGATAACTCAATCTCTACCACCACATCGGGGTAGGCCTTTTGGTAGGCGGCAATCAGCGGGGGGAGCTGTAGCTGGCCAAAAGACACCGGTGCATTGATGCGCAGCAGGCCAAAGGGGCGCTTACTTTCTATGCCTAAATCGGACTCTGCTTCGGCCACATCGGCGAGGATTTGCAGGCACCGCGCATGGTAGCTGCGTCCAGCGTCGGTAAGGCTCAGCTTACGGGTACTGCGCTGCAAAAGCCGCGTATTGAGCGCTGCTTCTAGCTCGGCAATCAGACGGGATGCTGCGCTGGTAGAAATATCCAGCTGATCTGCGGCTTTTACAAAGCTGCCAGCATCAACAACTCGGGTAAAAACCTGCATGGCGGAGAGCTTATCCATTTTTTTCCTTGAAGCTAAAGCTTTGAGAGGGGCTTAGTGCGTCATCATTTAGCCTGAGCGGGGTGAGTGCGGTAAAAGGCATGAGGCCGAAGTGCTAGCGCTCATCGTGCTGCTCAGTTTGGGAGGGCTTGATAGGGTTTATTATCCCATATTTAGGGATGGTTATTTGCATGGATAACTATTTATCCTAAACCGATCAATCCGCATACTGCACGTCATCAACACGCCGTACACGGCTTAAACCACTGGAGTTTCAAATGTTAAATAGCACTGCAATCGATAACAAAACCGCCCCTTACGCAGCTCTCGTTCTTCGTCTAGCTTTAGGCATTATGTTTCTGGCCCATGGCTTAACTAAAGTCTTTGTGTTCACTTTGCCTGGCACCGCGCAGTTTTTTGATTCAGTGGGTTTTCCAGGCTGGATGGCTTATCCGGTAGCGGGGGCTGAGGTGTTTGGTGGCTTGTTCTTGCTGCTCGGTTTTTACCCACGTTTAGTGGCGGCTGCATTGTTGCCGTTATTGATTGGTGCAAGCATGGTTCACTTGGCTAATGGCTGGTCGTTTAGTAATACCAACGGCGGCTGGGAATATCCTGTGTTTCTGATTGCAGCAGCGCTGGCACAAGTATTAATGGGAGACGGTGCTTTTGCGCTGAAACGCTCACCACGCTTTACTGATTAATTGATCCCATGCCAGCACAATTGTAGGGTGTGCCCACGCAGCCTATAAAATGGACGCGTTGGCATAAAAGCTTGTTCAACCGAGGTATCTTTGGGTTTGTTACTAGATAAAAAAGGATTAACCATGTTTCCCAGTTTTTATATCTCACACGGCTCTCCTATGTTGGCCTTAGATGCTGGGAAAACGGGTTTAGCTTGGCAGCGTTTGGCGGCTGATTTACCTAAGCCTAAGGTTATTTTGATGGTGTCGGCGCATTGGGGCTCTTTGCAGCCAGCGGTGGGGGCTGCCAGCCAGCCTGAGACGATTCACGATTTTGGCGGCTTTCCTGCGGCGTTGTTTGATTTGCAATACCCAGCGCCCGGCGCGCCGTGGTTGGCTGAAAAAGTAGCCGCTGTATTAGAGGGCGTAGGTTTACCCGTAGCGGTTCACCCCAGCCGAGGGCTGGATCATGGCGCTTGGGTGCCACTGAGGGTGATGTATCCAGATGCTGATGTGCCAGTGGTACAGTTGTCTATTCAGCCCAGACAAGGCCCCGAGCATCATTACCGGCTAGGGCAGGCTTTGGCGGGTTTGCAGCAGGAAGGGGTGATGATTATTGGCTCCGGTAGCCTTACCCATAATCTGTATGACGTCATGGGGGACCTCCTTGAGGGCGACCCACGCGTACCCGCCTATGTGCCTGCTTTTCAGGCTTGGATGAATGAAAAGCTGTTGGCAAACGATATCAACGCCTTGCTCGATTACCGCCGTCAGGCTCCGGAAGCTAGCCGTGCGCATCCAACAGATGAGCATCTCTTACCGATTTTTGTGGTGCTGGGGGCTGCTCAGGGGAAGAAAGTAGAGCGCAGCCATAGTGGGATTACCGGCGGCGTGTTGGCGATGGATGTGTATCGTTGGCAGTAAGTTGCTTTGTAGATACCGTCTTGCCAGTCAAGCGTTTTGGTATTCTGCCTGGTCCTTTTTTTGCGTTTTTAGCACGCCAAAGCACAGGTGCACCAATTTGCGCATGCAAGCACCGAGCGCTGACATTTTGCTCTTGCCTCGGGTAAGTAAACGCTCAAATAAGGCTTTGACATGGGGGGTGTACTTGGTGGCGACGATGGCAGCCATGTAGAGCACTGCGCGATCGCGGGCGGGGCCAGCTTTAGATAGTTTGGCGCGCTCGAGTAATGACGAACCCGATTGTCGCTCTACTGGCACCAAGCCCAAATACGCCGATAATTGTTTTGCCGTATTCAACTGATGCGTATGCATCACCGCCAATAATTGCATGTCACTTTGTGGGCCGGAATGGTTTACAGTAAATTCAAGTCATTTTTTAGTCCCGGATGGCGGCCGATATGATCGTCGATTTGTCTTTGCAGTTTTTTGAGCTGAGTGTTTAGAAAGGCAAGGCTGTCGGTAATTGATTGATGAATCAGCTCCGGCGTAACAGTAGACTGTGCTTTTTCGAGGCGATTTTGTTCGCGCAGCAAATCTTGCATAATCGCTTCGCGCCGAGCCTGAAGCCCTTTCAAAATGCGGGCTTCAGGCGGCGGTGGCAGCCACGCGGCAGGTTTAATCATGGCGCAGTAACGTGCCAGCAGTTGGCTATCAACGCCATCGGTTTTGGTGCGAATAGCGATGCTTTGGCCAAAATGTTTTACCTGTGCAGGATTTGCAATCGAGACACACACCCCGCATCATGCAGCAGCGTAGCGGCTAATTCGTGATACACCCCCCAGTGGCTTCCATCGTGACGTGCAACTGCTCGGCAGAAATGTGCTTTTTAGTCAGCCAAGCCAACAAATCGGCGAGACCTTTGGTGGTATTGCCAACAACTTTAGCTTTGCCTTTGAGTGGGTCAAGCTGGTTCAGTAAATGGCAGTCGAGTTTGGCTTTGGCGACATCGATGCAATGTGGGTAATAAGTGCTCTAAAAAAGACTGTGGCAATTCAAACATTGGGCTATGTCCACATTCTAAAATAACAGAAGTCTGAATATTTTCAAATTGTCCTGCAAGATCCAACCATGGCTGTGCAGGAGTAATATCATCATGTTCACCCCATATAAAATGGATAGGCAAAGCTTTCAATTGTTGCAAAGCCTCTGGAATATCGTATTTACGGCTCAAGGAATACCAGCGCGCTATGTTGTTAAACACTTCACGATCTCCAAATAAACGAGCAAGTTCTTCAGCTCCACCCTGCGGTATTTTGCTTTTATCATAGACAATCTTATTGATAAAGGCCTGAGCATACTGGATTTCTCCAGTGTGTAACTGCCTTAGTGGCACCGTTTCCAGTTCAACAAGGCCGGGAGCCCCACTCATAACTAAACCTTGAATACGTGTTGGATTTTGCAAAGCATAGTCCAAGGAAATCAAAGCTCCTAGGGAATTTCCTATTAAAAATGGCTTCTCCTCACATTCTTTTAAAACCATATCTAAAAGTTTTGTCGCTTGTCTAAAATGATTCCCAAAGATAACAGGAATAGGATCATCAAAAGTTATGGTACTAAATCCTTCTTCTAAGCACCTACTCGCAACTGCATCCCAAACCCAGCCTCCAGCAAATAATCCTGGAAGAAAAACGATGGGAGTCCCATTTCCTTTTCTTTTAAATTGCATGGCAGAATCCTTTAATAAGAGTGTACAAATCCACTAAATTTCTAGATTTTTTCTAAATTATTAGAATCTGGCAATATATTACTTCTTACTTGGATGGTCAATTTCTTGTTTTTTTTTGAAAGGTAAATTTCACATCTATCAATACTAAAAATTTAGAAAGTAGTGTCATTGTTAAAATCACAACTTGCCAGTGGCAGAGAATTTACTGGCGCAATGCTTTGAGCCGACCAAGCCGAATGAAATGTGGGTAAGCGACATCACCTATAGTACGCCCAGCCAGCGTAGCCCGCATTGATTGGGGTGATGCTGCTTGAGCATGTTTGGAATGCAGTATCCCAGCAAGTCATTGATGTTGCGCTGGGGAATGCCCTTCTTCTGCTACAAGGGGAAGTGAGCCGAAGCGGCGGTGACCTGCTGACACTGGCAAGGTAACGAAGTCCGTGGGAAACGGGGTTTGCGGCGAAGCGGTTACGCCAAGATGAACCTCTAGGCTGAGCATGGGACGGTTGAGGAACACGA
>JBDKJX010000056.1:0-26561 GCA_039796405.1 Pseudomonadota bacterium
TTGCTTGGGTCGATTGGTCATATCCCACCTGCGGAAGCAGAAGCAAATTATTATCGTAATCAAAGCGAGCAGGCCATGTTGGTCTGACTCAAACCAAACAGCCTCCGCGAAACCCGGTGCGATTCAAGCTGGTTAAAAGTGTTGATTCAGTTAAATCAAAAGAAAACACTTTAGAAACGGCACCTTTCACTTGAAAAGTAGCGGCACCATCGCCGTCAGTATTAAAGCTAAATGGAACTGAAGGAATAGAAGTGATTGCCGCTTGAGATAAACCAGCGGCGAGGAAAAATGAAGTTGCAACTAACGTTTTAAGTCGTTTCATTAAAAACCCCTGTTTAATATTTGTAATTGCTTGTTTGCTAGAATGGTACGGTTTAAAGCTTTTTGATTATACCTATTGGTTTTTTTATTTAGGTTAAATAAGGTTAATTTTTTATTAAATTTTTGTATTTTTTCAACATTTTAGTGTTTTTTTCATTTTAAATTTTAATAAATACTAAATGACATTGATTGTAATGTTAGTAAATAATTATATAATTTTATTTAGGATTTAAATGGATTAAAAGTACTAAAAGTGGTTTAATGATGTTCAAGGATTTTTTGTAGCATTTAGGCATTCTTTTAAATAATAAATTGCTTCTGCAGCTAATACGGCTTCTGCGGTAATACTAAATTCGATATGTGGCTCTGGATGATGGGCATTGCCATAAGAGGGTAGGCTGCTAAAGGCAACATGAGGATAGCGTTGGGTAAAGCTTTGCATCTTGCCAATTAGCTCGCCTTCTCGGGCGTTCAGCATGATGAAAGAGAGCGTTGTTTCTGGGCTGGTATCGATGTAATGCTCATCGAGTATCCAATCTAGCATGGGCCACGCCATGCTAGGAAAGCCGGGCAGTAAATAGTGTGCTTTAAAGTAGCAGCCAGCCACTTGGTTAACTGGGTTGGGAATAAGCTGGCTACCTTCAGGAAAATAAGCCATCTGAATTCGATAAGGGTAGGCGGCTTCTGCAAAACGGTTGGTAATAAGTTCAGCAGCTTCTGGATGCAAGCTCAGTGGCAGTCCTAATGCTTTGGCAAAAGCTTGCCGCGTATGATCATCGGGCGTTGCACCTATCCCACCGCAAGAAATTACCTGATTGCCAGCGCTTAGACTACGCTCAAAGGCTTCTGCCAAAACATCACTATTGTCTGGTAAATAATATGCTGCAGCAATTTTATGCCCTCTGGTTTTTAGTGTTTCCAGCATATGAGCAAAGTGCTTATCTTGGCGGCGGCCAGCAAGAATTTCGTCACCAATAATAAATAGATGAAATGTTGCCATGGTGTGATGTCCTAAAAGATAAGAGATATTTAAGGGGTATATTGTGTGACTGAGTATGATTTTTGGGTCTTTAAGAAAAATCTTTCGGCATCTCACTGCCCTTTGCTTTTAATTATGCCATTTGGGTTGTTGGTATTAGAGACCATACTGCAAAATATTACTTTGTTCATATGCCGTGCTTGTTTATGATCAATCCTTTCGGAACTCATACTTAATATGCATCATTATCCTTCTCCATTATTTGAGCAAAAAATTTGCCCGCCCGAGCAATTAGCAGATCGGCTTGCTAGCCTGCCACGGCCACTGGTCTTTACCAATGGCTGTTTTGATATTTTGCACCGTGGTCATGTTACCTGTTTGGCGCAGGCTCGCGCCTTAGGGGCAGGTTTGGTTGTGGCCATTAATACCGATGCCTCTGTAAAAAGGCTGGGTAAGGGCGATGATCGCCCGATCAATTCAACTTTACAGCGCGCTGCCGTGTTGGCGGCTTTAGAATGCGTTAGCATCGTTACTTGGTTTGATACCGATACCCCACTTGAGCTGATCTTAGCGTTGCGCCCTGATGTGTTAGTGAAGGGGGGTGATTGGGCGCCGGAGCACATTGTGGGCAGCCAGCAGGTATTAGCTTGGGGTGGCAGCGTGCATTCCATCCCCTTTTTATTTGCTACGTCCACCACCGAAACCATTAAGCGGATACGCCAAAGCTGATGAGCACACGTAATAATTTATTAATTGATTTTATTAATGACCTGAGTGATCAGGGCTATTTACATCCTATCTTTTTTGCGCAGATTGGTTTAATTGCATTGGCGCTGGGGGTATCGTGGTGGGTGAATCGCACAGTAAAAAATAGAGTTAATCCTGATCAAAATAGCTGGCATTGGCGGCTGGGTGGGGAGGGCTTATTACGCGCGCTTTTCCCTTTAAATGCTTATTTATTGGTGATGTTATCTGGCGCATTACTCAAGGTATGGTATGCGCATCCGCTTAAATTAATTGCGCTGGCTAGTGTCTTATTATTGGCAATGGCCAATATTCGTATTCTGGTTTACGTGATTCGCCGTGTATTTGATGGCGCAGCGTGGGTTATGCGCTGGGAAAAATATATCGCAGGTTTAATTTGGATTATTTATGCCTTGCATGTGTTGGGTATTTTGCCAGAAGTGGCCGAAGTATTAGATGAAATTAGTTTGCCGATTGGTAAAGCGCATATTTCTGTTTTAACCATTAGTCAGGGCTTATTTTCAGTTGCGGCTACCTTGCTGATTGCCATGTGGATAGGGCGCGAGCTAGAGCGGCGTTTGATGTCTAGCCAAATGATGGATATGAATGTACGGGTGGTCTTATCCAAAATATCTAGCATCTTGCTGCTGATTTTTGCGATTGTGATTGCTCTGCCACTGGTGGGAATTGATCTCACCGTATTATCGGTATTTGGTGGTGCAGTGGGTGTGGGTTTGGGTTTTGGCCTGCAAAAAATTGCATCAAATTATTTATCTGGTTTTATTATTTTACTGGATCGCTCGATCAAAATTGGCGATTTAGTACAGATTGATAATCGACTAGGTACCATCAGCAGTATTACGGCGCGCTATGTAGTTTTAAAATCAGCCGATGGCACCGAGGCTTTGGTGCCAAATGACACCTTAATTACCTCTACCGTGGTGAATCAATCATATAACGATAAATCAATTTGGACATCGCTACCGATTCAAGTGGCATACGGTACTGATTTAGATTTTGTTTTAGGATTATTGCGTTCGGTGACGGAAGGCGAGGCGCGTATTCTGAGTGAGCCAGCTCCGGGCGCGTTTGTTTCCGCCTTTGCAGATAATGGAATCAATTTAGTATTGGGCTTTTGGCTGGCCGATCCTGAAAATGGCCAGCTTTCTTTGCGATCTAGTCTAAATCTAAAGATATGGCGATTATTTCAAGAGCATAAAATTGAAATTCCTTACCCACGTCGAGAAGTCACGCTGCTTAATCCTGCTGCAATGCAGCCGCCGATTGATGCTGCCTGATTGCCAAGTCTTGCGTAGAATCCGCCCTTACAAATAAATAAAACAGGCTTATGCCCGTAGTGGAGATAGAAATGATCTGGCTAAATGGCCTTATTGAGCTGCCTTGGTGGGGCTATATCGTGGTGATGCTGGTGTTAACCCATATCACCATTGCTTCGGTAACGATTTTTTTACACCGTCATCAGGCACACCGAGCACTTGATTTACACGCGATTCCTAGTCATTTCTTTCGTTTCTGGCTGTGGCTCACCACAGGGCAGATTACTAAAGAATGGGCTTCTATTCATCGTAAACATCATGCCAAGTGCGAAACAGCAGAAGACCCACACAGCCCTCAGGTTTACGGCATTAAAAAAGTATTCTGGGAAGGCTATGAGCTGTACCGCGCCGAAGCTGCCAATACAGAAACGATGCAAAAGTATGGGCATGGCACGCCGGATGATTGGCTAGAGCGCAATCTCTATAGCAAGCACAACACGCTGGGCCCAGTGCTTATGCTGTTGATTGATCTTTGCTTGTTTGGGGCGAATGGCATCTGGATTTGGGCCATTCAAATGATTTGGATTCCCTTGACCGCCGCTGGCATTATCAATGGCGTTGGCCATTATTGGGGCTATCGTAATTTTGAATGTGAAGACGCTTCAACCAATATTGTCCCTTGGGGAATTATTATTGGTGGCGAAGAGCTGCACAATAATCACCATACCTTTGGTACTTCGGCCAAGCTATCGTATAAGTGGTTTGAGTTTGATATTGGCTGGATGTATATCCGCATTATTGAAACATTGGGCATGGCCAAGGTGCGTAAAATTGCGCCAAAAATGACCCTAGCCGATGCCGCTAAGCGTGAATTGGATGAAGCTTCTTTGCAGGCGATTATTGCCAATCGTTATGCGATTGCCGCTAATTACGCACGCACCTTAAAAGGGACGGTAGGGGATGAAGTGGAGCGGATGCGCAGCAATGCCAAGCTGCCACAAATCGATTTTGATCCGGTGCGCCAAATGAAAATTTGGCTGAAGCAGGATGCTAAGGACACGCCCGAGCGCGATCAGCAAATTCTAGCCAAGGTGCTGGCAGAAAGCACCGTGCTAGAGCAAATCTACCAAATGCGCCAAGAGTTAACTCGGCTTTGGGAGCGCTCCACGCTATCTCGCCCCGAGCTAGTGAGGCTGCTGCAAGATTGGTGCAATCGTGCCGAGGCCAGTGGTATTGCCGCACTGCAAGACTTCTCTTTCCGACTGCGTACTGTGGTTTGATGATATAAAAAAGGCGAACGAAGGTTCGCCTTTTTTGTCATTACTATACTGCAGCGGCAATTGCTCCCCAGCACAAACCCCCAATCTTGAAACACAGGGGGGGGAGTTTCACAGAGAAAACCTTCATTTCTAATGTTTTTCTCCGTGGCCCTCTGTGTTCTCCTTTTCCTCCGTGGTTTAAGATTTGGGTTTTGCTGGGTGGTTTTAGATTTGGCAATCTCAGCGCATTGTGGGATTATTTTTAATGTTATTTAACTCAGGAGTTCTAAATGTCTTCAATTCAACGTTATCACGTCGGCCCGCGTTTATCTGAAATTGTGGTGCATAACAATACTGTTTATTTAGCTGGGCAAATTGCGGAAAATTTAGAAGCCGATGCAAAAAGCCAAACGGTTGAAGTATTGGGTTTTATTGATAAATTACTGGGTGAAATTGGTTCAGATAAGCAAAAAATCCTTTCGGTAACGATTTATCTGGCTGATATGGCTGATTACGACGCAATGAATATTGCTTGGTCAGAATGGGTGCCTGCCGGTCATACCCCTTGCCGTGCCACAGTGGAAGCCCGTTTGGCTGATCCGCGTTATAAAGTAGAAATGTCCGTGGTGGCTGCGCTGTAATGTAGAGGCACGGCATGCCGTGCCTAGGTGAGGAGAGGAGTAATGAAACATATTCTGTTGGGCTATATCGCAGGCTGGGCAGATTGGTCAGGTTTGCCACTAGAGCGTGATGCAGCAAGGCTTACGCATATTTGCTACGCCTTTGCCAATATCCATGATGGCGATGTCGTGCTGTTTACGGAGCAAACATCCGAGCAAAGCCAGCCTAGGGCGGTAGAAGGCATTGCCCATCTGCGCGGCTTACGTTCGCGCCATCCTCACCTTAAATTACTGATTTCGATAGGTGGCTGGGGGGCTGATGGCTTCTCAGATGCGGCGTTGACCACCGAATCGCGAGAGCACTTTGCTAAGTCGGCTATTCATTTTATGCAGTTGCATGGTTTTGATGGCATTGATTTAGATTGGGAATATCCAAGCAATGATATGGCGGGGATTAAATCCCGTGCTGAAGATAAGGCGAATTTCACGCTGATGTTGGCTGAGATCCGTAGGCAATTAAATGCCCTTGCTAAGCGCGAATCACGCCCAGAAGCCTATTTATTAAGCATTGCCGCCGGTGCAGGGCAATACTATTTAGATGGCGTAGATATGCCGGCAGTGGCCGAGCTATGTGATTTCGTTAATCTAATGACTTACGATTTTTATAATGGCTGGGCCAAGCGAGCGGGCCACCATAGCAATCTATTTAATACCCCTCTTGATCCTGATGGCGATAGCTGTGCTAAATCGGTGGCGCTGTTTACTGCCAAGGGTTTGCCCGCGAATAAATTAGTTTTGGGCTGCGCCTTTTATGGCCGCAGCCTGCTGGCCCCTGCTTTGGGATCGGCTGGAATCGAAAAAAGTAATGGCGCGGCCAGCTATAGCAAAATTGTTCATGAGCTGCTCCCTGCGGGGGCCGTAAAGCACTGGGATGGTGATGCAAAAGCACCGTGGCTTATGGCTGGCGATCGATTTGTCAGCTATGAAGACGAAGCCTCTATTGCTCACAAAATGGCTTTTGTGAAGCAACAGGGCTTGGCTGGGGCATTCTTTTGGGAATACTCAGAAGACAGAGATGGGGTGTTGATGGATGCGCTGTGGGAAGGGCTGCAATATACCTAGGGTGGGCACCTGTGCCCACCGCTCCAACAAGCTTTATTTAAAGATGCTACCGATATTATCCCCAGCAGAAAGAATGTATTTCTGCCCAGAATCTTGCAATGCCTTGCCATCAAAACGATCAATACGATAAATCGTTCCAAACGAGAAGGTAGGGGCGGCTACGCCTGCGCCGCCTACTACTTCGGCACCACGGCGAACATTGTCGGCCATCCAGGACGTTAAGCGCAGATGGTAAGGATTGCGTTGTACTTCGCCCACGTGGCAGGCCAATGCGGCGATTAGGTCGGCGGTGTCAGTGATATTCGTTTCAACCAGCGCATTCGGGGTGGCCATGGCGCGCCAGAATTCAGATTGCACCACAAAGCAGACGTGGCCGAGTTTAGCCAAGGCATCCAGCAAGAGGTAATGCGTGCCGATATGCGCGGCGTGGCCGTCGTTGTCGTTTGGCACGACGCATACTGTTGGCTGGTATTGCTCAATCAGCGCGGCGATTACGGCTACTTTTTCGGCCCATGCGGCTGGGTCACTGTCGCGGGTTTTTGGGTTTACTGCCATCAAGCCACCGGGGATGGTTTCTTCTAATTCAAAACCAAGTACCTGACAGGCACGATCAAGCTCGGCTAAACGCTCTGGCTGGCGGGGCAGATTAGAGCCAAGGGTGACTGCAACATTAATCACGCGATAGCCATCTTCACGGGCTAAACGCAGGGGGAGCGCACCAATAATGCATTCATCGTCTGGGTGTGGAGCAAACACCATTGCCACTGGGCCTGATGTGTTTTTTGCTGCGATCGTTAGGCCGATTAATGTGCTAAACAGTGGTGCATCTAGTTTTTGTAATTGGGCATCGTGGGCCTTAACCAGCTCGATATAGGGATTGCTCATGCAGTCTTCTCCAAATCTTATGATGTAGGGGGCGCGGCATGCCGTGCCTGCGTACTGGTGTTGAATTGTAAGTAAGAATACTTGGCGAGTATAAACTTTTGTAAGTGAAAGAGGGGTGCTAAAGGTGGCGGGCTTGTGATTTCGCAAAGCGATTTACCCTGTGTCTGTGCAGGGTGGCTTACCCACCCTGCAAACTCTCCCAGCTCCCTACTCCCCAATTAAAGTACGGCTAATAATTTGCCGTGTACACCGCCAAAGCCGCCATTGCTCATCACTAGAATATGGTCGCCATTTTGGGCCACTTTACGGATGGCTTCGATCAGTTGGTCTAAGTCATTAAAGCTTTGCGCGCGTGCGCCAAGGGAGGCAAGCGCGTCTTGGCAGCTCCAGCCTAAGTTGGCACCGTAGCAAAAGATGAGATCGGCATCGCTTAAGCTGTTTGGTAGCGCTTCTTTCATGCTACCCAGCTTCATGGTGTTGGAGCGTGGTTCTAGTACGGCCAAAATACGGGCGTTGCCAACTTTTTGACGCAAGCCTGCCACTGTGGTGGCAATGGCAGTAGGGTGGTGAGCAAAGTCGTCGTAAACGGTGATACCCTTGCTATTGCCCTTGATTTCCATTCGGCGCTTCACGTTTTTAAATTCTGCAAGTGCAGCGATCGCCACTTCGGGGCTAACGCCAACATGACGTGCGGCTGCAATGGCGGCTAGTGCGTTCATTTGATTATGCTCACCGATCAGATCCCAGTGCAGCTCGCCTAATAACTGCTCGCCTAATTTAACTTCAAAGCCATCGTCAAAACATTGCCCTACTCGCCAGCCTGAGGCACCGCCAAAGTATTCCACTTCGCTCCAGCAGCCTTTATCCAATACTCGTTTTAGGCTTGCTTCCTTGCCATTTACAACCAGGCGGCCAAGGCCTGGTACGGTGCGAACCAAATGATGGAATTGGGTTTCAATCGCGGCTAAATCGGCAAAAATATCGGCGTGATCAAATTCAAGATTATTCAGTACGGCGGTGCGTGGCCGGTAATGCACAAATTTGCTGCGCTTATCAAAGAATGCGGTGTCGTATTCATCGGCTTCAAGCACAAAAAAGGGCGAGGTGGAGGCCGCATCTTGCTTGGGAGCGCCAGGGACGCGAGCAGAAATACCGAAGTTTTCGGGGATGCCGCCAATCAAGAAGCCAGGCGCTAAGCCCGCGTATTCTAAAATCCAAGCCAGCATGGAACTGGTACTGGTTTTGCCATGCGTGCCGGCTACGGCTAGCACCCATTTATCGCGCAAGAGATTGTCACCAAGCCACTGTGGCCCGGAGGTGTAAGGTAAGCCACGGTTGAGGATGGCTTCCATGAGAGGATTGCCACGCGTGACCACATTGCCTACCACGTAAAGATCTGCGCCTAAATCAAGCTGCTCCAAGTCCCAGCCCTCGATGAGCTCAATACCCAGCGCTTCTAATTGATTGGACATTGGTGGGTAAACATTTGCATCGCAGCCGGTCACTTTATGACCGCTAGTACGCGCCAATGCGGCAATACCACCCATAAAAGTACCGCAAATGCCAAGGATATGAATGTGCATAGTGATTGAAGTTCCTAGGGAATTAAAGGTGTTGTCATAGATTCATCGCTCGTGATTGCGTACAATCATTTTTCCAAATTATTGTGTAATGGCCTTGTCTGTCTATGTCTAATGCATCAGAGTCCGTTATTCCGGTAGAAGTCGCACGGATTGCGCTTAAAAAGCTTTCAGAAAGAGGCTTGCCTCCCACTCCAGAGAATTACACCAAATTTTACAATGCGATCGTTACGATTAAATCCCCAAACGCAAAAACCTCGTTTGAAACCTTACAAGCTTGGCAGCTACTATATAAAGTTGAGGATATTTTAGGCGAAATGGGCGATTCAGCAGAGCAATTGCTGTGTACCTTGGCCGGTGGTGGTGAAGCGATGTCGGCTAGCTTGGGGCAGTTGCAAGATACGCGTCGTGCTCATTTGGAGCTGGGTGCCAGTACTGATGATACACACTCCAAGTTAGAGTCTTTACTCAATAGCATTATTAACTCGACTTCAGAATTGCACTCATCGGTATCGGCATCTAGTGTTGATTTGCAGTCGATCCGTGATTCAGTAAGCAATATTGAACAAGATTTAGCTGTTAACCGACAGATTTTAGAGCAAGATGCCTTAACTGGGGCAATGAATCGGCAAGGTTTTGATAATCGATTAGTGCGTGAAGCAAAATTAGCGCAACGGCATCATCATCCATTGTCAGTCGTGTTATTTGATTTAGACGATTTTAAATTGGTTAATGATCGCTTTGGGCACGCCGTTGGCGATAATGTATTAATTCACATCGCGGGCTTGGCTAAATCAGTATTAAGAGATACCGATATTTTAGTGCGCTACGGTGGTGAAGAGTTTTTAATTTTATTAGTAGAAACAGATATGAATGGGGCGCGTTATGTATTAGAGCGCTTGCAGCAAATGTGCCGCCGCAATCCATTTATGTATAAAAAGCAGCGTTTAGAAATTACTTTTTCAACGGGTATTGCGGCATTACGCAGCGATGAAAATGGCCGTGCCTTGGTGTTAAGGGCGGATGAGGCTTTATATATTGCAAAGCGCAATGGCCGTGGCTTGATTGAAATGGCGGAGTAGTACTAGGCCAATCAAAGAAGTAAAGTTGTCTCGCTAAATAGATTGGCTGGCTTATGCAGCAAATACCGAAACGCGATTATGCTCTTCATCTGCGGCCCCTAATAATGAGCTCACAAAAATAACGGGGATATGGCGGGTGATGGGGTTGGCTTTTAGTTGCTCACAGACGGTGTAGCCATCTAATTCACCCATAATAACATCCAGCAAAATTAACTCAGGCAAAGCTTGGGTGGCAATTTCTCATGTGGAGTGTCCGTCCGTGGTGCTAAGTACGTGATAGTCATCCTGCAGGCAGGCGCTGAGCACGGCGAAACTGCTTGGCATATCATCCACAATGAATACCGTAGGCTTGATTTTGCTTGGAGCATTCATGCTGAACCTTTCAATCATTTAAGTAGTGCAGCGCTTTCGCCCTTCTATGCCGCGGAAAAATGGCTAGAAAATTCTGGTAAAGCACTACTTTTTTAAATTGATTACGCCGTGATCTTTGCCTTGCAGCATAGTCCTTTATGGTTGCATTTTATGTTTTTCAGTGGGGTATTTAGATCTACGGACAGGCGCTTTGTCATGGTTTTAATGGCAATGCAGCTGCCGTAGATGATTAAAATAGGTGCTTAATCACTTAAGCCCCGTTTACGTAGCAAGGGTTGCACCTCTGCGCGGCGGCCACGGAAAGCCAGAAAGCCGCTGGCCGGATCGATTGAATTACCAACGCTATAAATATTGCGATACAGCCGCTCAGCAGTGGCGGTGTCAAAAGCATCGCCGGTTTCGATAAAGGCATCGAAAGCATCTGCTTCTAATACCTCAGCCCACATATACACGTAGTAGCCTGCAGCGTAGCCATCGCTGGCAAAAAGATGCCCAAAATGTGGCAGGCGATGATTAATGCCAACGGCTTTGGGTAGGCCTAAAGCGCTTAATGCTTCGCTTTCAAAGCGGCTGATATCGTGTAACTCATGGTTTAAATCCATATGGATTTGTAAATCCAAAAGAGCAGAGCCTAGGTAACGCACGGTTTCAAAGCCCTGATTAAAGAAGCGGGCATTTTGGATTTTAGCCAAGAGTGCATCAGGAATCGCTGCGCCAGTCTCAATGTGCAGTGCGTGTTTTTTGAGCACCTCATCTTGCTCGGCCCAGTTTTCGAATAGCTGCGATGGCAGTTCTACATAATCCCGTGCAACATTGGGCCCTGCCAAGGCTTCAAACTCAACATTGGATAGCAAGCCATGCAGGCCGTGGCCAAATTCATGGAATAAGGTGCGCACATCGTCAAAAGACAGCAGGGTAGCTTGGCCTGCGGGGGCTTTAGAGAAATTATTATTGTTGATCACAATCGGCAGGATGCGCTCGCCATTGCTACGGCTTTGTGGGCGGAATTCATTCATCCACGCCCCACCTTGTTTGCTGGTACGGGAGAAGTTGTCACCAATAAACAGCCCAATCACTTCTTCATTGCGGTTTACTTCCCAGAGGCGAGCATCTGGATGATACAGCGGCAGGTCACAGCGCTCGGTAAAGCTGAGGCCAAATAAACGACCAGCACAATCAAAGGCTGCAGCTAGCATATTCTCTAGCGCAAAATACGGCTTGATTTCAGCATCGTCTAAATCAAAGCGGGCGCTGCGCTGCTTTTCTGCCAGATAAAACCAATCCCAAGGCTGAATATCCAGTGGCTCGCCTAATTCGGCGGCAAGGGTTTGCAAATCGGCTTGTTCTTCTTTAACGCGGGCTAGTGCGGGCGTCCATACTTTTTGTAGTAGCTCTAGGGCGGCTTGTGGCGTGCCTGCCATCCGATCACTCAGTGCATAATCGGCAAAATGAGCGTAGCCCAAGAGCTGTGCTTGCTCTTGTCGCAAGGCTAAAATACGCGGTGCGATGGGGCGATTATCGGTTTTACCTGTGTGCTCACCACGGGCTTTCCAAGCGGTATGGGCTGCCTCCCGTAAATCACGGCGGCTGGAGTAAGTCAGAAACGGTACAACCGATGAGCGCGATAAGGTAATCACATGGCCATCAATACTGCGATCTGCCGCTGCTTGCTTGGCGGAATGGATGATGGCTGCGGGCAGGCCAGCAAAATCGTTTTCATCGCTCAAGGCTAAGCGATATTCAGCTTCATCATTTTGTACGTTTTGTGCAAACTGCGTGCAAAGGCTGGCTAGCTCAGCCACGATGCTGGCAAAACGCTGGCGCGCTTCACCCTCTAATTTGGCTCCATTTCTAACAAAATTTAAATGAATACGCTCTAATAAGCGCATTTGTTCTGTGGATAAATCTAGCTCATGGCGCTGTTGGTAAAGCGCATCCAAGCGTACAAATAGCGCGGCATTTTGGTAAACCGCATTATCGTGGGCGGCTAATTCTGGGGCTAAGATCAGCTCTATGGCTTGTAGCTCGTCGCTTGTTTCTGATGAAGTTAGATTAGAAAAAACATTGCTCACACGTCTTAGCAAAGCGCCTGCTGCATCAAAGCTCGCCACGCTATTGGCAAAATTAGGTAGGCTGGTTTGCGCTGCAATGGCATTTAGCTCTGCATGATGTTGTGTCATGGCGCTAGCAAAAGCAGGGGCAAAATGCTCTGGCAAAATTTGATCGAATGGTGGCAGCCCGTAAGGCGTTTGCCAATTTTGCAATAGGGGATTGCTTGAGATACTCATTGATAGAGGCCTAGTCCGGTGGGGATAATTATTCCATTACAATGACAGATAGTTGGCCATTGCAGTTGATGGGGTAAAGTATTTTATGTAAATTTGTATTTACACCACAGCTTGTGCTTAGCTCAGTTTCATACAGTTCCTACACAGATTGCGCGATATTTTTTAATCACAATATAATAAATTAGGAGTATTGGTACTTCGCCTATTTGTGTAATATTTTTTGAATAATCGGGAAAATTATCGCATCAATGAGATCGGCTAAGTGCTATAAATGCTGCGGCGATCAAATGCAATAGAGCAGAATGGCATTTTTTGGCTAGACAATGGATTATATTGACATCAATAGAAAACAATAGGGAAGGATGCGTTGGAGAATAATCAGCTATTACATACTTCGGTGGTCTTATTGGCTGCTGCGGTGATTGCAGTTCCCATTTTTAAGCGATTTAATTTAGGCTCTATTCTTGGTTATTTAGCAGCAGGCGTGGTGGTTGGGCCATATTTCTTAGGGTTTATTGAAGATCCCGCCGCTGTGCTCGATTTTGCTGAGATCGGTGTGGTGCTGTTATTGTTTGTTTTGGGGTTAGAGCTAAACCCAAAGTCATTATGGCAAATGCGTAAAAAGATTATTGGCCTTGGTGGTGCGCAATTGCTGCTTTGTGGCTTGGCTTTGGGCGGCTTAGCAGCCTTAGCGTTGAGTCTTGATTTTAAATTATCGCTCTTAATTGGCATTACGTTGGCTTTATCGTCTACTGCGTTTGCTGTGCAATTATTAAAAGAGCGCAGCATGCTAAATCAACCGCTTGGGCGAATTGGTTTTTCTATTTTACTTATGCAAGATTTAGCGGTGATTCCGGTATTACTTGGCGTACAAGCAATGGCACCTAACGCCAATGGGCATATTGCACCTTGGTGGTTGGGCTTAGTGGCCGTACTCATTACCCTTGCTATTGGCACCTATTTGCTTAACCCTTTACTTAGAATTGTAGCTAAATATGGAAATTCTGAAGTAATGACTGCGGCGGCATTATTGATTGTATTAGGAGCTGCATTAGGTTTTGAATATGCAGGCTTATCGATGCCGATGGGAGCGTTTATTGCGGGGATTATGCTGGCTAATTCTAGCTTTAGGCATCAATTAGAGGCAGATATTGAGCCTTTTAAAGGTTTATTGCTTGGGTTGTTTTTTATTACTATTGGCACTAGCATTAATCTGAAGCTTTTATTCGCAGATCCTTGGATTTTATTGGCTGGGGCTTTATTGCTGCTACTGGTTAAAACCTCTGTTATTGGCAGTATTATTGCGTATACAGGACAATCTAAGATTCATAGTTTTAGATTGTTGTGGTGATGGCGCAGGCTTTGTCATTACATATTTTAGATAAGCAATCGACCGAGCAAATAACGATTGTTGTTGGCTTATCAATGGCGCTGAATGCTCCGCTGCTAATGTTGTTTGAATCCTTAATTAAGCGTAAAGGTAAAGAGAAAAAAGTTGATTATAGCAATGTAAAGTTTGAAACCAATAAAGTTATTATTGCTGGCTTTGGGCGGTTTGGCCAAGCTACAGGGCGATTATTAGCCGCTAAGGGTATGCAATTTACCGCTTTAGATAAAGACCCAGAGCATATTGAATTTTTAAAGAAAGTAGGGCATAAAATTTATTTTGGCGATGCAACGCGTTATAATTTATTAAGAAAAGCTGGTGCTAAGCAGGCTAGTGTTTTATTAATTGCTATTGATAATATTAGCGATTCCCTGCATTTAGCCCAAATGGCAAAGCGTAAATTTCCGCATTTAACAATTATAGCCAGAGCGCATAATCGTACCCATGCTTTGTCTTTAATGGATTTAAATGTTGATGTGGTGATTCGTGAGGTATGGGAAAGCAGCTTAACGGCTGCGGAGCATACTTTACTCGCCTTAGGCTATGCTCCGGCTCACGCTGAACGAATGATTGATATTTTTCAGCGTCATGATGAAGCGTCTTTATTAGAGCAATTAGAGCATAAAGATGATATGCCGGCCTTAATGGCATTGGCTAAAGAAAATCGTAAGCAGATGCACGATCTGTTTATGGCGGATAGAAATGTTTATGCAAGTGAAGAAGCAAAAGTGACGGATCAATGAGAAAGCAGCGCTGGGATATCTTTTGCCGCGTGGTGGATAATTACGGGGATATTGGCGTGTGTTGGCGATTAGCAAGGCAATTGCACGCTGAATACGGCTTTACCGTGCGGCTGGTGGTGGATGATTTAGCCAGCTTTCGGCGTATTCAGAGCGATATTGCCCTTGATCAAAGCCAGCAGCACTGTAGCGGCGTAGAAGTCTTGCACTGGCGCGAGCCTGCTATTGAGCTTGAGCCTAGCGATGTGGTGATTGAGGCTTTTGCCTGCGATTTACCCGCTAGCTATATCGCTGCGATGAAGGCCACGCCGGGGGATAGAGTATGGCTCAATCTGGAATACCTTTCTGCAGAAGATTGGGTGATTGGCTGCCATGGCCTGCCATCCCCAGCGCAAGGCTTGCCTAAGTTTTTTTTCTTTCCTGGCTTTGTTGATGGCACCGGGGGGGTATTGGGCGAGCGGGTACAGCGGGCTGCAAGGGCTGAGTGGGCGGCGGCAGATGCGGATGCGTATTTGGCGCAGTGGCAAATGCCGCAGGTGAACGCCATTAGGATTTCGCTATTTGCTTATGCAAATTCTGCTTTGGCCGAGTTATTACAGCTTTGGCAGCAATCGCCACGGCCAGTGCAAGTATTTATGCCAGAAGGCTTGCTGCTGCCTTTGGCCAGCGCCGCGCTTGGGCTGGATCTGTGTGTTGGGCAAACCATCGCTCGTGGATCGCTGCTGCTTACGGTGCTGCCAATGCAATCGCAAGATGATTATGATCGGCTGCTATGGAGCTGCGATCTAAACTTTGTGCGGGGGGAAGATTCCTTTGTGCGGGCGCAGTGGGCTGGCCTGCCTATGGTTTGGCATATCTATCCGCAAGATGACGACGCGCATAGGGTGAAATTAGATGCGTTTTTGACGCATTATTTAGTCACTTGTCCACGTGAAGCTGCGCTGGTTTTAAATGCATTTTGGCAAGTGTGGAATCATGGTGGTGATCTGCAAGCCGCATGGCATAAGCTTCTGCCCGCCTTGCCTAGCCTTAGGAGCCACGCTCATGGCTGGGCAGAGCAATTATTACTGCGAGGGGATCTTGCCACTAATCTGGTCAAATTCGTCAATAGCAAGGTAAAATACGGCGTTAAATTTTAACCATCATCTTAAGCTCTAGGTAAACACCGCAATGGCAATTAAAACCGCACAAGAAGTTCGCGTTGGTAACGTAATCATGGTTGATGCTCAACCTTGGGTCGTTCAAAAAACCGAATACAGCAAGTCTGGCCGTAACTCTTCTGTTGTAAAAGTAAAAGCAAAAAGCTTGCTGGGCACTTCTGCTTCAGAAAACGTTTACAAAGCGGATGAAAAATTTGAAGTAGTGACATTAGATCGCAAAGAATGTACTTACACATACTTCGCTGATCCAATGTATGTATTTATGGATACTGAGTTCGAACAGTACGAAATCGAAAAAGACAATCTGGGCGAAACATTAAACTTCATCGAAGACGGCATGCAAGATGTTTGCGATGTAACCTTCTACGAAGGCAAAGCTATTTCGGTTGAAATGCCTACAACTATCGTGCGTGAAGTGGTTTACACCGAGCCAGCAGTTCGCGGCGATACATCAGGTAAAGTAATGAAGCCAGCGCGTCTGGTAAATGGCTTTGAATTGCCAGTTGCTGCATTTATTGAAATCGGTGACAAAATCGAAATCGACACACGCACCAATGAATTCAAAAAACGCGCTTAATCGCCGTTTAGAATCAAATGAGCCACCTTTACGAAGGTGGCTTTTTTTATGCTTGAATAAACTTAATTTAAACATAAAGTGCCTGAGGAATTGGCTTGCAATAGCTATAGTGGTATCAGCCCTATTGAATATCGATCTTTATGACCATGCCCCCTACCCCCCCCGACGAGACTGAGCGTTTGCATCTTTTGCATGCTTTGGATCTGCTTGATAGCGAGGCGGAGCCCGCTTTTGATTTGATTACACGCTTAGTGTCTCAAATCCTGCATGTGCCTATTGCCTTGGTTTCTCTGGTTGATGAGAACCGGCAATGGTTTAAATCCCGAGTAGGGCTAGATGCTATAGAAACCCCGCGTGAATTCGCTTTTTGCGCACATACCATTATGGATAGAGAGCCTATGCTTGTGCAGGATGCCACGCAAGACGAGCGCTTTGCGGATAATCCTTTGGTCACTGGTCAGCCCAATATTCGTTTTTATGCAGGAGTCCCGATTCGAAGCACTGGCGGTTTAGCCCTTGGTACGCTTTGTGCCATTGATTCAAAGCCTCGCGTTCTCACGCAAGAAGAAGTGAGTATTTTGATTACTCTCACTGACTTGATCAATATAGAAATACAAATGCGTGAAGCAGCACTACTGGCACGCAGCCAGATGAGTTATTCAGAGAAAAAAATTCAGGCGGGTGAGGCACGATTCCGTACTGTATTTGAGCGGGCCGGAGTGGGTATTGCCTTGGTTGCGCCAGATGGCAGTTGGATTAGTATGAATGAAGCGCTTTGTCAGATCGTTGGTTACAGCAAGGCTGAATTACTCCAGCTCACATTTCAGGATATGACCTATCCAGAGGATCTTGACACTGATCTCCATCTTTTACAGCAGCTAGTGGCTGATAAAATTGATCGTTACCAGCTTGAAAAGCGCTATATCCGTAAAAACGGTAGTACGGTATGGGTGAATTTGGTGGTGACCAAGTATGTGGGCCAGAACGGGGAGCTTGATTATTTTGTATCCATTATTAAAGACATACAAGATAGGAAAGCGGCAGAAGAATCACTTGCGGCTTTACGGGTTTCTTTGGAAGAGCGCGTGCTGTCTCGTACTCATGATTTACAAGAGGCGAATGAAAAGCTTTCTTTCGCCATGGCTCAGCAACTGCAATCAGAGTTAGCTTTGCGTAAACGTGAAGCCGAATTAAGCATGGTGATTGAAAATGCGAATGATGCCTATGTATGCATGGATCAAGCAGGCGTCATCATTGAGTGGAATCATCAGGCTGAGCAGACTTTTGGCTGGAGCGCGTCAGAAGCCATTGGCTGTGCCCTAGATGAATTGATTATTCCCCCAGAAATGCGTGAGGCTCACCGAGCAGGGATCAAGCGTTATCAAGCTTCTGGTGAGCATAAGGTGCTTAATCAGCGGCTAGAGTTGCTGGCCTTGCGGCGCGATGGGAGTGTGTTGCCTACAGAGGTCAGAGTTCGTGCTTTACATATTGAAGGGCATGTTATTTTTAGTGCTTTTTTGCATGATATTACTGAGCGCAAGCAGGCGGAATTAAAGCGCGAACATGAGGCTGGGCACGATGCGCTGACTGGCCTACCTAATCGTAGAACGCTGTTTGAGCTGATTCCACAAGCGATCGCAAGGGCAAATCGTCAGCGAATTCCTCTGGCCGTTATATTTATTGATTTAGATGGCTTTAAAGCTGTAAACGACACTCTGGGGCATGAAGCAGGCGATACTGTTTTATGTGCAGTTGCCCAGCGTTTGCGCCAAAGTGTGCGGGATACAGACACCGTTGTACGCTTGGCTGGGGATGAATTTACACTGATTTTAGAGTTTTTAAGTGGGGGTATTCAGGATGCGCGGCGATTGGCAGAAAAGTTGCTGCTGCGCATTCAAGCCCCCATTCTCATTGGTGAGAATACCGCGCATGTGAGTGCCAGTATTGGTCTTACGCTTTATTTGCCAGGCTCTGAAACAACACCGAACCAATTAGTCAGCACTGCCGATGCCGCAATGTACGAGGCTAAGCGAGCGGGTAAATCTAGAGTGTGCGTGCAATAGTTTTCTGCAAAATATCATGGTTTAGTCTTTATTCACTAAGCTTTAGCTTAGGGCTAAAAACAGCCCTAAGCTAAGCCATGATTACTTCAGCATCTTCCACAAAAAGCTGTATTCCAGCGCAGTCATGTCGGCTTTTTGGCTGTTGTCTGCCGCGCCTGCATGGCCGCCTTCCATATTTTCAAAGTACCAAACTGATTTAACGCCCTCGTTTTGCATTTTTGCCATCATTTTACGCGCGTGTCCTGGGTGGACTCTATCGTCGCGGGTGGAGGTGGTAAACAGAATATTCGGGTATTGCGTCTTGGCTTTGATATTTTGATAAGGCGAGTATTTGCTGATGTAATCCCACTCGGCAGGCACATCCGGATTGCCATATTCGCCCATCCATGAAGCCCCTGCCAGCAGCTGATTAAAGCGGCGCATATCTAAGAGCGGTACTTGGCAAACCACTGCGCCAAATAAATCTGGGCGCTGCGTCATCATCACCCCCATCAAGAGCCCGCCATTGCTGCCGCCCATAATGCCGAGCTTTTTAGGCTGGGTGATTTTCTTAGCGACGAGGTCTTCAGCGACGGTAATAAAATCATCGTAAGCTTTTTGGCGATTTTCTTTGAGCGCAGCTTGATGCCAGCGCGGGCCAAATTCACCGCCGCCACGAATATTGGCCAGCACATAGACGCCGCCTTTTTCTAGCCAAGCCTTACCTACGCCTGCCGAATAATATGGCGTGAGGCTGACTTCAAAGCCGCCATAGCCATAGAGCAGCGTGGGGGTATTGGCATCGAGTTTTAAGTTTTTAGGCTTGACGATAAAGTAAGGCACCCGCGTACCATCTTTAGAAACGGCTTCGTTTTGCGCGATTTCCATGCTGCTAGCGTTAAAAAAAGCGGGCCGCTGCTTAAGTAGCTCTCGCTCATCGTTGCCTGCATGGGCCAGATAGAGTGAATCAGGGGTGAGAAAATCAGCATGGGTGAAAAAGTAATCATCCGTGCTATCCGCATCAATGGCCGTTGCACCGATCGTGCCAAAAGCAGGCGCATTAATGGCGCGTTGCGACCATTTTCCTTCTTTAAAGCGCCATTCTGTCAGGCGGCCTTTTACATTGTCGAGCGCTTCAACGATCAGAAAGTTTTTGGTGGCGGTGGTGCCATTGAGTGCGGTGGTTGGGCTTGGGCTAAAGAGCTGAGTAAATTGACGCTCGCCCGCTTGAAACTTCTCAAAATCACTAGCGATCAGGCTGCCACTAGGCCAAGTCTTGCCAGCAACAGTCCATGCTGATTTAAGGGTGATCAGGATTTGTGGGCCAAAAAAGCTGATATTCGCGTCGTCTGGCACCGCAATGCGGCTGAGTTTTTCGCCGCTGCGTAAATAGGTTTCATTGGTATAAAAGGTAACGCCACGGCGGATAATCTCGCGGCGGTAGCCTGCCTCTTCGGCCACAAAGGCAGAGACAGAAATATCTGTTTTTTGCCCTTCATAAATGGTTTTAGCGGCACTAAGCGGCGTGCCGCGTTGCCAAAGTTTAACGATGCGCGGGTAGCCTGAGTCAGTTTGGCTGTCTTTGCCAAAATCGCTGGCCACAAAAATGGCATCTTTTCCCTGCCAACTCAGCTCTGATTTGGCCTCAGGCAAACTAAAGCCGTCTTTTACAAAGGTTTTTTTATTTAAATCGAATTCACGTACTTCTACCGCATCGGCCCCGCCACGTGAAAGGCTAATTAAGCATCTATCGTATTGGGGATAGCGGCAGTCTGCGCCCTTATAAACCCAATTGGCGTTTTCGGCTTTGGCTAAGGCATCTAAATCTAATACGGTTTCCCAATCTGGATTAGCAGTTTTATAACTAGCCAGCGTAGTGCGCCGCCAAATACCGCGCTGATGATCGCCATCGCGCCAGAAATTATAAAAATAGCCGCCCATTTTATTCACATAGGCAATGCGCTCTTTAGAATTAAGGATATCCAGCACTTGATTTTTAAGCGGATTAAAACCTGCTTCTTTTTCTAGCATGCCGTGGCTAATGGCATTCTGCGCCTTCACCCAATCTAATGATTTTTTACCGCCTACGTCTTCCAGCCACTCAAATTGATCGCTGGCGGCATTAGAAAGTAGGCTGGCGCTGGCCAGTGCCATTGAAAGTAATACTTTTTGCATATTCTTCCTTTACGTGATCAATAAATTACTAACGATACATGCTAAACGAATATAAATGTATAGTGGATTATGTTAATTGATAGGGTTACCAAGCAATAAAAATGCAGCTTGGCGCTAAACTAAGGGGATGTGCGCCGCTGAGTTACTGTGCCTGATATGCGGAGCCAACTTGACTGTATCTCATATGAGATACATAACAAACCTTCAGGAGGTCAAATCATGACTACACATACTTCAATGCTTCATGTTCGAATTGATGACGAGACTAAAGCACTGTCCACTCAGACGCTTGCAGCGCTGGGGATGTCGATGTCTGATGCTGTGCGGCTTTTTTTGCATCGCGTAGTGGCAGATCAGGCGTTTCCATTAGAGCTAAAAGTGCCTAATGCCCAAACGCGTGCCGCAATGGAAGAATCTCGGGCCATGATGGCAGCTCGTCAAGGCCGCTTTGCAACGGCAAAAGAATTGTTTGATGATATTGAAACGCACAGCAACAAGTAAACGCGCCCCTTTGCCCCGAGCATCAGATTACGTAACTGATGTTACGCAGTGATCATCTTTTTAGTGCCTTCGGCACAATGACTTAGGAGCGGTAGCCACCGCGGGGCCTTCCTTTCTTGCTTCGCCAAGAAACGAAGCCAAAGAAGGCGACCCCACGAAACACGAAGGCTCCTGCGCTGTGGACAATCGAGCCGGCGGAGGGCGGGATTGGCTCGTTCCTCGCTCCCAAGCGATCCCCCGCCCCGCTTGTTCCTCGCTCCGGCGTGTTTCAAGGGGAGATTTAAGCCCCGTGCTACTAGCTGCGATACGAATCTTAATTGCTGAGTTTTAAAAACACTTAAAACCTATTAAACAACTTAATTCAAACCTTATTTTTCTCCGTGAAACTCCGTGTTCTCTGGGGCCTCCGTGCTTCAAGATTAGGGTTTAAATAAAACACCAATCAATTCCCAAACACCTGATCCCTCAGCATTTTTAGCTGATCGCGCAATTGGGCGGCTTTTTCAAATTCTAAGTTTTTGGCCGCATCGATCATTTCTTTTTCGAGGCGTTTCAATTCTTTGGCGAGGGATTTTTCGTCAAATTCATTGAGCATTTTTTGCCGCTTCATTTCTAATCGGGCGGCTACGGCTTCTTCCTCGTTATATACGCCATCAATCATATCTTTAATACGTTTAACGACGCTGCGCGGCGTAATGCCATTGGCTAGATTAAATGCGGTTTGTTTGGCACGGCGGCGTTCTGTTTCGCTAATGGCTTTTTCCATCGATTTGGTAATTCGGTCGGCGTAAAGAATGGCTTTACCATTTAAATTACGCGCGGCGCGGCCGATGGTTTGAATTAAGCTGCGCTCTGATCTTAAAAAGCCTTCTTTATCGGCGTCTAAAATCGCCACCAAGGACACCTCAGGGATATCCAAGCCTTCGCGCAATAAGTTAATCCCGATCAGCACATCAAATACGCCGAGGCGCAAATCGCGTAGGATTTCGACGCGCTCTACGGTATCAATATCGGAGTGCAAATAGCGCACTTTTACGCCGTGCTCGCTTAGATAATCAGTCAGCTGCTCGCTCATACGTTTGGTCAGCGTGGTCACCAGCACCCGCTCGCCAATATCGGTGCGTAAGCGAATCTCTGAGAGCAAATCATCCACTTGCGTGCCGACTGGGCGTACCTCAATCAGCGGATCGACCAAGCCGGTTGGGCGCACCACTTGCTCCACCACTTGGCCCTGATGCTTGGCTTCGTAATCCGATGGCGTGGCGGAGACAAACACCGTTTGCGGCATTAGCTGCTCGAACTCTTCAAACTTCAGCGGCCGGTTGTCCAAGGCGGAGGGCATACGAAAGCCATAATCGACCAAGTTTTCCTTACGTGATCGATCGCCCTTATACATCGCGCCAATTTGCGGAATGGTGACGTGGCTTTCGTCGATAATCATGATCGAATTAGGCGGCATATAGTTGATCAGTGTCGGCGGGGCAGAGCCAGCTGGCTTGCCAGAGAAATGCCGCGAGTAGTTTTCAATGCCCTTACAAAAGCCCATTTCAATCAGCATTTCTAAGTCAAAACGGGTGCGCTGCTCTAGCCGCTGCGCTTCAACGAGTTTGTGTTCTTTGTAATAAAATGCCAGCCTATCAGTCAGCTCTGCTTTGATGGTTTCGATGGCTTCCAATACTTTTTCACGCGGGGTAACGTAATGGCTGCTAGGGAAAACCGTAAAGCGGCCCACGCGCTGCTTGATATGTCCTGTAAGCGGATCGAATAATTGCAGTGTTTCTAATTCATCATCAAATAAATTCACCCGCAGCGCCAATTCGGCCGATTCGGCGGGGAAGATATCGATTACATCGCCGCGTACCCGAAAACAGCCGCGGCTAAAATCGGTGTCGTTTCTATCGTATTGCATGGCAGTCAGGCGTTTAATCATATCGCGCTGGGCAACGCGCTCGCCTTCTTTCAGATGCAAAATCATTTTATGGTAGGAGCTAGGATCGCCAATCCCGTAAATCGCGCTGACGGTGGCGACAATAATACAATCCGGCCGCTCTAAAATCGCCTTGGTGGCAGAGAGCCGCATCTGCTCGATATGCTCATTAATGGCCGAATCTTTCTCGATAAATAAATCGCGGCTGGGCACATAGGCTTCTGGCTGGTAATAATCGTAGTAAGACACAAAATATTCAACGGCATTTTGCGGAAAGAATTCACGCATCTCCGAGTAAAGCTGCGCCGCCAGCGTCTTATTCGGCGCCATCAAAATAGCCGGCCGCCCAGACTGGGCAATCACATTAGCCATCGTATAAGTCTTACCCGAGCCTGTTACCCCAAGCAGGGTTTGATACTGCAAACCATCTTCCAGCCCTTCAAGCAGCTGAGCAATGGCCGTTGGCTGATCGCCAGCAGGTGGAAAAGGCTGAAACAGGCGATAGGGGCTGCCGGGGTAATCGACAAACATGGGCAAGATCCTGTGTTGACGAGGCGAAGTATGCTTATTCTACCCAATAGAACGCTCGTCCGCTTTAATGGTTTTGGGGGGGAGAGGGCCGAGGTCAATTTATTGCGAAGAATTGAGTTCCATTTTTGGTGTCTTTAACTTGAAAATATGTGTAGATATAAATAATGAGCAAGATTATTTATTTTATTTTCTGACGGTTAAATTATTTGGCGTAAATTTGGTGTAATATTTCTTTCTAAGTTATTCTACTTGGGCTTAGTAATGAACAATCAAGGTAAGCCATGCTTAATATTTTTTAAATCAATAAATTTTGGTCTGATCCCAGTTTTTACAATCACAAGTATAAATAAGGAGTTTGCAAAATTGTATGAAGAAAGATTTGTCGTTTTTTTAGACTTGCTTGGCTTTAAAAATGAAATATTCCAATCAGAAAACGACGCTGATAAATTCAAAAAAATTTATGATTTTCTAACAAGATATAGTAGTGAGTCACATGCTAGGGAGGTATTTAAAGGGATTAAAACTTACAGTGAAGAAATTAGCTACGATCAATCGATAAAAGATCTTGCTGAAATGTACCCATATTCTTTCACTCAATGCTCAGATTCATTTGTTTTTTCAGTAAATATTAGTGAAAGTCAAAGTTTCACGCTTCTTCTCTTGCTGATTGGTCAGTTCATCTACGATGCTTTAGAAGTGGGCTTCTTAGTCAGAGGCGGGCTTGCATTTGGAAGAATGATTCATATAGAAAATGGCCCAATGTTTGGCCCCGCCTTCAATGAGGCCTACAATATAGAAAGCAAACAGGCTGGTTATCCTAGAGTATTACTTTGCACGGAAGCTTTTTTGAAATTTAAAGAAATAGCTCCCGATTGTGTTGACTGGATTGATGAAGATAGAAAAGAGATAAATATCGCCAATTTCATTAACAATCGCTATAGAAATATAGAGTATGGCAATAACAAAAAAATAAGACGCGATGAGTTATACAAGGCAATTTATTGTTTAGATAAATTAAAAGAAGGGAGGGTAAGTCAGTCAAAAATTAAGGAAAATCCAAGTAATGAAAAAATTAATGTATGCGTAGACGAAAAGTATGCATATGTAGAAAAAATACTTCGTGATGAATTAAATAAGAGTAGTGGCTTAAGCTAAATATTTATCAGCCCAACATTATTATTTAGAGAGATGCTTTGGGCAGATAAAATACGCCCAACTTACTTGCTAATTTAAGTCAGAAAGATCTTTTTAGTGCCTTCGGCACGTTGATTTTGGAGCGGTAGCCACCGCGGGGGCCTTCCTTTCTTGAACGGCCAAGAAACGAAGCCAAAGAAGGCCGCCCCACGAAACACGAAGGCCCCTGCGCTGCGGACAATCGAGTCGGCGGCGGGCGGGATTGGCTCGCTGCCTCGCTCCCTGGCCGAAACCCCGCCCCGTTTGTTCCTCGCTCCGGCGTGTTTCAAGGGGACTTTAAAGCCCTATGCAGGGAGCGTGGTTATTGCGTTTTTCCGCTGCTTGCTAATATAAAAGACATACTTCTTAAGCCCTAGCTTTCCTCCGTGAAACTCTCTGCTCCCCGCGCCCTCCATACTTCAAGGCTCAGGTTTTTTTACATAGCTGAATCCTTGCGTTAAGGTGTCGCCATTGTTGAATCATGTATAGAAGCACTCCCAATGATAAATACTCCCCATTACTGCGAATTGAATGCTCAGCACCGTGCTGCGGCCGCCACATATGTGCGCGATATTGTCAGCGTGGCGATTGGCCACGGTACAGATGAAGCGGCTTTGATTGTTTACGATGTTGAATGCCCCTTGGCGCAGGTGTTATCCGATAGCTATCAGCTGGCTTTGCCCAGCGCGCAGGTGATTGAAATCAGCAGCGTGGATAACGATGCGGTGATGGCGGCGTTTCATGCTCAGCCTGCGGGGGCCTTGGTGGTGTTGATTCAGTCGACGCATTTTCGCCTCGATGCCTATCGCTTGCGGGTGCAGTTGTTTAATCAAGAGTTAAAAGTGATCGAGCACGTGCATTTGGCGCGCATGGTGGCGGATGAAGCGCCTTTGTATATCGAATCGCTGGCTTACGATGCTGCATATTATCGCGGCACGGGCGCGGCCTTGCAGGCGCGGATGAATGTGGCTCCGCATGCGCGTATCAGCAGCGGCGAGGGCCATGAGCTGATCTACGCGGGGCCACTTGAGGGCGCTAAGTTGAATGTGGGCGATTATCGCCAGATGAAGCATATTGGCGGGCAGTTTCCGATTGGCGAGGTGTTTACCGAGGCGCGTGATTTAACGCAGCTGAGCGGCCGTGCCGATATTTTTGTGTTTGGGGACACTAGCTTTCATTGCAATTTTCCAGCCTTGCCGATTACTTTGATTGTTGAGCAAGGCTGTGTGATTGGGGTGGAAAACAGTACGCCGTATTTTGATGAAGTGCTGGCCAAAATCCGCGCCGTTGAAGGTGAAGTATGGGTGCGTGAATTGGGCTTGGGCCTCAATCGTGCCTTTAGCCACGAGCGAACCGTAAGCGATATCGGCACTTTTGAGCGGCAATGCGGCATTCATCTATCACTTGGCGCTAAGCACGGCAGCTACAACAAGCCGCAATTTAAGCGTAAAGACACGCGTTTTCATATCGATGTATTTGTTGCGGCAACGGGCGTGTATTTAGGCGATGAAAATGTGTATATCGATGGGCAATGGCGGGTGTGATTGGGGATTACAAGGGTATGCATTCGAAATGCAAGGGGCAGCAGATCGAGCTTCCCTGACACAATACGTAATGCGTATACTCAAAGGGGCTTAGCCCCTTTTTTCCGGCCCAATATTGATGGGGGTTGGGCAGATAAATACGTCCATGCTGAATCGCACCGGGTTTCGCGGAGGCTGTTTGGTTTGAGTCAGACCAACATGGCCTGCTCGCTTTGATTACGATAATAATTTGCTTCTGCTTCCGCAGGTGGGATATGACCAATCGACCCAAGCAA
>JBDKJX010000057.1:0-26232 GCA_039796405.1 Pseudomonadota bacterium
TTACTTTATTTTGAACATCCATCGCTGGATATTCATCACTCATGTAAGCACTTGTTTCGCTTCCGAATCAAGCACTCACACTCATCGACTGTATTTTTTTAAAGATCATTCGCTGCGGCTAGAACACTGTGTTGCTGTGTGCGCTGCAGCGAGAGGCCGAAATATACGGGCTAGGGCCTGTGAGGTCAACCACTACCGTGCAACAAAAGCGTAGTAATAGGCTAAGTCTTTGATTCGCATAAGGAGCTAAAAGCATATGCAACATCTTATTTACTACAAAACAAAAACGCCGCGAGTAGCTCGCGGCGCTTTTATTACTCTAAACACTTAAATCACGGCTGATTTAGCGTTTAATTCCATACACTTTGCCATTTGGCAGGGTGATGGTGATATCGCTAGGCACAGTCAGCGGCATAAATACGCGCATGCCGATGGTGATGGTTTTGCCTGCGCTAAAGTCTGCAACGCCCCAGCCTGATTCTTTCATTGCATACGTTAAGCGATGGAAGCCGTTTGGCAAACCGCCCACATTGCCTGTTTTAGTACCGGCTGTTGTGGCTGTCCATGTACCACCGCTATATATATCTACTAAATTCTCAACGCCATTGCCAGCAGGTGGATCGCTAGGTTTGAGGTATTGAACTTCAGAAGGAATCAGCGGAGTAGATGGTGCGACGTTAAATGAAACTTTGGCGCCGCTTAGGTTAACCGTTGAGTTGTTTTTCAACTTCAGGCCAATAGCAAGTGGATAGTTATCATCCCCCTTAGGCTTATAGCCAACCATATCAACGCTTACATCCAACAAATCCGCTGGGCGGGCAAAGCTCTCATCACCTGCTTTAGTGCCGTAAGGTGCAGCTGAGCGCAGCTTGGCCGCAGCCAATTTAGTCAGAGTGCTACCCATTGAGTAATAACCTAGGCCATTTTCTGATGGCTTGCTGTAGTCCCCAGCCATTTCCCAGAACATGATCCCGCCAGCGCCTTGATCAATTGCATACTGAACTTTTGCAGCGAAAGACTGCTCGTTTTCAGTCGACAAGAACACCCTGGTGGTTGGATTCCATAACCAAGAGGATTTAGCCACATCATCGTAATGCTCTTGATATGTGCCACGTACTTTGGCTTCTGGGCGGCTTTGATCGTGACCATACTGAGTAAAGTATGGTGCGCTCAGGCCATCACGTAGATTATTAACGTGCCACAACGGATTAACCCCGGCAAACATTTCATTGCCAGCAGCGTCTTTATCGAACCACAGATTATCAATACCCTGAGCACCCAAACCGCAAGGTGCACCCGCTTTTGCACTCAATGCATCTGGGCCTAGATTACCGCCGGTACCGAGATAGCATTTTTTCTGGTCGGCTAGAGCAGACAGCCCCCACAGACCATTAGTGCCACCCGCTACATTTTGCCAACCACGAGTGTAGTACGGCAAGCCGATATTAATACGACCACCCGCAAGCGCTGTGCGGAAGTATTTATAAGCCCAGTCAATATTCAAATAGCCTTGCGAGTTGTAATAATGCGCGTCGCCACCCGAGTAAATCTTGGCATCAGCAATTTCATTATCTTTGCCAGTATCGTAGAGCGGTGCATTATGGCCAACGAAGTGATTCCACGCGCCATGCAAGTCATACGTCATTATATTGACGTAATCCAAGTATTTAACAGCCTGCATTGCTTCCATACCACGCAATAAATAGCCTGATGATGGAGACGCAATCGTCAGCATGTAGTACTTACCTTTTGCTGCCGCCGCCTTATCCAATTCGGCACGCAATGTTTTGATCAGGGCCATATAGCCTTTCCACAATTCACCCCGTTTTGCATTACCGATTTTCCAGTCTTCCGGATTACCCGCATCATTCATTGAAGTTGGGTATTCATAGTCGATATCGATACCGTCAAAGCCATATTTTTCTAGGAAAGTAACGGCCGACTTAGCAAAGATATCGATTCTGTCCTGACGAACCGCGCCTGTTACAGGATCAGTGGTCAGTGCGTAGAAACCACCGCTTACAGTGCGACCATCTGCTTCATTAAAGAAACCACCCGTTTCTGCCCAGCCACCCACCGACAGCAGCAGCTTCACGCCCTTAGGCGCGTTTTTGTGCAGCATATTAAAGTGGCCTTTGTACAGCAGGCCCTTATCTAGCGCGTATTTTGGATCACCTTTTTTGTCGTCAAACGTTATACCGACGGCGGAGTTTTTAGGGTCCGCTGTATTACCAACCGAAACTTGCCAATTGCCATCGATATGGGCAAAGGCGTAATTCACGTGGGTAATGTCATTCCATGGGATATCGGCGGCCAGATAAGCATTCGGGCCAGCACTACGCCAGCTCGTGAAGTACCCGATGCTGCGACGCGTCATACTGTTAGGCAGCTTTTCGCGACCATTAACATCGTATACATCGCAATACGGCACATTCGCGACTTCTGTAACCAAACCTTCAGGCTGACAAGCAACGCTTGGGGCTGGAGTTGGTACAGGCGTTGGAACTGGTGTTGTTGGAACTGGTGTTGTTGGAACTGGACTAGGAGTAGGCGTAGAACCGCAAGCTCCCAAATCTAGCCAAGGCTTACCAGCGCCCACATTACTAGATGGCACATCGCCCTGAGTCCACCACTGCGCTTTATAGTTGCGACCTGCATAGGTCACGCTTTGGCCACCCGAAAAAGCGGTACTGGCAGACCATGCTAAGAAGCAGCCTGCCGGAGCAGGGATTGGTGTTGGAGCCGATGTTGGCACAGCAGTAGGGACTAAGGTCGGAGCAGGGATTGGTGTTCCACCTGCAACTAGCTCCCACGGGCCCAACTGCTCGGCACTGGGCACATTACCCTGCGTCCACCACTTGGCCTTCCAGTCTTTTCCTGCATAGCTTACGGCATCCCCTCCGGCATAAGTACTAGCAGCATTCCATGCCGAAGCAGAAAAAGCTTGGGCAGCAACAAGGGCAACCGGAATCGCTGCCAACATAAAGCGACTAAATTGAGACATAGTTTTAACTCTCCATCCATCTTGTAAATTGGCGTTATCTGCATACATGAAGTGGTATTAACGCAGCAAATACGAATTTATTATTTTCGTAATTAAAACGTAAGGAAGTCAGTTGCGAACCACTTCGCAAATAACTTTAAGATACGTTAGTCAGATTAGTCACTACGGTATTCCCCGTGTCAATAGCCCAATATGCTCTCCTATCGCAAACCCGATGAAAAATACACTCACCATAAAAAAAACTACATCCTTCCTCATCAAGCGATAAATTCAGAGTAACAAAAAAAATATAACCATATGAATTATATAAATAAAAAATAAAAAACACAGTACCACAAAGCGGTATAGGTTTAAAAAACCGTAGTTATTAAAAAATATAATTGTAGTAATTTTCATAAAAAAAGAGACATTTTTGATACAAAATTGAACCTATACAGGGTTAACCTTATTACTAGCCATTAAGAAAATTTCTCAGCGCTTTCGAGCATAGCTTTGCAATATTGATACATGAGCACCCATTAAAATACTTACACGTAACGAACTTAAGTGGCCAAATCGGCTTGCTGTAAACCATCAAGTGGATCTATCCAAAAAACGATCGTGATCAATACCTTGCTGATCTGCGCTGCATCTGATAGAAACTCAGCCAACTCTTTAAATGCCACTCCCTATGCTGATCCGCAAACTGTTTAAATTTGAAAACGCGCACATCGTCCGCAACTGCTCTAGCGAGCGCTGCCGCAGCTCGATCCACGGCCATAGCTATCGGGTTGAAGTACTGCTTGAAGCGCACGCGCTTGATCACGGCCAGATGGTGTACGACTTTGGCTTAATGAAAGGCACCATCCGTGACGTCGTAGACGCCTTTGACCATGCAGTGTGTTTTTGGGATAAGGACGACGCAGAATACATCCGTCTGTGCAAGCAGTTCTCTAGCCGCTGGATTGCGATGCCGGTATCCCCATCTGCAGAGCAGTTTGCTCGCATGTTCTTTGTGATTATCGATGCGCTACTACAGCAAACGGTGATGGCCAATGGTGAGGCCGATGTAAAACTGCACTCGGTGATCGCCCATGAGACCGATACTGGCTATGCCCAAGCCTTCCGTGAAGATGCGGCAAATGAGCGGATGGGGATGATTCGTTTAGAAAATGTGGTGTTTTCTGAGCAATGCCAAGCAGAATGGAAAGACCCTGAAATGTATAACAAGCTGCTAGCTGGCGGCCACTTCGCTAACCCGCCAGCACCAAGACAGGTTGAGATTTAAAAGCTCACAAAACAAAAAAGCGCGACCTAAAGGCCGCGCTTTTTTGTTACTGTAAAACCTAGGGCTAATCTTCAGCCTTACATTTCTACCTGCATCCCCATCTCAACCACCCGATTGGGTGGAATTTTAAAGAAGTTAGTCGCGCGGGCCGCATTACGGCTCATGATGGTAAATAGGTTTCTACGCCACCAGCTCATCGCTGGGTATTTAGCCTCAACAATCGTTTCTCTAGAGAGGAAGTACGACGTTTGCATCGCGTCGAATTCCAGCTCGGGCTGCAATAACTCAACTTGCGCCAAAATTGCCGGCACACTGGCTTCTTCTTTAAAGCCATAAGTCGCAATAATTTGGCAGAAGCTCTCACCTAATTTACGCACCACTACACGCTCGCGCGCGGCCACATAAGGAATATCTGTGGTCAGAATAGTCATAAATACAACGCGCTCGTGCAGCACCTTATTGTGTTTTAAGTTGTGCAGCAGAGCGTGCGGCACCGAATCGCTACTCGCAGTCATAAAGATTGCCGTACCTTCTACGCGTTGCGGAGGGCTAGACTCCAGCGCCTCCACGAAACCTTCCAGTGGCAATTCACCATCATGCATACGCTCGCTGAGCAGCTTGCGGCCAAACTTCCATGTTGTAAGTAAGGCAAAAACAATCAAGCCGATAAGCAACGGGAACCAGCCCCCCTCGTGCAATTTGAGTAAATTAGCAGAGAAAAACGCCAAATCAATCACCAATAAGAACGACAACACAAACCAAATAAGTACGCGATTAACAGTAGAGGCATCACGTCCTAGCACTATAAACGCGAGGAGTGTGGTGATCACCATGGTGCAGGTCACGGCAAAGCCATAAGCTGCCGCTAGGTTGCTAGAGGTGCGAAATGCCAGCACCAGCAGAATCACAGATACCAATAAGAACCAATTAATTTGTGGGATATAGATCTGGCCAATCTCGTTTTCAGAGGTGTGCTGAATCTCCATGCGCGGACAAAAACCGAGCTGGACGGCTTGACTAGTCATCGAATACGCACCCGAGATCACCGCTTGCGATGCAATCACCGTGGCACACGTTGCCAGCACCACCAAAGGGGCTAATGCCCAGCTAGGCGCCATCAAAAAGAATGGGTTTTTAATGGCCTCTGGGCTGTGTAGTAACAATGCCCCTTGGCCAAAGTAATTGAGCACCAAGGCGGGCAAAACCAACATAAACCAAGCATAACGAATAGCAGGGCGACCAAAGTGGCCCATATCCGCGTATAAGGCCTCGGCTCCCGTCAAAGACAGTACCACCGCGCCAAGCAGAATAAAGGCTAAACCTGGCTCTGAAGCAAAAAAGTAAACAGCATGAATAGGGTTCATTGCTGCCAGAACATCAGGGGACTTAATAATATTCCAAATCCCTAGCGCAGCTAAAACACCAAACCAAATCAGCATAATTGGGCCAAAGAGCTTACCAATACTAGCGGTTCCCTTAGCCTGCATCATAAATAACGCGATCAATACAATAATGGTGACGGGGATAATATAGGCATCTAGCTGATGCGAAATCACGCCAATCCCTTCTAGCGCTGACAGGACCGATACTGCAGGGGTAATCATGCTATCGCCATAAAATAGCGCCGCGCCAAATAAGCCCAAGCCAACAATGATTGCGTATTTACGCGACCCTGGCTGCGCCGAGCGCAAGGCCAAAGCCATCAAGGACAACACACCCCCTTCGCCACGGTTATCCGCCCTTAAGATAAACACCACGTATTTCAATGAAACCACCAGCATCAAGCCCCAGAAAATCAGGGATAAAATACCCAACACATTAAAGGCCGACAGGGTTAAGTCTGCATGGTTAAAACACTCTTTGAGCGTGTAGAGCGGGCTGGTACCGATATCGCCATAAACGACGCCAATGGCACCAATGGCCAAGCCGGCTATTTTTTTGGGATCGCGATCCAAATTAGATGCAGAAGACATATATTTTTTAAAGCTCAACAGAAGGTCGGCGGATTATAACGCTGGCTTTTGCAAAGCCGCTGACTTTTCGGATAAAGTTTGCGGCAGTGCAATATGGGCCCAATCAAAAAAAGGCCCAGGATCCGTTTTTCTACCCGGCGCAATTTGGCTATGCCCAAGTACAAACTCTAGTGGATAGTTATGCGCCAATGCCAGTAATAGAGTGTTTAGCATCAAGTATTGAGCTGCCTCAAATGGTAAGAAATCTGAGCCTTCTAACTCAATACCAATCGAGAAATCGTTGCAGCGCTCCCGACCCTGCCAGCTCGACACCCCAGCATGCCATGCTCGTTGCGAGCAAGGTACAAACTGCAACAATTCGCCACTACGGCGAATTAAAAAGTGTGCTGACACACGTAACTTGGCTAACTCTGCATAGTCGGGATGCGCGTTTGGGTCTAGTGTATTGGTAAACAACCGCTGGATATCATCCCCAGCAAATGGCTGGCCAGGCGGCAGATGAATATTATGAATGACCACCATATCCACCGGCATGCCCACACTGCGCTCATCACAATTGGGGCTCTTTATTTTGCGAGCCAGATCGCACCAACCTAAAGCATCAAACTGCATTATTGAATTCCTAAACGATCAAGCCGATAGCGCAGGCTGCGGAAAGTCAGCCCTAGAATCTTAGCCGCCTGAGTCCGATTAAAGCGCGTTTTTTCTAAGGCCTCCAAAATAGCCTGCTTCTCTACCCTATCCATATAATCTTGCAGCGGGTATTTATCGCCTAAATCGCTCTCCGCCACGGCCTCATCGCTGGGGCTTAGCTGCAAATCTGCGGCAGTAATTGCATGGCCATCTGCCAAGGCAAGCGCACGCTCCAAGACGTTTTCCAGCTCACGTACATTGCCTGGGAAATCATAGCGCTGCAGTGCGGTTAGCGCATCACTGGAAAAATCAGGCAAGCTTTGGCCATTAAGCTTCGCCAGCCTAGCCAACACATGACGAGCAATCACTAGCACATCGCTGCCCATTTCTCTTAAAGCGGGCATGCGCAGCTCAATCACATTCAGCCGGTAGTATAAATCCTGCCTAAAACGCCCCGCCTCCACGCATTGGCTTAGGCTTTGGTGCGTGGCAGAGATAATCCGCACATCTAAGGCGTCTTCTGCGGTTGCACCTAATTTGCGCACTGTGCGCTCTTGAATAACCCGCAATAGCTTGACTTGCATCGCCAACGGCAGATCCGCTACTTCATCCAAAAACAAGGTGCCGCTATTGGCGGCATGAAAAAAGCCATCTCGGTCTTCGTTTGCGCCAGTAAATGCGCCTTTTTTATGCCCAAAAAACTCGCTTTCCATCAGGTTTTCTGGGATGGCTCCGCAGTTCACTGCCACAAAGGGATGATTAGCACGGCTAGAGCTGGCGTGAATCAAACGAGCGGCACGCTCTTTTCCTGAACCAGATTCACCCGTGACATACACCGGCGCTTGGCTTTTCGCCAATTTAGCGATGAGCTCTAAAGCGTGTTGAATCGCGGTGGATTCACCCAGCAAGGGCCGGTCTTGTTGAAGATGAATAGGCGCATCGTCTAGCGCTAGCGCAGATTTAACCAAAGCGCGCAGCTGATCCAGCGCCACGGGCTTGGCCAGATAATCAAACGCGCCTGCTTTTAATGCAGCCACGGCGTTATCGGTGCTGCCATAGGCGGTAATCACCGCCACGGGCACGTCCAAGCCTTTATTTTGGATATGCCGAATAATCTCTAAGCCCTCGCCATCGGGCATACGCATATCAGTTAGGCATAGCTCATAAATGCCCTGGTCTAGCTTGCTGCACGCCTCTTCTACCCCATAGGCACAATCAACATCTAAACCCATTTTGAGTAGGGTTAATTCAAGCAACTCAGCCAAATCACGTTCATCATCCACGACCAACACGCGCTTACTATTTTTACTCGACTTCCTAGCCATATTTATTCCTAAATTTACGAGCCAACGCAACGCAGCATCATTGCGGCAGCTAGCTGCCTATCAGGTATCGCTGATCAAAACCTAAATGGGCGATTCATAAGGTAGGACCGCGTCTTGGCGATGAATATAGCCAAAGATAATCCGAAAACACACGCCTCCCAAAGGAGGAGCGATGTATTCCAGCACCGCACCATTTGCCGCACAAATTTCACGGGCAATATATAAACCTAAGCCCGTACCTTTTGTTTCGGTAGTAAAAAAGGGCTCAAACAGTTGCGTTTGCGCGTCGGGCGCAACGGTAGGCCCATCATTAACCACATCAATCAACCAATACTGACTTTCACTCCAAACCCGAAAACTCAAACTACCATCCTTCTTTTGGCAATAGCGCCAGCCATTACGGGCGAGATTCCACATCACTTGATGTAAATGCCCTGGGTCAAAACGGATTTCTGCCCCAGGAGGGCAATCCAAAGCCAGCACCACATGGATTTCTTCTTGCAACTTAAACTCTTCAACAAAAATATCCAGCCAGTCTGCCAGCTTTATTTGCGTCATTTGCACGCGATCACGCCGATTAAGCTCTAAAACATCTTTGACCATACGCTCTAAGCGCTGGCTATTATCATCAATAATCCGCGTTAAGCGCTTCATCAGCGTATTTGCATCCGCTTCTTCGCCTAATAATTGCGCGGCATGGGTAATGGCACTCAGTGGATTTCTAATTTCATGCGCTAAGTTGGCGGTTAACCTGCCCAAAGCAGCCAGCTTTAATTGTTGCGCCTCGCGCCGTAATTTATCTAAATCTTCTAAATAAATCAGCACATTGCCCTGTGAATCGTTTGAAAGTAAAACAAAACGCGGCCTGAGTGTTTTACGGGTTAAGGCAGTGATAATTAAACTAGGATTATCACTGGGATTCACCCGCCAGCGCGCCAGCGCAACCGCCACCACCGGCATAGCGTGAATCAACATGCCTTCAGGCCGCATACCCGCTAAACGAATCGCCTGCTCATTACACTGCCGAATTTCCCCTTTTGAGTCGACCACCAACACGCCATCAGAAACATCCTGCAAAATTCGCTGGTTAAGCTGCCCTAAATTAGCTAAATCAATGCCACGCTGCTCTGCCAAAGCCTCGCTAGCCTGAGCAAATCTTGCCAAGCGATGCGCCAACCAAGCCACAGCAAAAGAAGCAACACATAAAACAGCGGGTGAAAAGTAATCGCTAGCACTCGCATTACCCTGCCAGATCTGCCACGTTTGCTCGCTTAATAAAGCAATACTCGCCATTGCCGCGTGAAATAAGGTCATGCGCCCACGTGAGATCAACCCTGCAGCGGCCAAATAGGGCAGCAAAAGTGTGCCGATTCCACTGCGCAAACCGCCAAACAAATGCATCATGCTTACAATAAACAGCACATCGGTGGCAACTTGAATACTTAGTTGAATTTCAAAACCAGGGCGGCGGCGGTGAATCCCCCAAGCAAAAAGCAGCGCTAAAACACTATCGACCCCAGCCAAAACCAAAAATGAACGCCATTCTTCTACCCCCGCAATCGGCTTATATGCCAGCCAAAATACGCTACAGAAAATACCCAGATTGGAAAGTAAGCGAAAAATATTCAGCAGCGCCAACGAGCGCCAGTGCATTTCAGTGTGAAAAGCGGAGGTATTTTTCATGGGAACAGGAGGGGGAAGAGACGCGGGCAAAGAATGTGAACTTTGCCCGCGTTGTTGATAGAACTAATGGCCCGAAAATCGCATGGCGCGAGCCACACGTTCAGGTGCTTCTTCAAAGAAACGCGTCAGTTCAAAAAGGGCAGATTCATACACCGTACGCTTGAATTCAATCACCGAATCCAGTGGTGACCAATATTCAGTCCAGCGCCACGCATCAAATTCAGGATGCGTAGTGCGGCGCAAGCACACATCAGAATCGTGCCCTGTCAGGCGAAGCAAAAACCAAATTTGCTTCTGCCCTCGGTACGTACCGCGCCATTCGCGGCGAACCCAGTTTGTCGGCACATCGTACTTCAACCAGTCCCTTGTGCGGCCAATGATTTCAACATGCTGAGGGCCTAATCCGACTTCTTCCATCAGCTCGCGATACATCGCCTGTTCGGGTGTTTCACCCTGTTTAATACCGCCTTGCGGAAACTGCCACGAATGCTCTCGCACTCGTTTACCCCAGAACACCTGGTTTTGCCGGTTGATGATGATGATGCCGACGTTAGGCCGATAGCCATCACGATCGAGCATATCCTTACCTGCATAAATTGCTTAGTTAACTGATTTTTCCACATCCTACCCTGCTTGGAAACAGGTATTGCGCCCAAACAGCGAGTTAATCGCAGAATTTATATAAATAGTTTTCTGTCATTGTGCGGATTCATCCTTGCAAGATCACTCACAAACTCCGAAAACTCAAGCCCCAATTGGGTTTCAAGTAATTTAGCACGCTCTGCCAACTTATCCCACGTCGGATTGTTCTGACCACAGCGAAAAGCAAAAGCAATCACGTTTCCCTTCTGCCGCGCAGGTAAACACAGCACTCGGCCCTCAAAAACTTCGCCTAAACGCTCTAAATAGTGATTAAAACGCCGGTCTGCACCCCATAGATTCACTGCCAACACGCCGTTATCTGTAAGTCTTTGCTTGCAAGCAGAGAAAAAATCAACGGTCGCCAGTGGCTCGGCAATCCCCGTGGCAGAGTAAGCATCCATCATAATTAAATCGCTTGAAGCCTCTGCCATATTGTAGACATAGGCCGCGCCGTCTGTGCATAACACTTCTAAGCGATCATCATCTGGCGGCAGGCAAAACATGGAGCGCGCCACCGAAATCACCTGCGGGAATAGCTCCGCACAGGTCAGCTTAGTATCGACTAGCTTGTGATGCACCCACTTCGCAATTGAGCCGCCACCAAGACCAATCAATAAGGCTGTTTTAGGCAGCTCGGTAAACAGCAAATAACCAAACATGCAGCGCGAATACGAAAGAATCATTTCATTGGGGTCGGAAATCCGCATCGCGCTTTGCGTATCGTCCGCACCAAAATGCAGTTTACGAACGCCTTGCGATTCAGACACATCGATCATAATTTCATCGCCACCACGGCGGGGAGTGCGTCTACCCAGCATTAGGCTTCTCCACAGGCGGCTTCAACTTGGATCGGCTTTCGGCTATCCATAATAGAAATTCGCGCCGGATCGCTAAAGACTTCCTTATCAAAAGCCTTATCGCCGTCCGCTCGCGGCTGGCCATCGGCCTTGATATTGGCAAAGTCGTAGCGCTTAGGATCAGCCAAATGCGAAGGCACTACATTGCATACGGCAGTAAACATGGTTTCTAAGCGACCAGGGAAGCGCTTATCCCAATCACGCAGCATGTCCGCAATAATTTGCCGCTGTAAATTCGGCTGAGAGCCGCATAAATTACACGGAATAATAGGAAATTCACGCGCCTCAGCATAGCGAACAATGTCTTTTTCTTTACAATAAGCCAGCGGGCGAATCACCACATGCTTACCGTTATCCGACACCAGCTTAGGCGGCATGCCTTTTAGCTTGCCACCGTAAAACATATTTAAGAATAGTGTGCTGAGAATATCGTCGCGATGATGGCCCAAGGCAATCTTAGTCGCGCCAATTTCCTCTGCTACGCGGTACAAGATGCCACGGCGTAAACGCGAACACAGGCTACAGGTGGTTTTACCTTCTTCGATCACCCGAGTCACGATACTGTAGGTGTCTTCCTCGATAATCCGATACTCAACGCCAATACCCGCCAAATACGTCGGCAGTATTTCCTCTGGAAAACCCGGCTGTTTCTGATCCAAATTAACCGCAACAATGCTGAAGTTAATTGGCGCAGATTTTTGCAAGCCCAGTAAGATATCCAGCATGGTATAGCTGTCTTTACCACCAGACAGGCATACCATCACCTTATCGCCTTCCTCAATCATATTGAAATGATTGATCGCATCACCCACATTGTGGCGTAAGCGTTTGGCGAGCTTGTTAAAATTGTACTGCTGTTTTTTTTCGACTTCGGAAAGCGTTGAATCAGTCATACGGGGCACCAATGCAGAGCAGGGCGCATCGCGCCCTGCTGTAGATTCTTGAATTAATGCGGATTTTACCCGATTCGGGCCAATTGCCGTAGATTCAGTGCTACTTTTTCCCAATAAATATAAACGGCCAGCACCAATAATCGCAGCCACCCCGCCATATTCAGCACCTGAGTTCTGTGCTTATCCAAGGCTTCCTCACAGCGTGAAGTGCTTACTCGCTCAAGCTGCTGCTAATTTCAATCGTGCCCGTCAGCAATTTATGTACCGGACAGGCATTGGCGATTTTCAGCAATTGCTCGCGCTGCTCTGCACTTAAATCCCCCGTCAGAGTGATCTTGCGGCTGATCACACTGTGCTGCGGAGCAGGCTTGCCATCAGGATTAAACTGCAGCTCAACATGCACATCAGTAAGCGGCCACTGCTTACGCCCGGCATATATCTGCAAAGTAATTGCAGTGCAAGAACCTAGGCTGGACAAGAGCAGATGAACCGGCGAAGGCCCTGCATTGGCCCCGCCCATGTGAACAGGCTCGTCTGCCAGCCAATGATGACCCGACTCATCTGCAACTGAAATGGTGTACGGCGTTTGACCGGTCTTTGCGGTAACAGTCATTGAGCTTTCCATAGATAAGTTCCCTTTTTTCGCTTTGGATTAAGGAGGCACAGCGCCTCCTTTCCTTTATGCTTACTTCGCAGCAGCCGCCATAGCAAAATAAGCAGCGCAGTTAAACAGGCATTTGCCCAAATTTGCCACTATTGAAGTCCGCCATGGCCTGCATGATTTCTTCCTGTGTATTCATCACAAACGGCCCGTGCCCAACTACAGGCTCATCAATCGGCTCACCACTGAGCAGCAGCACCACGGCATCGCTATTGGCCTCGATCGCCACGCTGCTGCCAGCGCGATCCAGCAGCACCATTTGTATTTCATTCGCCACCGTATTGCCATTGACCGATATCGAGCCGTGCAACACAAAGAGCCCCGCGTTCCAGCCCTCAGGGATGGCCAAATCACTGATACAGCCGTGATTCAGGCGTAAATCCAAAACATTCATTGCAGTAAAAGTGCGTGCAGGGCCTTTTTTGCCATCGTACTGGCCAGCAATGACCCGCAACGTGCCTGCTGCATCTGGCAAGGCCAGCGTTGGAATCTCCTGATTAAGGATGGCTTGGTAGCCCGATTCAGTCATTTTGTCTTTGGCAGGCAGATTGACCCAAAGCTGAACCATCTCCAATACGCCGCCCGAGCGAGTAAACGCTTCGGAATGAAACTCGTCATGCAAAATACCCGAGCCAGCCGTCATCCATTGCACATCTCCCGGGCCAATCACACCGCCATTCCCCGCGGAATCCCGATGTGCCACTTCGCCCTTATAAACAATCGTGACCGTTTCAAAACCACGGTGCGGATGCTCGCCTACACCTGCAGGCCTGGCAGACGCAGGAAACTCCGCTGGGCCCGCGTAATCCAGCAGCAAAAAGGGGCTTAAATGCTTGCCATGGTTTGAATACGAAAACATGGAGCGCACAGGAAAACCATTACCAACCCAATGCTGACGGGGTGCGCTGTAGAGGCCGAGAATCTTTTTCATGTAAATCTCCTTGCTTGCTGGACCAAAGTTGAACGATACAGAAAGCATAAACCAAGCAGATTTCGCTGAATAGATAGTAAAATCTACACTCATAGTCCTATTTTTAGAACGATAAGGCAGATATGCAGGATTTAAATGATCTTTACTACTATGTGCAGGCTGTAGATCATGGTGGTTTTGCCCCCGCTGGACGAGCACTCGGCATTCCTAAATCCAAATTAAGCAGACGGATTGCAATGCTTGAGGAGCGATTAGGAGTAAGGCTGATTCAGCGCTCCACACGGTATTTTTCTGTAACTGAGCTGGGCCAAACTTACTATGAGCACTGCAAAGCCATGCTGGTGGAAGCAGAAGCGGCGCAAGATGTGATTGAGCAAACGCAGACCGAGCCATGCGGAATCGTAAGAATGAGCTGCCCCATAGCGCTACTGCAAGTGAGCGTTGGCCCGATGATTGCAGACTTTATGGCTCAGCACCGCCGCGTAACAGTGCAATTAGAAGCCACCAATCGCCGGGTCGATCTCATCGAAGAAGGCATTGATTTAGCCATCCGAGTGCTGCCGCCCCCCATCAGGGACAGCGATCTGGTGATGCGCATCTTGGGGGAGCGCAAGCAGTGCTTAGTAGCCAGCCCTGCACTGCTGGCTGAAAAAGGGATGCCGGATGTTGCCGCAGACTTATCAGGCTGGCCCAGCCTTGCCTTAGGCGTGCCACAGCAAGAATTTATCTGGTGCTTACTGGGGCCCGATGGTGCAAAAGCCGAAATCCATCACCGGCCTAAGCTGATTTGCAACGATATGATGGCCTTAAGAAATGCGGCACAGGCAGGCATAGGTATTGTGCAGCTGCCCACAATGATGATGCGAGAGCAACTGGCTGAGGGCTCTTTAGTTCAGCTGATTCCGGGCTGGGCACCTCGGCGGGAAATCATTCATGCGGTCTTTCCATCCCGACGCGGATTACTGCCATCAGTACGCGCTTTGATTGATCACCTGACGCAGTGTTTTGCACTGCTTGACGAGGATTAGCCCTCCAATCATCCAGCAAATGAGCGCCGCTAACGGGGATGCAATTCAAACAAATCCCAATTACAGCACCACACTCCTCCCCCCATCCACCGGTAAAATCACCCCGGTTAAATAAGGGGCTTCCAGCAAGAAGTGGATGGCTTGGGCGAGATCTTCGGGGCTGCCGTTACGGGCTAAAGGAATGGTATCGATGATGCGCTCGCGCTCGGCTTCATCAAAAACAGACTCGCCTTCGGGCCAAATATTTGCGCCAGGGGCAACGGCGTTCACACGCACTTCAGGGGCCAGATCTCTAGCTAGCGACTTGGTCATCGCCACAAGGCCCGCTTTGGCGATGGTATAGATGGTGTGATTTTTATAGGGGCGATCGGCGTGGATATCGGTGATGGAGACGATCGCACCGCCGGTTTTTTTAAGCTCCGCCGCCGCAGCTTGGGCTAAAAACAAGGGCGCTTTTAAATTAGAGCCGAGTAAATCCAGCCATGCCAGCTCGCTAAACTCCCCCATCGGCGTAGGGAAAAAGGACGAGGCGTTGTTGACAATGGCATCCAAGCGCCCAAAAGCGGCCACGGCCGCCGTGACTAACTCCGGTAATCTGGCCGTATCGAGTAAATCTAATTGCGCCAGTGCAACAGATGCAGGGCGTATGGCGTTTAGCTCATCGGCCAGCTGCTCTGCAGCAAGTGCAGATGAACGATAGTGCAGCAGCACTTTCCAGCCACGGGCGTGCAAATATCGCGCCAAACCCGCGCCTACTCTTTTCGCTCCACCGGTAATCAAAACCACTTTGTGCTGCATATTCTGTCCCTGCCCCATACAATATTGTTTTTATGCCCACGATTTTCCCGCCCCGATGACTAATCCGCAACTCCCCACGCCATCTGAAGAAGCGCTGCAAGCCAGCCAGGCTTTAATCTTACATATCCGCCAAGCGATTCATGCCAGCGGTGGTTGGATTTCTTTTGCTGACTATATGCGAATGGCGCTCTACACGCCGGGCTTAGGATATTACAGCGGGGGTGCCGCTAAATTTGGCGGCGCGGGTGATTTTATTACCGCCCCAGAGATCTCACCGCTATTTGGCACCTGCGTTGCCAGCACCATCCAACACGTCTTACAGGAATGTGGTGGCGATGTGTTAGAAATTGGCGCAGGTACGGGGCAACTCGCCGCGCAAATCTTACTAGAATTAGAGCGTCTTGAAGCCCTACCCAGCGAATACTTTATTCTGGAGCTATCAGGCGAATTACGCGAGCGCCAGCGTAAAACACTACAAACCCTTGTGCCCCATCTGGCCCACAAGGCCAAATGGCTGGATGAGCTACCCAAGCAATTTGTGGGCGTAATGGTAGGCAATGAAGTACTCGACGCCATGCCCTGCGAGCTAGTGCGCTTTGACGGCTATAACTGGCTGCAATGCGGTGTAGTAGAAAACGGCAGTGATCTGGCTTTTGAACATCGTGCCATCGAAAATTTAAAGCTAGAAGTCGCTTGCGAAGGCTTTCCGCATATCCCGCAATACACCACCGAAATCCAGCTAGAAGCACAGGGCTTTATTGCAGCTCTGGCTGCCAGCCTGCAGTTTGGCATGATTCTACTGATCGATTACGGCTTTCCGGCTGCCGAGTTTTATCACCCAGAGCGCAGCATGGGTACGCTGATTGGCCATTACCGCCACCACAGCATTCACGATCCTTTCTTTTTCCCCGGCCTGACTGATATCACCTGTCACGTGGATTTCTCCGCAATTTACCACGCGGCCAATCAGGCGGGGCTGAGCCTTGAAGGCTATACCTCACAAGCTAGCTACCTGATCGATGCCGGTATTTTAGACCGAGCGGCACAAATGGAAGTCGGCAGCGTGGAATACCTAAGAATGTCGACCGCTCTGCAAAAGCTTACCAGCAATGCTGAAATGGGCGAGTTGTTTAAAGTCATCGCCTTTTCTAAAGAGCTGCAGGGCAAAACTGCGCCGGGCCTAGGCGGGCGGGATCGCTCGGGCGAGCTTTAAGTAAAGTTTGCCCCTATATTGAGGTGACGCAATGGCAGATCAGTTGCTGAATGAACCTGATTTGCCGTCTGGCGGCATTTATACGGCGGCGGGCACTTATCCGCACAGTAAAATAATCAGCCTAATCAACGCGCTAAGCGAAAAACAACGCTCCCTCACATTAAAAATCCACAGCAATGTAGCGCTGTGGATCAAAAGCGATCCGCTACGCCTAAGGCAGAGATTACAAAACCTATTAGGTAGCGCGATTAAATTTACCCAACACGGCTATGTCTCCATCCTCGCAGAGTAATCCCAACAAACGCGCACACTTAAAATTAGCGATAGCGCCATAGGCATCAGGCAAGAACAGCTCGCCTCATTATTTAAACCCGTCTCACAAGCCGATAGTACCATCACCCGCCAATATAGAGGTACTGGCCCAGGGCTGGCGATTGTTTCGCGCATCATCGAACTCATGAGCGGCGTTATCCAGCTAACAATCGAATACGGATCGGGCAGCGTTTTTTTAATCCATTTACCGCTGCAAAGCAGCGAGAGCACCACGCTTACCCGAGCCATACGCGCCCAACCAGAATGCTACGGCCAACCTTAGATTATCGCCCTTACCGCCAATTCACTCATCGACGATCACGCTGCCAGCCTTGACGCAGGCATGGATGATTTCATCGCAAAACCATTTAATTTTTAACAAATTCAAGCAGCTATCCGCAGAGCCATCACCTCACCGCAAAGTACAAAAAAATAAAACAACAAAATATCGCCCAATTCTCATAAAGGGTGTTGACAGCTAAAATAAAAGAAACCATAATGCGTCCCTCTTTAAGGCTATGTAGCTCAGTTGGTTAGAGCACAGCACTCATAATGCTGGGGTCGCAGGTTCGAGTCCCGCCATAGCCACCAAGAACACGTTTCATGCCGTCTCAGACGGCCTCAGAACCCCGACAAACCCAGCGTTTGCGGGGTTTTTTGTTTCCGTAGCATCCCAAGTCATCCCACAGCAGCGCGGAACAAATAAGCCCCCATTTATGCCCCCGTACTATAATGGAGGCATAACCGTACCGAGTGGGGTGCATCATGCCAAGAGCGAAGCAAAATGAAGAGGAAAGGCAAAATAACTTGCTTACCCCCTTAGCGTTAAAGAACCTCTCGCTTCCTGAAGGGAAATCAGAAACCAGCCTTAATGACGGCGGTGGGCTATTCCTAGTTTTGACAAAAGACGGTAGAAAACGCTGGCGCTATCGCTTCTCCTTATTGGGCGTACTTGGCAAACAATGGCTTGGCGAATTCCCAAAAATATCACTCGCAGATGCGCGAAAACTACGAAATGCTGCGGCACAAGCGGTTAAAGAAAAAAAAGACCCACGAATAGAAAAAAAATCCGAAAAAATTGCCGCCCACATCGCCGCCGTCAATACATTGGAAGTAATCGCCCTAGAGTGGCACGCTAAAGAACTAGCCTCTAGCAACTGGTCCGCAGATCATGCGGGCCGCATCATGCAGCGCATGAAAACTGATATCTTCCCCAGCATTGGCACATACCCGATTGAGTCCCTCAAAACCCGCGATTTACTCTACCCCTTGCAATTAGCGGTTAAACGCAACGCCTTAGACCTTGCCAAACGATTACGCCAATACATCACCGCCATCATGCGCTATGCCGTACAAACTGGCCGCATTGCCTCCAACCCAGCTTTAGACCTGCAAGGCGCTGTTGCCACCCGTAAAACTAAACACTACCCCGCCCTGCCATTACCCAGACTGTCCGAGCTAGTGCAGCGCATCAATCAATACAACGGGTCACATGTAGCCAAACATGCCTCCCGTTTTGCTTTACTAACTGGTACACGGTCATCAGAGTTTCGCTTCTCTCGCTGGGCAGAGTTTGATCTGGCCGCCGGAGTCTGGACGATCCCCGAAGAGCGGGAAGCAGTGGAGGGTGTAAAGTTTTCTAACCGTGGCGAGAAAATGAGCCGCGAGCGAGTGATTTATTTATCACGGCAAACCGTATCGCTACTGGAATCTTTACATGCCATTAATGGCCGGAGCACCTTTGTGTTTCAAGGGCAGAAACGCGGCACGCCTATCAGCGAAAACACTATCAACATCACCTTACGCAAGCTTGGTTACGATACGCAGCAAGAGGTTTGTTTGCATGGCTTTCGCACCATGATGGTATCTAGCTTGAATGAATCAACTCAATTTACCTCTGATGCGATAGAACGACATATAGGCCACGAAAGCAGTAATGAAGTGCGTGGTATTTATAACCGCAATGCTCAATACTTAGCCGAACGCCAGCGTATGTTGCAATGGTGGGCCGATTACATCGACCAATTGAACTCAGGTCATTACATCGCCCCTGCTGATTTTTACAATAAGCACAGCGGAAAAACCCTCGAACTGAGAACTGCCTAATTTTTATAGAGGCATGGCGCATCATCCTGAGGTTTCAAATAAGAGAAAGGCTTATGAATACACTTGGACAAAATGCTTATAGCAGCTTCCTTATTGAACAACTCCAGCAATTAATTAGTAAAGATTCCTTTACATGGCAAGTTCAAAGGCAGCTAGCTGCTGAACTAGACGGGCTTTTTTCTGACTATCAGACAGATATTACATACACAATTACGCAGCCTTCCCAGTCACTATATAACTCCATCATTAGCGGCTGGCTACTCGATACTGAATGGCTAGCAAATGAGAATAATGAGTACTTCAGCGACGAGCATCTCCCAATTGAGCCAACGCTTTCTACCTCTTGGACAGGGGTAGAGCTTCTTGCTGCCTATGGCCTGTACTTAGTCATTGAGGATGTATCCGCTCTTGGTGCAGAGTCATTTAACGAGGAAGGGCTTAACGAGCAGGGCTGGAGCAAAGATGAGATTATTGAGTGGCAAACTGGCCGATACTTTGAAGCAGGTACAGCATTAGCTTTGGCCTTGAAATTAAAAGCAGGAATTACTCCAACCCAAGCTGAATTAGAGCAAGCAACACGCTCAAAGATAGCACTCCAAGCCGCCGAAAAAAGACACAATGCACCGAATGGATCGAGAGCAAAAAAGGAGGAAATCCTTTTAATATGGTCGACTGGCAAGTACCAAGACAAGGGGCGATGTGCAGAGCAAGAATGTGACGCCCTTGGTATCGCATTTGGCACTGCACGCAAGCACTTAAGAAACGCCCTAAATCCAAATCCATGGCCTGCACGCACCAAAAAAGCCCCTTAGCCGCTACCGGTACAAGCTAGCCGCTGCCAGCAAAGGCAATTCCACCTTGGAATCTAGCCTCCTAAGATGGAGCTTCTTCAATCAGAAAGAAGCACAGCATGCCTTCACGCCTCATCCAGCCAAATAAAAACCACCCTGCCACCGACATACCTGTGTTTGGCTTGCTTCCCGCCAACGGGTTTATTCGACAAGCGGAAATATTAGAAATAATCCCATTTTCCTCATCGACACTATGGCGAAGGGTCAATGCGGGTACGTTTCCCCAGCCTTTGAAATTGTCCAAGCGCGTCACAGTTTGGCAAGTCGATCAAATACGCCACTGGATTGCAACTCAAGGCGTTCAACAATGAACAGTGCATTCACCGAGCAAGTAAAACAAGCAGCGCGTGGCTACTGGCCTTTGATCCTAACTCGATTGGGTGTTCATCCAAAACTGCTCGATGGGAAAAATCATTCTTGCCCAGCTTGCGGGGGCGTGGATCGTTTCCAATTCACGTTACGCGGTAACGGTGCGGACTATGGCCGCTTTGCTTGTCGTGGCATAGATAGGCAAGGCGGCGATGGGTTTGGGCTAGTTATGCACATCTTTAACCTAAGCTTTCCTGATGCAGTCAGGACAGTGGCAAAGGCACTGGGAATCAGTGCAGACGGACCGAGGCTGGTATCCCCTACCCTGCCAGCGCCACAGGCCACCCCAGCGACCGACAATACAGCGAAACTGCAAAAGATCCTAGACGCTTGCTATCGGATCAAGCCGGACAATGCCGCTGGTAAGTATCTTGCGTCGCGTGGTTTAAGTGCTGATTACTGCCCTGTTAACGGCTCGTTGCTGTTTGCTAAGGGGCTGGACTACTGGCATGCCCGCGATGGTGCTAAGCCGGTAAAGCTGGGCGTCTTCCCTGCCTTGGTCGCTCACATCCAGAGGCCTGATGGGGCACTAGCTGGCATTCATCGGATCTACCTTAGCCAAGCCGGTAACAAGGCTGATATATCGCCTATTGATGGTGTAAAGCCCCCGTGTAAAAAGCTGCAAACGGTCTACAGCGGTGCAATCACTGGCGCAGCTTGCCGTTTGTTTCCGATTGGTGATGATGGCCGCCTCGCAGTAGCTGAAGGTATAGAAACTAGCCTAGCAGTACATCGCATGACTGGCTTTCCCGTGTGGGCGTGTATCAGTGCTGGCGGGCTTAAAAACGTGGTGTTACCTGACAACGTGCGCGAGGTATTTATCTATGGCGATAACGACTCACCCGCACGCCCCCAAGGGCGCAACGTGGGCAAGATGGCCGCGCTTGTATTAGGCGAGCGACTAATTAAAGAAGGCCGAAAAGTGAAAGTAATATTGCCGCCAGTGGCAGGCATAGATTGGCTGGATGTACTGAATACACAAGGTGTTGACCATGCGAAGTAATCAAGAAGCTGTCGATCTTGCTAATCCTGATAACGTCGATTATTTAGCACAAAGTCCCCCGTCAACCGATGCTACCAGCGGTGAAGATGAATTAATTGCTGAGCTAGCTAGGCTGTCCGCTATCCAGTACGAACGTCGCCGCGCCGGTGCGGCCGAGGCTTTAGATATTCGCGCGGCCGTGCTCGATAAGCTAGTGATTGCCGCAAAAAAGGAACGTGAAGCGAGTGATACCGGACAAGGCAATATGGTGTTGTTTGATGTGGTAGAGCCATGGCCGGAAGCGGTGCGCGGTGATGAAGTGTTAACAGAAGCGTATCACCTGCTGCAAAAGTATGTGATCGCCGACAAAGAAACGCTGCAAGCCGCCGCACTGTGGTGCGCCTTAACATGGCTGGTTGATCGCGCTACCGTGCTGCCAATAGCCTTGATTAGCGCACCTGAGAAAGGTTGCGGAAAATCAGTACTATTAGAGGCGCTTTCTCACCTGTGCTTTAAGCCGTTGCCAGTTGCAAGCGTATCCGCTGCAGCGATGTTTCGCGCTATTGATAAATGGACGCCTACGCTGTTTATTGATGAAGTAGATACCTTTATGCGTGACAACCCCGAACTGGTGGGCGTTATCAATTCAGGCCATACCCGCCGCAATGCCTTTGTATTGCGTACCGTGGGGGATGATTTTGAGCCTAAAGCGTTTTCGACATGGTGCCCTAAAGCTTTGTCAGGTATTTCCGCCAAAAGTCTGACTGACTCGCTCGTCAGCCGCTCCATTATTTTTAATCTACGCCGCAAACTAAAAACCGAAACAGTCGCACCATTACGCCGTGATTCAGAACGCTACTTTATCGACACCCGCAGCAAATTGATGAGATTAGCTCAAGACATTGGCGACACCTTTGCAGTGACCGTACCGGAGCCGTTCGGGCTTGATAATCGCGCGGCTGATAACTGGGAAGGGTTAGTAGCCATTGCAGATATTGCTGGCGGTGTCTGGCCCCTGTGGTCACGCCATGCCGCCCATTATATCGCCGGTGCGGTCGATACAACCCCAAGCATTAATCAAGAATTATTAACCGACATTCAAGCGGCATTTGAGCACCGGAAGACCGACAAATTGCACACCGCGCAATTGCTGGCAGAGCTATGTAATGACGACGAATCATCATGGAAAACTTACAATCGTGGGCGTGAGCTTTCAGCAAAGCAACTATGTAACCGACTAAAAGAGTTTGGAATTAAGCCGAAACAACTGTGGATTAGTGGCGAAGGAAACAAGCGAGGCTATGAATTACCGCAATTATCAGAGGCGTTTTCTAGGTATTTAGTGGTAGAGGCACAAGACGTCAATTTAAAACTTTTTTCAGGCATACCAGTGCAAAAGAAAGATGAAACTACGTCTAATACACTAATAACGTCTATTTCTGCGGTTTCTCCTGCTAGAACGCTAGACGCCAATAACGACGAGGTTTGCAGAGGCTTTATACATGCTAGAGCTTCCGACGATTTAGAAATCCTAGCAGAAGAAAAAACGCTATCGCCCAATATCCATAAGGGTTCTAGCACTCTAGCAGGAGCTTCCCCCACAAGCAGCAATGCGCGAAATATAAACACCAGACTTCAAAGCAATGAAGAGTGGTTGTCCGATCTTTCTGAAGCTGAGGAGTTTTAAATCATGAGAAAAACTCTCTCTGTTTTATCGAAGGCCGGTTTAAGCGTGAACATTAAAAACGACGGAAACACACTAAGTGTAATCCCGTCGAAAAAACTTACAAATGATCTTCGCCAACTCATTATCCAACACAAAGCCGACATCTTGGCCGAAATACAAGCCGCCAACACCCCACGAAGCGGGGTAATCCGCTGGTTCAGCATTATGGAGTAAAGCTTGATGTGACAGCGCTAGTAAATGTACTGCTACTAATGGGCTGGTAATCTGCTTAGACAAATACGCGCGCGAGGACAAGATGAAAAGAAAGCGCCAGCACTTTCGGGAACAATATGCGCGCGCAAAGAATTTTCCGAGGCCGTAAAAGAGAGTATTGCGAACAGTACGCGCGAGACGCACGCAATTTCAAAGCCCAATCCCATTTAGATATTTATTAACCACCCTTTATCTTCCTGACAATACCTAGCTTAATTCCTTGCTTATATTGATACATTCTCAGCCTATTCAATGGTGAATATGATGCAAAAAATACTTAAGCCCCTCTTGGCTGTTGTCATCGTAGCAGTGGCCGCAGTGGCATACGCAACAGGTGTGTCTTGCCCGATTGACGAACAAAACATGTACTTTACGGGAAAAACAAAAACTGAAATGGGCAAGATGCTATATGAATACAAGTGTTCAAGTGGGCATATAGCTTGGGTAGTTCAGTAAATCCCCTCTCTTAACCCGCCTCGGCGGGTTCCTCCTTGCCTAGGAATAAAATAACACATTAAAATTCAATCACTTATCGGCCATTAATACTCGAATATAAAGGAGCTAATTAGATGGATCAGCAACAAAGTAAAGCAATCCAACGTTACAGGCAAAAGATGCATGATGCAGGATTTATTAGATTAGGAGCGATGGTTTCGGCGGAACTATCCGCGCTTTTAATAAAGGAGCGCAGGCCCAATGAATGTACGGGCAGAGTGCTAGAGCGCTTAATTTTAGGGGAGTCCGCACCACGGCCAAAGTCATAGCCGGAAATATCCGACACATACGCGCGCGAGGCATTTTGTTATTTTAATAAAAACTAAAAAACATATTTAAACGTAATAAGAATAAAACACAGCGCAATAGCACCTCCAATCCATTTCAATATACGCTCTAAACGTGAAAAATAAAAAATAAGCGCTTCCAGCCTTCTATCTAAATCAGGGATTGGGTTAATATCCGGCTCATCAAGTTTCCCTAAATAATCTATTTCAATTTTATTCGATAAACTCATATTTAATAGTCTAAAATTCAACCCACTAACTTCACCATAAGCAGATTCAGGTTGGTCTATTGTTCCATCTTCTTTATTAGGACGTAAAAACCAATTAGCAGATTCAGAAACAGGCTCCCAAGAGCAACAATCAATATATATGTTTTTTAACTTAATACCGATATTCATACTACTGAGCGTTTTTGACGAAATAGCTGCAGATATTGCATCAAAGCTAGCTTTAGGTAGATAGCACTCTAAATACCATTCATCCGTGTTACCAATCTCCCAATCGCGCCGATTAAAACCAAGAAACACATGTGATGTAGATACAGACTGATCTGCTTCTAATGCCATAAACTTCTTGGATTTATCAAAGTTATTATCAATAGGACGAAGAATAAGTGATAACCGACGAGTAGAACTATCTGGATCCCCCATCAGCGCAATAGAAAGGTCTTCAAGCTCAACGACACCGGCTAAATAACAAGACAGTTCAGATAATTCTCCTTTATTTTCAGATTCCCCATATATTGAAGTTATATTACAATCAGATTGTGAATATACATGTTGAATCGTCACGACTCGAACATACATTGTCCGAAACAAAGGAGGGTAATAGACGTATTCAACCCCATTATTTCCTTTTATTTTTAATTCTTCGGAAGTATCCGATAAAATATCTACAACCATTTTCTCTTCAAACATATTCACCCCCAACGTAACGGCTCGACTTTACTTATTTGTAGCCGTAATCGCTAACGACAAGAGCTATTTTAATTCTGAATTTACATATTTTTTTTGTTTGGTAAGCGATACCCCTCCCATAAAAGGAAAGCTTTCAGATAAATGGTTATGCCCACATTACATTCATAATAGCCATTTATTGAGAAACATAAAAACAGTCATAGCGCGACACAAATAAGCCCCCATTTATGCCCCCATTTATAAAACAACAAACAATAAATCCATAAAATATGCCACATACAAGGGCATTTTCGAGTCCCGCCATACCACCAGATACCCGTTTTTAGCAGTTCGCTAAAGACCTAAAACCCCCGAATAGCCTAGCTTTCGGGGGTTTTTTACGTTCGCCGTCGTTCGCCCAAGTACCAACAAAGCCGGCCACCATTGTTGGTATATTTGTTGGTATCAAATCCACATACCAACAATCCATTTTCAGGGGATATTCCTCCCTCAAATCGCGCTGCTGAGGGCTTGCAGGAATATGACCGTGCTGAATTTGTGAATACGGGTGTTTAAGGCTTTAGAGGCGGCAGATTGATAGCGGAGGTCTATGGCATCAAGCAAGGCCAGAAGGCAGGCCTGTCAGATGGATCGGGCATAGTCTCACCGCCAGACAGATAGCCTATTACTATTTTAAGTTTGAACATGTACTTAAGGTATGACTTCATATTTCACCTGCCTGCATATTTCACTTACTTCATAGGGCCGCCACTAAAATGAAACTGCGAGTCTTAGGCCCCGTACTGGCATGTAAACCTCCAGGGTCCCCGGCTCCTTTTCTGGTGCGAATTGCCAAGCCGTGGCCATATCGCTAATGAATCGACTGTAATAGCTACAATACCCAAGCGAAAGCGGTGCTGTCATACCAGTCACACCTTAAGTACATGGTCGAATTAAAAATAGTGAATCGCACCGGGTTTCGCGGAGGCTCCAATTCTTGAGAGAATGGCGCCATGAAGAAATCAACTCACTTTTCCCCCGAAGTCCGTGAACGAGCAGTTCGCATGGTCATTGAACACCTTGCTGA
>JBDKJX010000058.1:0-26138 GCA_039796405.1 Pseudomonadota bacterium
ATTCAGCAAGGTGTTCAATGACCATGCGAACTGCTCGTTCACGGACTTCGGGGGAAAAGTGAGTTGATTTCTTCATGGCGCCATTCTCTCAAGAATTGGAGCCTCCGCGAAACCCGGTGTGATTCACATGGCTTTGTGCGTAAGCGTTCAATTATCACGAACGCAATGATGCATTTGCATAAAAAAAATGTATTGAATGTGGATTTGAAGGATTTCTTTGATAGCTTCAATTTTGGACGTGTTAGAGGTTTTTTTATAGCAAATAATAATTTCCAATTAGATCCAAATATCGCAACTGTCATTGCTCAAATTGCCTGTTATGATAACAAGCTTCCTCAAGGTAGCCCCTGCTCTCCGGTTATTACCAATCTAATTACACACTCATTAGATATTAGGCTAGCTTCGTTGGCTAAAACTAGCTCCTGCACCTACTCTAGGTACGCGGATGACATCACCTTTTCAACTCGTGAGAAGATCTTTCCCGCGCGTTTGATGGCCGAAACGGAGGAAGGATATTTCCCCGGCCAGAGACTCAAGAATGAAATTCGACGGGCTGGCTTTGAGTTAAATAATAATAAGACACGAATTCAATACAAAGATTCTCGTCAAGATGTTACTGGGCTAGTAGTAAACAAAAAGCCAAATATTAAAAGTGAATATTGGCGTACTGTTAAATCTCAGTGCCATTCCCTCTTTAAAAGTGGAATTTTTACTAAAAATATAAACGGCACTTTAGTGCCAGGAAATTTGTTTGAGCTTGAAGGGCAGTTAAATTTCATTGATCAAGTCGATTTTTACAATCGTCTGCGTCAAAAGCCTCCTTTGAGTCCTGAATATATCCTTGCTAAATATGGCAGCGATACCGACAAGTTATTGAGCGGGAGAGAGCGCACTTTCAGCCGCTTTCTCTATTATCGGTGGTTCTATGGGAATCAACAGCCGACCATTCTTTGTGAAGGAAAAACAGATAATGTCTATCTAAAGTCGGCAATTAGCCGACTTTCAGCATTTTATCCGAGATTGGCTAAGCAGAAGACAGCAACTGAGTCATACAAGTTGTCTGTATCATTTCTTAATTACACTCGGCGGACACGTTTTTTACTCCAGCTTTTCGGAGGTGCTTCGTATCTTAAATTTTTTATCGAGAGCTTTGATAATCACTTCAAGTTTTATAAGGCACCAATTCCAGGTAGCCCTGTAATTATTGTTTTAGATAATGATGATGGCCCTAAAGATATTTGTTCTTACCTTGTAAATAATAAGGTTAAACAACTATACCCAGAAACCTTAGCAGTTAAGGATTTGCGTAAGGCAGATTTTGTACATGTAATTCACAATCTCTATGTGGTGTTTACGCCAAGGGGGGCAGATGATGAGAATACAGATATTGAAGATTTATTCACTAAAGAAACGTTAGGTGAAATTGTTTCTGGTAAGAAATTCAGCAGGAAAAATGATTCTAAAACAGAATATGGGAAAGAGGTTTTTGCTAAAAAAGTAGTTTTGGCGAAAAAGGCTAGTATTGATTTTTCAGGCTTTCAAGCGCTACTTGTACGTATTTCAAATTGTATTGAGCATTATGAATATATCAAAGCTAAAAAGTGAATGATGCGGATTAAATTTAAATATTTTCTTGGCAAGAAAAATATTGGATAAGTATGCAAAATATTGCGTGAGAAATGATGGGGAGGGTAACTCCTTAATAGAGAGTAGCTAAACAACATATGGCGGCCATCTAGCCGCCATTGTTTTATGCCGCAGGTATGGCGTTTAATTTAATGCCTAGCCCATGCAAGAGTTTCATAATTGTTTCGTAACGAGGCTTGCTGTCCGGTGCAAGTGCTTTGTATAAGCTTTCTCTACCTAATCCAGAATCTTTAGCGAGTTGCGTCATGCCACGGGCGCGAGCTACGTCTTTGATGGCAAGTAAAAACATGGCTGGATCAGGGTCTGCAAGTGCTTCAGATAAATAAGCACTGATGGTTTCTTCATCGTCAAGATGATCTGCCACATCAAAGGGGGTAAAGGTAGTCATGATTTATTCCTCAAGGCTTGCGGCCATAAACTTAGCACGCTCAATGTCGCGTGATTGTGCAGATTTATCACCACCTAGTAGCAATAAATAAATCACTGCACCACGCCGGGTAAAGTAAACACGGAAGCCTGGGCCATCATCGATCTTCATTTCGGATACCCCGCCACCAATCGACTCACCGTCGCCATTGTGCCATTCGTGGCGCGGCGTATGCGTTGCAATATTTTGGCTTTGCCCAATTTGTCTTTTACAGAGGCCAGCCAAGTATTGAATTCATCAGAGCTGTTGGAATGTTTCATTGATTGGGTGTATTCGATTGGATACGGAACGGCAAGCTAAGTGGATCGATGGATGTCGTAAATACGCAAGCCGAATGCTCGAATGATAAGCCGCCTGTGACTCAACGGCGCAATGCCTGCGGCGATTGCGCCCTAAGTTTATTCCACCGCTTAATCAACCACCTTCAAAACCTCATAACACGCGCCCATGGTGTGGTAGTCGGTTTTACCGGCGGGGGATTTGTGGGCGTCTATTTTTTTATTATCGGGGCTGAGCACGCGGTACCACGCGCCGTGTTGGTGGTCTACGAAGTGCGCCCAGCTGTAGGCCCAGATTTTGTCGTAGGCTTGCCAGTATTTTTCATCCCCAGTGCGATCCGCCAGCAGGGCGGCGGCGGCGAGGGATTCGGCTTGCACCCAGAAGTATTTATCCTCATCGTATGGCTCGCCGTCCAAGTCGTAGCCGTAGACTAGCCCACCGTGTGCTTCGTCCCAGCCGGATGACATGGCGGTCTCAAACAACGCTCGGGCGCGCTCTAGGTGCCAAGGCTGTGGGTCGTGGCGGTCTAAAATGAGTAGTAGTTTGGCCCACTCGGTTTGGTGGCCGGTTTGGATGCCCCAAGGGCGAAAAATATTGGTTTTATTGCCACGATTGTATTGCAGATTGGGAGTCCAATCGGTGCGAAAGTGCTCCCAGATTGCCCCGTCGGTTAAGGCCGCTTGGCGGCGGGTAAAGTGGTCGGCCAGTAGTTTGGCGCGGTCTAAATAGCGCGCTTCGCCGGTGGCTTCAAAGGCGGCCAGCATCGCTTCGCAGCCGTGCATATTGTCGTTTTGGCCGCGATAATCATCGAGCACCCAATCACTACTGGCTTCGCTGGCATAAACGCCGTATTCGGGTAGCCAGAAATGCTGCTCCATGGTGCCGAAAGTCTCGCTAAGCCATGCGTTTGCTTCATCCATGCCACATTGAATGGCGCAGCTGTAAGCCAGCATCACAAAAGCTAGGCCATAACAATGATTGGTGGCGTCCAGAATCTCGCCGTTTTTAACTTCCCAAGCGTAGCCGCCAGTGAGTGGGTTGAGGTGCGCTTTGCGGATGAAATCTATGCCGTGCCTGACGCGTGCTTGATATTGGGCGTCACCAAACTGCAGCCACGCCATTGCATTATTAAAAACAAAGCGAGTGGATGAAACCAGATGGCGCGTTTCACTATCGTAAACCGTGCCGTCATCCCTATAAAAATGATAAAAGCCCCCATTAGGATCGACCGAGATTGGGTCATAAAAGGCCATGGTATGGCGGATATGCTTTAGTAAGAATTCTCGTGTACGGAACATGACTCAATCCTTCTTTAGTAATAAATGGGGGCGGTTTTCTGCCAGCTTGCTGATCAGCTCACCCAATAGGGTGTTAGCCCATGCAAACCAGCTGCGGGTAAAGCGGGCGGGCTGGTCTGCCGCAAAAGATTCGTGCATTAGCCATGTGTTGGCGTGGCTGGTTTTTAGCATTTGCAGGCAGTGAGTGGTGGATTTCATCGTCTTGATTGCTAGTCAAGGCACGCATGATGATGGACATCGGCCAGATCATCGGGGCCAGTGTATGCGGGCTGCCATTGCCTTCAAATGGATCGCCCTTAAAAAACCATGGGTTGTCAGGTCGATAAGGCAAAGCGGTGGGTATGGATATACACCGGATCGTCTGCTGCGATAACAGGCAGGGGATATTGGCGTCGTCCATTAGCAGTGCACTGCCATAGCCGCCCAGCTCAAAGGCATAGACTACGCCATGTTTAGGGTGCTGAACAATGGCACATTGTTGCAGGGCCACGACCACTTCATCGGTGAGCGCTTCATTGGTTGGCAAAGGCGCTATCGCCAAATAGCGCGCTGACCATATCAGAGAGCTGGCGCAGGCTAACAACAGCAAAGAAATTAGATGGCACCAGAAAAGGAAAAACGGTGGCATCGTCTGATGGCCTAAACATCGATGCAATCAGCCCCACTGGTTTGGTTGGATTGCCCCAGCCATCACAAGGTAGGGTACGGCCTGCCAACTGCCGCTGCGGGTAAAAGAGTAGGGGCCACTTGCATTGTGGCCACAGCTAGCTTCATGGCCGCCAGCCACTGGCTATCAAAGGGGGTACGGTCGGGGCTGTTTTGCCAGAACCCATAAGCAAGGCGAATGGCGTAGCACAGCGAATCCAGCTCCCATTTTCGCTCGTGCAGCTCGGGTAGCATGTCGGTATTGTCGCTCATCCATTCGCTATGGCCGGGGCCATCATTAAAGGCATTGGCGTAAGGATCGATCAAGATGCAGGCGCTGTGGCGGCGGATTAGCCCAGTAATCATGGCGGTAAGCGCTGGGTCTTGCTGCATATGCACCAGATAGGGCGAAACTTGCGCCGCGCTGTCTCTTAGCCACATGGCGTGGATGTCGCCGGTAATGACAAAGGTATCAGGTAGCTTGTTTACAGTTTTAAACACCACCGTGGTATCTAGTGTATTGGGGTAACACTGGCTAAATAGTTTTTGTAAATCAAGATCGCTGATCTGGCTGCTGATTTTCTGAATATGGGCGGCAACGGCGGGGCTATTGAATTTTTGTGCTTGCAAGGTAAGCCTCGGGTAAAGAGGGGGCGTTAAGGCGGAGTAATAACTTGCTGCGGCCATCAGGCGCTTCAATATGCATAATGCCGGTTTCTTGCACCAGGCTTGGTTTGTTGGGTGTTTTGCTGAAAATACTATCCCATGCTAAATCGTCATTGAGCCACCAGCTATGCACATAAAAAAATGGCACTCATGCGTTTTCCTTAAGCAGGTTTTGTACTTCGGCAAGGGATGGGGCAAATGCGCCAGAGTATTGGCAAGTGACTGCCGCACTGGCTGCAGCAAAGCGGGCGTGCTCATGCGAGCTAGCTTGCGGCTGTGTGAGTAAACTAGTCAGCCAGCCACCCATGCTGGCATCTCCAGCCCCCACAGTATCGATTACATTGACTTTGTTTGCGGGGACAAATTGCTTTCTGCCCTCTTCTATCAGTTGTAACCCCTCTGCGCCTTGTGTATACAGAATGCTGGCATGGCCGGCCCATATGCACACTTGATTAAGCGCAATTTCAATGGGGGTATCGGGCATAAGGTGGAGGAGGTCTTCGTCAGATAGTTTTACGTAATCAGCCAGTCCTAGCATAATTTCAAAGCGGGCTAGATATTCTGGGCCCATTAACTTACGCCAATTGGGATCGTAGCTGATTTTAACCCCCGCTTGTTTGAGCGAAACGGCCAGCTCTAAAAGCTGGGTGCCCAAGGGCTCACGTACTAAGCCGAGTGAGCCAAAATGTGCTATTTCTACGCCATCTTTCCAGCCTTGTGGCAGTAGTTCTGGTTTAAAATCGTAATCGGCACTATCGTTGCCGATAAAAAAATAGGCAGGCGGGTGGGTTTCGTGCACGATGGCTAAAAATGGGCTCTTATTACTGCGCTGCAAAAAGCGTAAATCTAAACCGGCAGCGATAGATTGTAGGTACAGCTCATCGCCAAAGAGATCAGTGGAGATAGCACCTGCAAAGCCGGTGGGAAGGCCGAGGCGTGCTGCAACACGCGCGATATTCCAGCCCGCACCCCCAGTTTGGCTAAGCCAGGTGTTTTCACCTGTACGAATGAGACCGGTGAGCGCTTCGCCAAACACAACAAGACGGGCAGTTGGGGTAGTTTTCATGGGAAATCCTGTGCTTTTTTATGCGCCCAGAGAGAATTGATGAGTAGGCCTAATATGTTTTAATTTCAATGGCGTATATATTGGTAATGATTTAAAAAATAACAAAGGAAAACGAATGAAAACCGTATTGTTAATTGCTTTGTTGCTAACGGGAGCGGCAAATGCAGAAATCTACAAATGGAAAGATGATGCGGGCGTCATGCATTATTCTGACCAGCCCCCTAAGGGCAATAACGCCGATATCGTAAAGACCAAAGATTTGCCGGTGAGTTCCATCGCTGGGGCACGTAAAGAGGCATCTGCTGCCAGTGGTGTGGCGATTAAAGCGAGCAGCCCCGCAGCTGCGAGCGTGCCCGCGGTTGCCAAAGGCGAAAAGGATGAAAAAGCCTGTAAAGAAGCCATGGCGCGATTAGGCTATTTACAAGGCACAAAAAAGTTTTCTAGCGTGAATGAAAAGGGCAAGCTTGAATTTATGGAGTCGGCACAAAGAAAATCCGAAACCAGCAGCGTTGAGGCCAGTATTAAGCGTTTTTGCTCCTAGGTAGTAAGTCGTCTTTACTTTTTTAAAACCGCCCATTTGAGGCGGTTTTTTTTTGTCGCCCGTGTGAACACTTACAGTTCGATGGTTTTATCTGTATTTTCTTTCTGAATGCTTTCTTTTTTTATTTTAATTTTTGTTTAACTTCGAAAGTTTGAGTTTATGCATTGCAAAAATCCTTTCGTCTAGCTATCTAGAAAGACAGCAGTCTTTTGTTGTTCAGCTTTAAGAAATTTTCTTTTGACTGTTTGCGGCTGTTTTTTTCAAAATCATGGTTTTTGTCAGTTTTAAGTAATGCAAAGGAGAATGAATATGCATGAAAATACCAGCCAAACATCGATTAAAGATGTGATGCGCTTGCATGATATTGACGAAGCAGATCTTGAAGTGGTGCGTAAATATGGCGCCTTGGTGGTGCCAAGGATGTCCGAATACATTACTCATTTTTATGAATGGATGCGTGATCTGCCAGAGTACCAAACACTGATGGCTAACGATGAGGTTAAAAAGCGTGCACAAAGTGCTCAGCTAAATTATTGGAAAACCTTTTTTTCTGCTCACTTAGATGAAGCCTATCTTGAAGATCGTCGCCGCCTTGGTGAAACGCATGCGCGGATTGGCTTATCACTGCCTAGCTATTTTGCAGGTATGAATTATTCATTTGTACTGTTTACTAAAAAGCTATATGACGGTGGCTTGTTTAGTGAGGAGTACGGCAAGGCCGTGGCGGCCATTACAAAGTTATTGCATCTAGATACCACCATTGTAGTGGAAACGTATAGCCGATTAATTAATGAGCGGATTAATGATCAAAGCCGCGCATTAATGGAGATGTCCACGCCGGTCACGATGATTTGGCAGGATATTTTAATGCTGCCTGTGGTAGGGATTATTGATTCCAAACGGGCGCAAGACATTATGGCGGCGATCTTGTTGAAAATTGCTGAAACCCGTTCCCGTGTTTTTATTATGGATATATCGGGTGTGGCGATTGTGGATTCTGGGGTGGCAAATCACTTAATTAAAATCACCAAAGCCACGCGGTTGATGGGCTGTTCTAGCCTGATATCAGGGGTATCTCCTTCTATTGCGCAAACGATTGTGCATTTGGGGATTGATATTGAAGGGATGACCACGCACGCCACGCTGCGTGATGCCCTAGAGCAAGCTTTTAAGAGTGTAGGTATCAGGATGAAGCGGCTTGATGAGGCTTAGGGGGCGGTAATGGATGAGCGTGAATCGGGGGAAGGCGTCGCTATTTCTGTGGTGGAAGATGCTTTACTTGCCTGCGTGCAGAGTGATTTGCGGCCCTCTACGATGATTGCGCTGCAAAGCAAATTATTGCAACAGGTGACTAAAGTGGCCGCGAAAGGGGTGATGGTGGATTTGTCCGAAGTAGACGCTTTGGATGTGGATGGGTTTGCATCCTTGGTTGATTTAACTCAAATGCTAAAAATTATGGGGGCAAAAACTGTTTTTATCGGCTTTAGGCCGGGTGTGGTTGCCGGTTTGGTGGCGTTAGATAGTGATTTATCTGCGCTGCGTGGCTGTCAGACTATTCGACAAGCATTGGATTTACTACATGAAATCTAGTATGGAAATGGCCACGGTTTGGCGAAACATTCGCAACGACGCAGATGTAGCCATGCTGGTGGCCTATACCTTTACCTTGGCCAAGCAGTGCGGATTTTCACCCGTTGCCGTTACTGAAATTACGACAGGCGCTTCAGAGCTGGCCACTAATATTGTGAAATACGCAGGAGAAGGCGTGATGTCTTTTTCTTGGGTGGTGATTAAAAACCACGAAGGTCTTGAGGTGACTGCCGAGGATAGGGGGCCCGGAATAAAAAACCTAGAACTTGCCATGTCTGAGCATTACAGTACCAAAGGAACACTGGGTCTGGGTTTGCCTGGGACTCGTCGTTTGGCGGATGAATTTGAGATTAGCTCAGCGGCAGAGATGGGGACCCGTGTCTTGTTTCGTAAGTGGAAAAACTAAGTCATGCACTTTGAATATGCGCGTTGTTTGCGGCCGTGTTTTGGCGAAGTGGTATGTGGCGATGGCACTTTTATCAAGCAAATGGAACATGGCGTTCTGGTTGGCATTCTGGATGTACTGGGGCATGGGCCAGAGGCGCACGAGCTGGCTAGGTTATGTGAGCAGTGGCTAGAAGAAAACAGCAGTGAAGATATTGCGCTCATGCTTAAATCCTTGCATGAGCACATTCGTGGATCACGCGGAACGGCCATTACGATGGCTTTTTTAGGTAATGATGGCAATGCTAAATGCATAACCATAGGCAATACTGTGATGCGTAAATTAGGCAAGGATTGTTATACCTTCCCCGCGCAGGCGGGCACGTTAGGCATTATTTTACGCAGTATCCGAATCGAGACTTTTAGCTTTAGGAGTGACGATGTGTTTGTATTGGCGACGGATGGCATACAGGAACATATTGCTGCGGATGATATTTTGCTAGAACGCAGAAATACCTTGAACCAGATGGTTTCAAATTTGCTAAGCCGTTTCGGTAAGCTTTATGACGATGCCACTTGTCTGGCGATAAAGTGCACATTATGACTGAACTTGGCGTGTTGGATCTGCGATCCGAAGAAAGTGTTTATATTGCTCGCGATAAACTGCGCCGCGCTTTAGGCTGCCTAAATCTTAATCGAATGCGCAGTGATTTCCTGCTGACGGGGTTTTACTCCCTGTGCCAACTGGTGCGTCAATCAACCGTCACTCATTTCTTATCGTTAAGCATGGAAAGCGAGTCGCTGTGCTTTGTGGTGCAGTCAGAAGGGGGCTTGGTCACGCATTCGCTTGCTGCATTTTTTGATGTGCAGCAAAATCAATCGGATGGTAAGGTCGTGTTGTTGTTTAGAATTGATCGGCAAGATCTTGATGCTATTTTGCAGGTTAAAAGCATCATTAGTGAGCAAACGCGTGATGAGCTGATGTCGGTGTTGACGATAAGCAATGCAGAGTTGGCCTCGCATAAACAGGGGCTAGAGCAAGAAGTGGATCGCCGTTCAATGGCCTTGCAACAAAGTGAAATGCAATCAAAAGCGGTTATTGAAGGCGCGCCGATTGCGGTTATCTTATTAGATCAAGAGTGCTGTGTGACGGATTGGAATCGAGCTGCCGAGCTAACCTTTGGGTTTGCACCTTCTGAAGTGATCGGTTTAAAGTTACAAAGTTTGATTCATATTGAAGGCGATGGTGATTTGCCTTTGGTATTAGAGCGTGGTTTGAGCGAAGCCACGTCACGCATTACCACCGCACGTTTTTGGGAATTACTGGCCAGAAATCGCTCAGGCAGTTTATTGCCCATTGAAGTCGGTATGACGGTATTAAATATGGATGGGCATTGTAGTGGCACTTTATTTGCCCGCGATATCAGCCAGCGTAAAATAGTAGAGCAAGAATTACAATTAGCTAAATCTAAAGCAGAAGAAGCCGCATCGGTTAAATCAAGTTTTTTGGCCAATATGAGCCACGAAATTCGTACGCCTATGAATGCGGTAATTGGTTTATCGCACTTGGCATTAAAAGCTGAAATGCCGGCTAAGCAGCGTGATTATCTATCTAAAATCCACCATGCAGGGACATCACTACTGGGGATTATCAATGATATTTTGGATTTTTCTAAAATTGAAGCGGGTAAGCTTAATATTGAGCTCGCCCCCTTTGATTTGGAAACAGTATTAAATAATGTATGTACCGTAACCACGCAAAAAGTATTTGAAAAAGGTCTGGAATTTGTTATTCATCATCCGGTGGATATTCCGCCATGTTTATTGGGTGATTCCTTAAGACTGAGCCAAATTATGATTAATTTGGTTAATAATGCAGTGAAGTTTACCGAGTCCGGTGAGGTTGAAATTACCATTCACTGTGTTGAAAAAAACCAAGAGCAAACTCAGTTAGAATTCAGAATCAGAGACACGGGTATTGGCATGACCCAAGAGCAACTGGGTAAATTATTTATGCCGTTTACGCAGGCCGATAGCAGTACCACGCGTAAATTTGGGGGCACGGGCCTAGGGCTTTCAATTAGCAAAAGGCTGGTTGAGTTAATGGGCGGGCGGATTTGGGCTGAAAGCGAAAGTGGTGTAGGTAGCCAATTTGTTTTTACGGCTTGGTTCGGTGTTGAACACAAAGAAATTAGAAAACGTGCGATTCCCGCTGAAATTAATAATATGCGTGTGTTGGTCGTGGATGATCATGAACACGCGCGTTTAGCCATTATTGAAGTATTAAAACGTTTTTCTGTAAGGATTGAGCATGTAGGCTCTGGGCAGGGCGCTGTGGAGCTGTGCATGGCCGCCAATCAAAGGGGAGATCCATTTGGTTTGGTTTTACTTGATTGGCAAATGCCGATTATGGATGGCGCACAAGCGGCGCAAAAAATTCAAGAAGCGCTACATGAACGTGCTCCTAATTTAGTGATTGTGACGGCGTTTGATCGTGAAGATATTTATATTCAGGCACAAGCGCTAAATATCAGCGCTATTTTAACGAAGCCAGTCAATGCTTCGGCATTAACAGATTGTTTGGTTTCCATTTATGCCCATGATGATGTGGCAGATACCCGCTCTGCGCCTAAAGATGAGGTCGAGTTAGGCTTAAATGGTATGCGTGTATTGCTCACTGAAGATAACCCGATTAACCAACAAATTGCCACGGAATTGCTCGCCACGGTGGGGGTGGATGTGGTGGTGGCGAATCACGGTAAAGAGGCTCTAGATAAACTGGAGCTACATGGTGCCCACTATTTTGATGCCATTTTGATGGATATGCAGATGCCGGTTATGGATGGTTATGAAGCATCAAAACATATCCGTGCCGATGTGCGTTATAACCATATTCCACTCATTGCTATGACGGCCCACGCCATGGTGGAAGAGCGGGCGCGTTGTTTGGATTTAGGAATGAATGATCACGTTTCTAAGCCAATTGATCCTATTCAGTTTTTTGAGTGCTTAAAACATTGGCGTGCCACCAAGCCTAATGGTGCTAACAGCATAGAAGCGCCCATTCCTGTACTTGCAGACGTGGTAGTAGCGCGCCTAGTTGCCGTGCCAACTGCGGCCCCTATTCCCGTTATTGCCGCCGCCCTTACCGCGCCGGTTTCAGAATCTAGCCCTCCGCCGATAGAACGCAAAGAGCTAGATGTAAAAGTAGGCTTAGGTTATGTACTCAATAATCCGTCCTTATATTTAAGGATGCTTAAGCAATTTTGTAGTAGTGAAGCAGATTGCGTGAGAAGAATTCATCAGGCTTTAATGGCTAATGAGCTAGAGCCCGCATTGCGCTTTTCTCACACCTTAAAGGGGCTGAGTGCGACTTTAGGTGGAACAGCTGTTTCTGATATCGCAGGGCGAATTGAAAAAGTTATTTCTCATGGTGGTGGATTGGGCGAGGTAAAAGAAGATTTGCTGATTTTAGATCAGCATCTCATTGTATTAATGGGTGAGGTTAAAGATTATATCGATGGCGAAGACCCTTTTGCTAATGCGCCAGCGCCATCTTCAAAAGGAATGCCAAAGAAAGAGTTGCAGAATTTATTAAATTGGTTAGAGCGTTTGTTGCAAGATATGGATGCAGAAGCTTTAACGGTCATGGGGAAATACGGGGATTCAATGGCAGATGCATTTGATCCATCCGAATTTGCTGCATTTAGAATTGCTTTAGAGAAGTTTAATTTTAGTGATGCTTTGCCTATTCTTCAAAAAATGCAAAAAAGTTTAGCGGTATGATGAGTTTGCATCGATGCTATTTACTATTTAATTATATTTATAGGGCTATGTGCCATTGCTTGTGCACCACAAATATCTACAATCCGCTAAAAATCTCTTCTCCCTTATACCGCTGTGCCTCCTTTTTTGGTGACTTTCCCTTCTAATGCACGTTGACGGCGAATTTCCTTAGGATCGGCTAATAATGCGCGGTAAATTTCGACTCTATCTTGCGCTCTTAATACAGTATCAAGCTTACAAGCTTTAGAAAAAACACCAATTTTGTTCACGCCAAGGTCGATTTCAGGGAAGAAATCTAAAATCCCTGAAGCGCGAATGGCTGCTTCGGCGTTGCTACCTGCAGGTACTTGCACCGCCATTAGTTTTTGCACGGCGGGGGTGGCGTAGACCACTTCAACTTTGATTAACGCACTCATGCTTGCTTATCTGCCTGTTTGATAAATGCATCAACAAAGGTGCTGGTTATTTTATTAAATACTGGGCCAATAATCATTTCTAAGCTGCGGCTAGAAAATTCATAATCCAGTTCGAATTCTACCTTGCAAGCGTCTTCCATAAGTGGGGTAAAGCGCCATACGCCGTGCAGGGCTTTAAATGGCCCGTCCACAAATTGCATGTCAATATGATGCTTGGATTTAACGTCGCGGGTGCGGAAAAACGAGGTTACCTTTAAAAACTCAATTTTTACCGTGACATCTAAAAGGGTATCGCTGCGCTCATGCACCACAACGCCGCCACACCAAGGTAAAAATTTTGGGTAATCCTCTACGCGATCAACCAAGTTAAACATGCGATCAGCGGAGTGGGTGACTAAAACTGTTTTATGAATAGACGGCATAACATTTTCTGCGCTTTACGAGGTGGCGTGGCATTTCGCCATTGAGAGTGCGAATAGCGTAAAATGCCGAGCTTCCAGCACGCCACATTAGATAGATAAAATGACCGAGCATCGTAACCCTGACCACGCCATGACGCAACTTGAAAACATTCGCATGCCGCCGCATTCGGTTGAGGCTGAGCAATCTGTATTGGGTGGTTTGATGCTGGATAACAGCTCTTTCGACAAAATTGCCGATACCCTGTTTGAGGCGGATTTTTACCGCGATGATCACAGGCGCATCTTTGCCGTGATCGCTAAGCTGGTTGAACTGGGCCGCCCCGCCGATGTGATTACCGTGGCCGAAGCGCTGGATACCCACGAAGAATTATCCTATGTAGGCGGTTTGGCCTATTTGGGCTCCTTGGTGCAAAATACCCCATCTGCCGCTAATATCCGCCGTTATGGTGAGATTGTCCGCGAAAAATCGGTGATGCGTCAGCTTGCATCTGTGGCCACCGATATCGCTGATGCGGCTTATAGCCCTAGCGGGCGTGAAGCGTCGGAGCTTTTAGATCAAGCTGAATCGGCCGTGTTTCAGATTGCTGAGCAATCGTCGCGTGGGCAAAAGGGTTTTATCGGTATGCCACCGATTTTAAAAGAAATTGTTGAGCGGATTGATCATCTGTTTCAGCAGGATAATCCATCCGAAGTCACCGGCGTGGCAACAGGGTTTTTAGACCTTGATCGCATGACTTCGGGCATGCAGGCGGGCGATTTAATTATTGTGGCTGGCCGCCCTTCTATGGGTAAAACGGCATTTTCAGTGAATATTGCCGAGCACGTGGGGATTGAGCTTAAGCTGCCAGTGGCGATTTTCTCTATGGAAATGGGCGCAACCCAGCTGGGGATGCGTATGGTTGGCTCAATCGGGCGGATTGATCTGCACAAGCTTAAAACCGGCCGTTTTGAAGATGAGGATTGGGTGCGCCTCACCCACGCCGTGGGCCGCATGAATGAAGCGCCGATTTTTATTGAAGAAACCGGCTCACTAACTGCCTTGGATATTCGTACTAAGGCGCGACGTTTAGCGCGGCAATGTGGTGGCCAGCTTGGGCTAATTGTGATCGATTACTTGCAACTGATGGCTGGGCGGGCAGGGGCAAAGGATCAAAACCGCGCGACTGAGCTGGGCGAAATTTCCCGTGGTTTGAAATCACTGGCTAAAGAGCTGAAGGTGCCAATTATCGCGCTTTCACAGCTTTCCCGTTCGGTAGAACAGCGCACCGATAAGCGCCCAATGATGTCGGATTTGCGTGAATCCGGTGCGATTGAGCAGGATGCGGATTTGATCTTGTTTATGTACCGCGATGAATACTACAACCCAGATACCCAATTTAAAGGCCTTGCCGAATGTATTATCGGTAAGCACCGTAACGGCCCCGTGGGCAAGATTCCACTGGTATTTGTTGGCCAGCATTCGCGCTTTGAAAACGCGCTGGTCCGTCCAGACGGCTGGTCGAGTGATATTGAGTAAAAGCCTGTGATTGTACGTGTGGGTTGAAGTGCAAAAAGGCAGCCAAGGTTGCCTTTTTGCACTTCAAAGATAATGGGTTTATCTGGTATCAGGCAGGATAAAGTAAGCTGAGTGGTCTATGCGCTCGGTGTTTGAGCGACGCCCCCCGTTCCAAAAGCTTCGGCGTGAATACGATCGCTACTAATACCCATGGCGTGTAGTGATTTGATTTGGGCTTGCATAAATGCCAGCGGCCCACAGAGGTAGTAATCGGCGTCCGGTAAAATCGCTGAGTCAGCAATTTTAACCAGATCTACATAGCCAAGATGGTCGTGGCTTAGATCTGGGCAAGTCTCACTATAAAAAAACACTTTTTCGACGTTGGATTCTTGAATGGCTAGCTGATTTACTGCGCCTTTAAAAGCATGCACTTCGGCATTGCGGCAGCCGTGAACAAAGCGCACGGCTCGATCGCTGCTGGTATTAACGATATGTTTTAGCATGGATAGCATTGGGGTAATGCCCACGCCTCCGCTAATCAAGACTACGGGGGTTTTGCGGTCTTGATGCAGTACAAAATCACCCGCTGGCGGGGCCAGATCGATGACATCGCCAACATTCACCGTGCTGTGCAGCAGATTAGACACTTGGCCAATGATATCGCCGGTCTGCTCGCGTTTTACTGAAATTCGCAGGTAATCGTTGCCTGGCGCATCAGACAAACTATATTGGCGCGGCTGCATTAGATTCCATTCTGGTACAAACATTCTGACCGAAATATATTGCCCCGGCGCGTAGTCTGGCACGCTGCCGCCATCGGCTGGGCGTAAATAAAATGAGGTAATTTCGCTACTTTCTATTTCTCTTTTTGCCACCACAAAGCCTCGCCAGCCGGTCCAGCCGCCTTGTTTAAACGCTGCCGTGGCGTATAGCTGTGCTTCTTCGGCGATCAGCACGTCAGCTAATTGCTTGTAGGCGGCCGCCCATGCGGCGATTAATTCATCCGTTGCTGCCGCACCTAATGCCTCGCTAATTGAGGCGAGTAAATGGTGGCCCACAATGGGGTAGTGCTCTGGGCGAATCCCAAGGCTGATATGCTTATTGGCAATATGGGTGAGCACTGGTGCCAGTATGCTTGGATTATCAATATGCTCGGCGTAAGCCGCTACTGCCATCGCTAAAGCCTGCTGTTGTGCCCCAGATTGCTGATTGCCTGCGTTAAAAATTTGTTTGAGCTCTGGGTTGTGCTGAAACATCCGTGCATAAAAATGGGTGGTAAGCACTATGCCGTGTTGTTTGAGAATGGGCGCTGTGGCGCGAACTAAATCGCGGCTATTGGCGTTAAGCATTGGTGTATCCCTCGTTCTATTTTTTAAATGCGCATTTAATATACCAGTTCAAGATAAGGTTTGCATAGGGGGAATCCACTTGCAAAAAAATGGGGGAGTCTGCTAAGGATGGGCCGCCAAAGCGGGCGGCCCGCTGGGTATTAGGTGTGAGCTTCTGGGTAAAACTCTTTAGTCATCCGATCGCAATAGGCAACTAGATTGGCTTTACTGATGGCGTGTTGGTGAGTAGCCGAATCAAAGAGGGGGCAAAGCGCACTGCGCATAAAGGCATATACCGAGGCATCGGCAGCGCAGGGTTGATTGCCCATTAAATAGGGCTTATCAGCTAGAAAATCTGCCAGGGAATCAAGATCTTTCTTGGCTAATTTAATAATGTCGACTTCTTTATGCAGGGCAATGCCTTGTATCTGCAATTTACGATTCATTTTTTTGCGTACTTTATGAATAACCAGCCCACGAATGAGCCATGGAATTCGTTTAAATATTTTGCTTGGGCCTTTGGCAAAGTTTTCGTCATTGCCCCAACGATCTTTTAGCGAGATATAGTAAAGATGTTCTTCCAGCATTTTTTCAAATGCCCAAGCAATACCCCGCTCACTGGGGCTGAGCGCCGCATCAAAATCAATCTGTTGAGTTTGTTCTAAATAAAAACGAATTAAAGTGGAATCATCAATTAAGGCATCGTCTGCTTGTAAATAAGGCAGTTTGCCTTTAGGCGCTTTGGCATAGCCGTGACGATTCGTTTGATAATCGCACTTTGCCATTTTAAGCAGCAGCTCAGCCTTAGTCACAAACGGGCTCATATCAGGTAGGCCAAATGCGGGGCCAAACGCATACAGTGTCATCATCTTATTCACTCCATTTATTAAAAGATAAGGCCAAGCAGGATTAGGCCAAAATAAATTGCCGTAACTGTGCAAAGGCAGCTTCAGGGGCATCTCGCCATACGCCGTGCCCACAGGCTTTGAAAGTAGCCAGTTGCACCCATTGCGGCGGCAAAGCTTTGGCCATGTCTTGGGCATCGGCTAGCGGGCAAACAGGATCTAGCTCGCCGGCTAACACCAGCACAGGGCATTGTGCATGGGCGAGGCCAGGCAGTAGATTCATATTTTGTTGCTCGGAATTAGCCCAATTAAATAGAATATTTTGATTAAAAGTAGCGCGTTGCGCCGCATGGTTATTGGCGGCGGTGGTTTGGGTGTAGAGCGGCTTGCATAGGCGTTGGTATTCGGGCCAAGTTGATGCATTGGGCGAAAGCCAAAACAGCTCTGCCGCGTTGCGAGCTGCTACGCCACCTAGGCGCTGGAACATTTCTAGTTTGCGCGCCAAACTCAGGGTGGCAGCAGTGCTAGAGAGTACAACTTTGGACGCGTGGGCTGGGTGCCTAGCAATATAGTGCTGCGCTACAAATCCCCCAAAAGATTGCCCTAAAACGATAGGTTTGCTGATGCCAAGCGCATCGCATAGCCGTACTACATCATCCGCAAAGTAATCTAGCGTTAATTCATGGCTGGGGCGTGGATCGCTACGGCCATGACCACGGTGATCGTAATAAACAATCTGGGCAATATCGGCGAGTTGAGAAAATGAGGGTTTAAAGCTGACATGATCATAGCCAGGGCCACCGTGCAGCAGGATGAGTGTCGGTTTTTCACGCATTACAGAGCCATCGGCTACAAGGCCAGTACCTTCGATATCTACAAATAAACGGGTATTGGGCTCAATCAAAATTTTCATGCAGTTTATTTCCAAAATGTATGCAAAACAGCATCCAGCTGTGGGCCAAGCTTTATTTATCTATGCGGGGTGTATGCTTTTTGGGGCTAGGGACAATGATTAGGGTTTAATACGCCACGGTGGGTTAAGCCGGTTTTCACCTGCCCAGTACAGGCAGATGATATTTCCTGCGGGATCAAGCAAGCGCGCCTCGCGCCAGAGCCAAGTTTCGTCTTTAGGCTCTTGGATAAAGCGTAGTCCAGCGGCCTGCAGCTGCAGTGCTTTTTCGTCTAGGTTGGATGTTTCAAAATAAATGATGGCGTGGGCGGCAGGTAATGGGCTTGCTGCTAAATGCACCGAAAATGAAGCGCCTCCTTCGGGGCAAACAAAGCGCGCATAGTGCGGCGAGCTAACAATCAGTTCAAGCCCGAGGCTTTGGTAAAAGACCACAGAAGTCGCAATATCTATGGCAGGAACAGTGACTTGATTAAGGTTCATTTTGTCTAATCCCGTTAATGAAGGGCAAGCGCACTATAAAATGTAAGACCTAAATGGATAGGCATAAAGGATTTTGTCAGGCATTCTAGTACTTAATACTAAAATAAAAATAAATGTGTTCCTTTTTGCTTTTTTACTCAATCTAAAATAATTATTATGCCTGATAATATATTGCCATTTTTTTAAATATTGTGCTGAGTATTAATAAATACAGTGATTAGGGTAAGGAAAGGCAATGATTGAAGCTGTTGTTAGGTGACGAGTAAATATTCTTGCTGGCCTTTCTAAAATTTAATGCTCTATTAAAGTGAAAGTAGAGCGGTTAGTATTAAAAATAAATCTATTTTTTAATTAATCACCCAGTGCTCCAAGAAACGGCCTTGTTTAATTGATGCAAAAATTTCCTCTCGCATTATTGCGGGGAGGACGCTTACTTTACGACATCTATTTCATTGCACTATCACCGCCCATGCCACAGCACTTAAAAATAAGCTGGTTTAGTAAAAAATATTGATCCATTGTGTGTGGAGTGAAAAATATCTTCTATAAATAAAGCCTTAGCAAGTGCAAACTATTGTCCTTGAGAAGATAAGCGTCGATGTGTTTATTTATATGAGTAAGGACAGTTAAAAATGGCGGATCTACAAACCTTGGTTTATGTAAGTACAGCAACGCATTTGATGGATGAGGCAGAGTTAGAGGCTCTGCTGCTTGGCGCTGTTGTGCAGAACAATCAAAATGGCATAACAGGGGTGCTGCTTTATAACGACGGTGATTTTATGCAATGTCTTGAAGGGCCTGAGTATTTGGTGCGTGAAACCTATGCACGGATTGAAGCCAGCCGACGGCACAAAGGTATTATTTGTTTATGCGATGAAAAAATTAATGAGCGTAATTTTTCGGATTGGCATATGGGCTATGCCCTGCCTACAAAATCACAGATGTTGGCTTTGTCTTCCGCAAGCTGGAATCAAACGATTGATGACGCGGTTAAAGCAAAAAAAGGTAGCGATGGCTTAACGTTATTAATAGATTTTTGGGGCCGCCATTAATTTAACTTGGGTTGATTTTTTTAATTAATACTTGGCGCAGTGCAAAACGCTGCCTGATTTACTCGGATTATAGATCTAGGGTTTCGCAAGCTCAGCCCTCGCTAGGATACAGCTATTGTTGTTCCGTTTGTGAGATATACATCAAGCTGAGCAAAATAAAGCTAATCAAATAATATGCTTTCATTTGTTCGTTCCATTTGTTGGCCCACATAGCAAAATATTCGCCGCCTATTACCGCAAATCCCGTGTACCAAACCAAAATTGCCATTAATGCACCCAAGGTAAAACTGATTTTTCCAAGCGTTAAATGCTGTGTATTGCCCTTAAATGTACTGGATATAATCAGTAGGCCGCCTATTGAGCAAAGCAAGCCAAACACTGCTTCGCCAATTATAATGCCAATATAAAATACAGTTTGCAGCGTCGGATTATGAATAGCTCGCTGTTGTAATGCACTCCCTTCAAACCAAGACTCCATCTTGTCCATCGCCAATACATGCTGAACAAATTGCCAGTTCGATTGATAGTCCAGTACATTCCCGCTGGCCACTAAAATACCAAATAAACCAATCGACAGTGCCAAAACCCCTTTACATAATTTCTGAACGGTATTTAATTGTAAAAATTCACTCATTTTCATTCCATATAAAATTGTGGTGAGTAGGTATTAAAACCTTTGCTATGTAAAATGTAATGCGGGTGCCTAATGAGGGGGTTAAAAAGCGGGTGTTCGGTTCCGTTTGAACGAAGTTTAGCTTGGCGGGTTGAAAAACTTAAGTCGCCCTATCAATCTGTAGGAATAATAAACTTTTATCCAAAAACTTACAAAAATTTTCCGATATGTTTACTTTATCCTTGCGGTTTTAGCCTGCTTTTCTTGTATGACGGCCTTAACTTGGGCTGGATTAGCCCAAGTTAAGGGGCCTAGTGTTGCTGCGTATTTTATGTTTTTCGTGTTTTTAATAAAAAGTGTTTTATATCCTGCTTCTTACCTAACATTACTTCCGCTGCACTATCGCACTCCCGCCTCCATGGCGCAGCGGTTCGCTGACTGCGGTGGTGCTGCCGTCGGGGTTAAATTGCAGGCCGTTGGCTGCGCCGATTTCGTCTTTTTCCTGCCATTGATGGCCGTATTGCTCGAGTGCTTTAGCCTGTGGGCTGCCAACAAATTTCAGTAGTGTTTCTACTTCGGTTTTATCGCCGTTTCTTTGGCTAAGGCGTGGGGCGGCGAGTGCTTCGCCTAGTGGCATGCCTTGGTCAATATGGTTGACGATGGTTTGTATGACGGTGGTGATAATGGTGGATCCGCCTGGGGAGCCGATGCTAAATACAGGCTTACCATTTTTAAAGGCGAGGGTGGGTGACATGCTGGAGCGGGGGCGTTTGCCTGCTTCAGGGACGTTTGGATGCGGGCCGCTGAATTCAAAATCGGTCATTTCATTGTTAAGTAAAAAGCCTTTTCCTGGCACAACAATGCCGCTGCCACCCCAGTCTTCGATCGTAAAAGTGTAAGCCACAATGTTGCCTTGCTTATCGCTTACAGTTAGGTGGGTGGTGTGGGCGGGTTCGGTGGCAAGGGTGGCTTTAGGGCGCAATGGGCGGGATGGATCGTCTTGGTATAAGAATGGATCGCCTGCTGCTACTTTGCCGTGGGTTTGCTTAAGATCGATGAGCTTGGCGCGCTCGCTGGCATAGGCTTTGGATAGCAAGCCGCTTTTGGGTACGTCGGTATATTCACCATCGGCCACATAGGCGTTGCGATCGGCAAAGGCGAGCCTTGCTGCTTCTAGATAGAGGTGCTCTACCTGATCACGTGGCATGGATTTTAAATCGAAGCCTTCTAAGATATTGAGTGCTTCGGCAATGGCAATGCCGCCCGATGAGGGCATGGCCATGCCGTAGAGATCGAGTCCGCGGTAGGTAGAGTGAATGGGTTGGCGCAGGCGGGCCTCGTAATCTTTTAAATCGTTTAGCGTCATTTGCCCTGTGAGCACCGAAACACCGTTGACGACAGGCGGGGTGTTGACGGCTTGTACAATTTGCGCTGCTAAAGGGCCTTCGTAAAAGGCTTTTACGCCGCCCTTGCTCAAGCTGCGATAGGTGGCGGCTAGGTCTGGGTTGCGAAAGGTGCTGCCTATGGGCAGGGCTTTGCCATTTTTTAAATACAGTGCTGAGGTGGAGCTAAAACGGGCGAATTTGGCCTCGTTCAGCTGGTTAATCCGGTAAAAATTAGGACTTACTTTAAAGCCGGTTTCAGCCACCGCAATCGCAGGCCGCAATACCTGCGCCAGATCCATGCTGCCGTAGCGCGACAGTGCCTCATGCCAGCCCCGCACCGTGCCGGGTACGCCAACGGAAATCCCTGTAGGTACGACGTCATCCCACTCCATACCCTTGTCGTTTTTCTGGAAAACCTGCGGGCTAAAGTAGGCGGGAGCGGTTTCTCTGGAATCGATGGTGATGACTTTTTTGTCTTTGGCTGAATAAATCAGCATAAAGCCACCGCCACCAACGCCGCAGCTGAAAGGATCGGTCACCCCGAGTGTGGCTGCGGCGGCTACAGCGGCATCAATGGCATTGCCGCCGGCATTTAAAATACGCATCGCGGCTTGGCTGGCGGGATCAGAAATCGTAGCAACCGCACCGCCATACCCCGTGGCAACGGACTGCTTGGCCCATGTGGGGGTGGCGATCAGGATAAAGAGCGTTGCGAGCAATGGCTTATTCATGATCGTAAACTCCGTGTAGAGGAGTGGCTTATGCTACACAGTGGCTTACGATAAGCTAATGAGGTGTTACCGCATCGGCTGACAGCAAGGCTAGCTTTGAAAGCGCAAAGGCAGCAAGCTCATGGGCGGGTAGGGCGCGGCTATATTGGTAACCTTGATCAGGGCAATCGCATTAATGATCACTTGATCGCCCTGATACAGTGATTCAAGTCCATCAACTCAATCTTTATTAATATGCCTAACCCCAATGCCTCAATTTTCACCCATTTTTCCAGCATTCTTGATCCACGTATACGATGCAAACCGCGTTATCAATTGGGCGATATTTTCTTTATTACGCTATGTGCCGTCATCTGCGGTGCCGATAACTGAGGGGGCATTGAAGCTTATGATAAAGCCAAAAAAGAATGGTTTGTTGATGTACTGAACTTGAAACAAGGCATACCTTCCCCAAGCCTTGCTGAAGTGCAAGAAACTGCAACGCAATGGCTTTGGACATACAATAACGAACGCCCGCATATGGGATTGGGCGGCATCACCCCGAAACAAAAAATGGCATTACATGCCTGAACTCTACTTTTAAGTGAGCTTGAAAATGGGGGGGGGGTACCATTGACTACGTTTCATTTTTTTCTTGTGGTACCGCTAACGGCGCTGGCGTTTCACGTGCTAAGCGCTTTTTAGGCTTTATTCGCAGATTTAACTCTATATCACAGTAAATCCGGTAAACGCGTTTATGGCTCCTACACTTTTGCTTTACGTTGCGCATATGTAAAAAACAAAGACCAAAGCCCCAGTTGCAATACGTTTCCGTTAGCTGGACCAACGATTTAGCAATTTTGGCATTTTCAGTGTCCAATTTACGAATATAGCAATAGCAAGTCATGCTAATTGACAGCTCATTCCACGCATTTAAATATCACCCCTTTTATGCTAAAAAGGTTTTTTTATTTTAGGTGATTATTGTGAAGTAAAATTGCATATTTTCGCTTTAATAATGTAAAAATTCCTATATCATCATTAATATACAGTAGTGTACCATCCTTCTGAGTTAAATATATTTATCTTGGAGGTAAAATGAATGGAATAACAATGGCATTTCTTGTTGTAGCGCTGGCAGGATGTGTGACTGAATTGAAAACCGAAGGAAAACAGATAAAAAAAGAAGCTGCCGTCACTATTGGTGAAAAATATGCTGCTGTAAAAGTGGATAGTCAGACGTTTGATACGTTGAATTCGATCATCAGTGAGTTACCTGCAATAAACGCTAATGATATAGGAGAAATGAATGCGCAGATTTCTCAGCAGTTTTTAGGCGTACCTTATGTAGGGGGTATGCTAGTGGGTTCTGCCATTGAGCCAGAAAAATTGATTGTGGATTTTAGAGGTTTAGATTGCATTACTTATTTGGAATATGTAGAAGCATTAAGAATGTCAAAAAATAAAGATGATTTTGTTGAAAATCTAATTCAGACCCGTTATGTTAAAGGGGATGTGCATTTTCTAACGAGACGGCATTTTTTTACAGATTGGTCTCATTCTGAGAACGAACTGGCGGATGATGTAACTAGCCAATTAAGCCCTCATGCTGTAAAGATAGTGAAAAATCTTAATCGGAAAAAGGATGGTGGTAAGTATTTACTGGGGCTGCCTGTGGTTCAGAGATCAGTCGTTTATATCCCCTCTGACTTTGTGGATAAGCAGGTGTTAGGGCGCTTACATACAGGGGATTACATTGGCATTTACACTAAGCTTTCTGGTTTGGATGTGACTCATGCAGGGCTTTTTATTCAGACCCCCAAAGGGCCGGTTTTGCGTCATGCTTCTTCAAGTAAAAAAAACCTTAAAGTGGTAGATTCACCGTTTCAGGAATATATATCGAAAGCACCTGGTATTGTGGTTTTGCGCGCAAAGGAAAATCAATCTGAAGTGTGAGCAGAAGAGCTTTTTACAAACCAGTGCAACATCTGACGTATAAGCAAAAGGGTGTTGGGTTACACTGCCCATCGCTGATCGTGGCAAACCTCATACGCAGACTATTTACCCACGAGATAAGTCCCTTACGTTGATAGAGTTGCCTTAAGTGCGCCCATAGCCGTCATTAATCACCTCTACCTGCCTCCTTCTTCTTCCGCCTGATAATTCGTGTCGCGGGCTTCTGGTTTTGACGTAAGCAAGCCAATATAATTATGTAATAAAATAATAAAAAAAATAACTGGGGTCAGAAGTTCGCAGTAACAGTAATTTAGCTAGCGGGTTAAAGTCCCGCCCGAGGAATTGTCCATGCGCCTCGGTAGTACGAAAGAGCGGCGTTTGAGTAATCAAGGGTCGTGAGTTCTTTACGACAAAGAGGCAGACCGTAACGCAAGTGAACCTAGAAGTAGCCTCGTTAACATTGCAGTTGCCGACCTCGTCTCTGTATAGGGAAGGCCGTTGTGCTGATGTGCTGGTAATGGAAGCCACATCAGCGAGCTGTCGGGGTAACAGGGGCGGTATGTTTTGGAAGTTAAATTACCCAGTGCTGGAGATCCATCACGGTGGCAGGGAGACTGCCAAGCACAAGGTATAAGGAAACGAAATCAGTGCGTATCGTGATGGAAGTCGGAGGGGTTCATAGTACCGTTTGAGACTGAGGGACAACATAACCCCAGTCGAGGGAAGGGACCCTGCTTTGTTCATGCAACTGAAGAGCTGAGGATCAGGAGATTGCCATGTTGCTAATCACTCCGAATGAGATCAGGACGCTACAGAGGAAGCTGTACATCAAAGCCAAGCAGGAACCAAACTATCGTTTCTACGCACTCTACGACAAGATTTACTGTGCTGACATCCTCAAGTTAGCGTGGCGACTGGTCAAGGCAAACAAGGGCAGTCCTGGGGTTGATGGGATTGACTTTGCTGCCATAGAAAGCGGCGAAGGGGTAGATTGCTACTTGTCGGTAATTAGTCAGGAACTGCAAGATAAAAGCTACCGGACTGGGGCGATCAAGCGCGTCATGATTCCCAAAGCGGATGGCAGTTTGCGTCCACTCGGGATTCCGACGATACGAGATCGCGTGGTTCAGATGGCGACCAAGCTGGTGATGGAGCCTATCTTTGAGGCGGATTTTTGCGAGCACTCCTATGGGTTTCGCCCAAGGAAATCAGCACATCAAGCAATAGACGCCATTGCAGAAGCTTTGTGGCAAGGTAAAACGCAGGTCATCGATGCTGATTTGTCGAAGTATTTCGACAGCATTCCTCACGCTAAACTGATGGCCACGGTAGCTGAGCGCATTGTGGATGGGGCTGTACTGGCCTTGATTCAACAATGGCTTAAAGCGCCGGTTATTGGAAAAAGTGAGAATGGAAAAGCGGCAACGGTCAGTGGAGGAAAAGGGCAGCGCAAGGGCACGCCGCAAGGTGGGGTGATTTCTCCGTTGCTATCGAACCTTTACTTACATCTACTGGATAGAATCTGGCATCGCCACAATATAGGGAAGAAACTACAAGCGAGCTTGGTGCGGTATGCCGATGACTTTGTAGTGCTCTGCCGTGGCGAGACCCAAAGCCCGCTGGCGCATATGAAGTGGATATTGGATCGGCTGGAATTGACGCTTAACGAAAGCAAGACAAAAATTGTTGATGCTAAAGCCGCGTCATTTCTATTTCTGGGATTTGATTTGCGCACGAACCTATCCGCTAAAGGCACTCGCTATCCCTATATTGAGGCCTCAGCTAAATCGGTAGAGAAAATCAAGACGCGACTAAATGAAATTACTGGAAGAACCCAAACATGGCGACCAATTGAAGAGGTGGTGCGAGATTTAAATCAAGCATTACGCGGTTGGTCGAGTTACTTCCATTACCGGAATTCATCCAAGCAATTTTATAAAGTGAAGCGTCATTCAGAAGAACGGCTAAGGATACATCTTCGCAAACGGCACAAAGTCAGCGATTGGAAAACGAGCATGCTCCGTTATCCAAGGCGGGTGCTAAATGAGCGATATGGTTTGTATTCATTACCGACAGCAGCAGGTTGGAAATCAGCGCATGCTTGATGTGAAGAACATCGGAAAGCCGTGTGCGGGAAAATCGCATGCACGGTTTGATGAGGGAGGGCAGGTGAAAACCTGCTCTCTACTCTACTAAA
>JBDKJX010000059.1:0-24904 GCA_039796405.1 Pseudomonadota bacterium
AGGTATCGTGAAAGAAGACACGCCAGCGCAAACCACCGCAAATGGCCATTTAACGATCACCGACAAAGACGCGGGCCAAGCCAGCTTCACACCGCAAACTGTGAAGAACACCTACGGCACTTTCACCCTGCAAGCCAATGGTGATTGGAAGTTCGACATTGACAACAGCAGCGCCACGGTTCAAGCGCTGAAAGAAGGCGAGCAAATCAAGTTTGATCTGCCCGTAACAAGCTTGGATGGCACCGCAGGCAAGGTCAGCATCACCGTGATTGGTACCAACGATGCGGCTGTGATTGGTCAAGGCCAAGGCGATATCGGTGCAGGTACTGTCAAAGAAGACACCGCAGCGCAATCAACCGCGCAAGGCCACCTGACTATTACGGACAAAGACGCGGGCCAAGCCAGCTTTACACCACAAACTGTGAAGAACGCTTACGGCACCTTCACGCTGCAAGCCAATGGTGATTGGAAGTTCGACATTGACAACAGCAGCGCCACGGTTCAAGCCTTGAAAGAAGGCGAGCAAATCAAGTTTGATCTGCCAGTGACGAGCTTGGATGGCACCGCAGGCAAGGTCAGCATCACCGTGATTGGTACCAACGATGCGGCTGTGATTGGTCAAGGCCAAGGCGATATCGGTGCAGGTACCGTCAAAGAAGACACGCCAGCGCAAACCACCGCAAGCGGCCACCTGACGGTTACAGACAAAGACGCTGGTGAAGCTAGCTTCACACCGCAAACCGTGAAGAACGCTTACGGCACCTTCACCTTGCAAACCAATGGCGATTGGAAGTTCGACATCGACAACGCCAGAGCCACGGTTCAAGCCTTGAAAGAAGGCGAGCAAGCTAAGTTTGATCTGCCAGTCGCCAGCTTGGATGGCACGGCTGGCAAGGTCAGCATCACCGTGATCGGCACCAACGATGCGCCAAGCAGCACGGGTGGCGCGGTGACCGGCTCCGAAGACACAGCTTACGCATTTAAATGGAATGACTTTAATGCCGTCGATAGCGATACAGCGGCAAGTAGCCTGTCGATCAAATTAAGCTCGCTTCCTGCGGACGGGGTATTGCAATTTAATGGGCTCACCATTACTAACCCAGCCCAATTCACCATCAGCAAGGCCGATATTGATGCGGGCAAGCTGACCTTTGTGCCGGATGCGAATGAATCGGGGAACAATAGCTTTAACACAGCTGGCACAGGCGATCAGAAATCGGACTATGCCAAATTTGATTATCAAGTGAATGATGGCAGCGCCAGCAGCGATAAAGTCAGCATGGTGGTCGATATCAAGCCTGTAGCCGATATGCCCGTCATTTCGATTGGCGGGATCAGCATAGTTAATGGCACCACAACCACCGTTACGCCACCAAAAGGCAATGGTTTAATCCAGCAGTACTACGCACCCGACACAAATGACAATCTAAACACCACCACGGCCAGAACGCCAACGCTGATCGAAACAGCGCTTGAAGGCAAAACGCCAACCACCACCACACTGGTAAGCTCAGCCGATGTGTACATAAATAATGGCGCATCTGCACCAAGCGGTATCGCTACTGATTCTGCCTGCAGAGTCAGTGGTTTAGTTTACTTAGAAGAAGGCAAAAACTATACGTTCAGCGGCTATGTTGACGATACTTCCCTCCTTAAAATTGGCGGCGTAGAGCTAATGAATCGCCCTTACGATGGCTATGGCACATTTACCGCTACGCCATTTGTACCTAGTAAATCAGGCTACTACACCATTGAGTTTATCGTTTACAACGCATCCAACGTAGGTGCGATGGATCTAAATGTAAGCGTCAATGGCGGAAAAGCCATCGACTTTAATACCAGCAACTTCCCACTCTTTAGCAATTTGGCTCAGCTAGAAAGCACCGGTGGCTTGCACAGTAATATGGTGGCTACAGGCGATGGCGGCTACTATCCACAAGGAATCAGTGGGCAAGAAGATAGCTTTATCAAGCTCTTTGGCTTGGCGGCAAAACTCAGCGATACCGATGGCTCTGAAAGCCTGCAAAGCCTTTCACTCACCGAGCTTAAAGCAGGCAGCACCGTGTTCGATGGAGTAAATACCTTTAACGCGCTAAGCGATGGCTCAGCCTTAAATCTCAAAGGCTGGGATTTAAACAATCTACAAATCAGACCACCGCTTCATTTCTTTGGTGAATACAAGGTTGGCCTGCAAGCGGTGAGCGTAGAAAACAGCACAGGTGAAACAGCAACCAACAACGCCTTTGTATCGATTCAAGTCGCCAACACCAATGATGCGCCAAGCACCAATGACGATAGCGCAAATATTCGCGAAGACAGCACAGCGAATCCTATTACCGGCAATGTGCTGAGCAACGATACCGATGCAGATGGCGATAAGCTGGTGGTTCAGGCCATCAACAACATCGCCGCCAATGTGGGTAAAGCCATCAGCGGCCAATTTGGCCAACTCACGATCGATCTGGACGGCAACTATCGCTACACACTGGACAATAGCAACCCGCGTGTCAATGCACTTAACGACAGCGACTCTTTAAGCGAAAAATTCACCTACACCGTATCTGATGGTAAAGGCGGCACATCTACAGCTACACTCACGATCAATATTCAGGGCCATACCGATCCGGTGGTGATTATGGGCTCCAGATTTAATGACCAGATTGGCGATCTGTTTGGTGAATCAAACAACCTGTGGACGAATGAGAAAACAGAAGGCACGGTGATTGATCTGCAATTGGGCGGTGGCTCTGTTGCAGGTGCACCTAATCCAAATCCTGGCCAGCGTTTACAGTACACCCAGTCCATTGATCAGGTCATTGATGCAGGTGGCGGCAACGATTATGTTGAATCAGGCCGCGGCGATGATGTGATTTATGCTGGGGACAGCGATTCTACAGGCTACAAGTTTGCAGATATTCTGGGCCATAAGCTAATGACGCTGGATTTAGGCCCTTTAATAGACTCCAGCACTCAGCTGTTTAGCGCCGCTGTAGGTGTAAGCAATCCTAAGGCCGACGTGGTCAACGGTGGCAGCGGGCATGACGCCATCTTTGGTCAAGCGGGTGTGGATCTGCTCTATGGCCATACCGGCAATGATTACCTTGATGGCGGTAGTGATAACGATGCCTTACGCGGCGGGCTTGGTAACGATGTACTGCGTGGCGGCTCGGGCAATGACGTACTCAGAGGCGATGCCGGTGACGATGTCTTCCTCTGGATGCCAGGTGATCAAGCCGTTGCACGAGGCGCTACAGCAGCAGGCACAGCTAATGAATTTGGTATTGCCGCCAATGTAAACGTGGTAAAAACCGCCACTGATGTGGTAATGGACTTTAATCAAAACGTTACAACAGGCAATAACGATAAGCTGGATATGCGTGACTTGCTGATTGGTGAAACACATGGCAGTAACGATATTGGCAACCTACTTAACTATCTGCACGTTGAAAAAACCGGTGGTAGCACGGTGATTCACGTCAGCACCGCAGGGGAATTTAATGCTGGCTACAACGCCGGCAAAGAAGACCAAACCATTATTTTGCAAGGCGTTGACTTAACCGGTGCAACAGATGCAGATATCGTCAAAAACCTACTACAAAACAACAAACTCATTGTTGATTAAGCCCTAGGCTTAAACCCCAAAACGGCTCCTTAATGAGCCGTTTTTTATTAGCGATTATTTTTACCCCATAAAAAATACTCAATGCAAGAAAGATGAAGCTTTGTTTCATCTTTGCTCGTTAATATACCCCCTCACCTCATCAGCACTAAGCCCATACCAAGCTTAAAAACGGCTAAAAACAGCCCGTGAGTATAGCTGTTTTAAATTAAAAATCAGATAAAAGAGAAATAAAAACCATGACCCAACAGCCGGCATTTAACCGTGTTTTTAATGTACTATTTTTATGCACCGCTAATTCAACCCGCAGCGTGATGTTTGAAGGCCTGATCAACATTCTAGGCCAAGGCCGACTCAATGCTTACAGCGCGGGCCCAGCCCCTCGGCCAACTACATTTGCTCCTTAGATGATTCAAATCATCTTTTAGCACTTGAAATCCCCCCTGCCTCACCCCCATCTCTAAAAGTAAGAACTCATACGAGGAGGTGTTCAAGATGCGCTTTGATAAACTGACCACAAAATTTCAACAAGCGATTGGTGATGCGCAAAGCAGTGCCAATGCTCATGACAATCCTTATATCGAACCCCAGCATGTTTTGGCAGCTCTACTCGCCGATGTCGATTCTGGCACGCCTGCCCTGCTGGCGCGGGCGGGCGTGAATGTCAACCCACTCAAAAACGCCCTCACCGCAGCCATTGAACGTCTACCCAAAGTGTCCGGCAACGATGGTGATATCAGCGTTTCTAAAGAATTAAGTAATTTACTCAACCTAACTGATAAAGCCGCGCTAAAACGTGATGACCAGTTTATCTCCAGTGATTTATTCTTACTGGTTTTAAGCGCCGACAAAGGCGAAACAGGCCGCCTATTAAGAGAAAACGGCGCGAATAAAGAGGCTGTTACCGCTGCGATTGAGGCGGTGCGTGGCGGGCAGAGTGTAGATAGCTCTGAAGCAGATCAAAACCGTGAAGCGTTAGATAAATACTGCATGGATCTGACTGAGCGCGCCAAAGCCGGCAAGCTAGACCCTGTGATTGGCCGCGACGATGAAATCCGCCGCGCCATGCAGGTGCTGCAACGCCGCACTAAAAACAACCCAGTATTGATTGGCGAGCCGGGTGTGGGTAAAACCGCGATTGTAGAAGGCCTTGCCCAGCGGATTGTAAACGGTGAAGTGCCAGAATCGCTCAAATCCAAGCGCGTCTTGGTGCTCGATCTGGCGTCTTTGCTGGCGGGCACCAAATACCGCGGCGAATTTGAAGAGCGCCTGAAAGCCGTGCTCAATGAGCTAGCCAAAGACGAAGGCAATACCATTATCTTTATCGATGAGCTGCATACCTTGGTGGGCGCGGGTAAAACCGAAGGCTCGATGGATGCGGGCAATATGCTCAAACCCGCGCTGGCGCGGGGCGAGTTGCATTGCATCGGCGCAACCACACTCGATGAATACCGCAAATATGTAGAAAAAGACCCTGCATTAGAACGCCGCTTCCAAAAAGTACTGGTGAACGAGCCCAGCGTGGAGGCCACTATCGCCATCTTGCGCGGCTTACAAGAAAAATATGAAATCCATCACGGGGTAGAAATCACCGACCCTGCGATTGTGGCCGCCGCCGAGCTGAGCCACCGCTATATTACCGACCGCTTTTTGCCCGATAAAGCGATTGATCTGATCGACGAAGCCGCCGCCCGTATCAAAATGGAAATCGATTCCAAGCCCGAAGTGATGGACAAGCTAGATCGACGCATTATTCAGCTCAAGATCGAACGCGAAGCGGTGAAACGCGAGAAAGACGACGCCTCTAAAAAGCGCCTTTCCCTGATCGAAGAGGAAAGTGCACGTTTAGAGAAAGAATACTCAGACTTAGAAGAAATCTGGAAAGCCGAAAAAGCCAGCGTGCTCGGTAGCCAAGCGATTCGGGAAGAAATTGAAAAAGTAAAAGTCGCGATGGATGCGGCCCAACGTCAGGGCGAATGGGACAGAGCCAGTGAGCTGCAATACGGCCAATTGCCACAGCTTGAAGCCAAACTCAAAGCCGCCGAAGCCTCTGAAGTCAGCGGTGGCAAATTAAAACTACTGCGCACGCAGGTAGGCGCAGAAGAAATTGCCGAAGTCGTTAGCCGTGCCACCGGTATTCCGGTGAGCCGTATGCTGCAAGGCGAGCGTGAAAAACTACTGGCAATGGAAAACGCCTTGCATCAAAAAGTAGTGGGGCAATCCGAGGCCGTGCGCTTGGTATCCGATGCCATTCGCCGCTCCCGCGCAGGGCTTTCAGACCCTAACCGCCCTTACGGCAGCTTCTTATTTCTTGGCCCAACCGGCGTGGGTAAAACCGAGCTAACCAAGGCGCTGGCAGAATTCTTATTTGATTTGCCCGACCATTTAATTCGCCTCGATATGAGCGAATTTATGGAAAAACACAGCGTGTCCCGTTTAGTGGGCGCGCCTCCAGGCTATGTAGGTTATGAAGAAGGCGGTTACTTAACCGAGGCCGTTCGCCGCAAACCCTATAGCGTCATCTTGCTCGACGAAGTCGAAAAAGCGCATCCCGATGTGTTTAATATCCTGCTGCAGGTGCTAGACGATGGCCGGCTCACTGATGGACAAGGACGCACGGTTGATTTTAGAAACACCGTGATTGTGATGACCAGTAATCTAGGTAGCACGCAAATTCAAGCCATGGCCGGCATGGATTATCAGCTCATTAAAATGGCAGTATTAGCAGAGGTTCAAAGCCATTTCAGGCCTGAATTTGTAAACCGTATCGATGAAATGGTGGTATTTCATTCACTAGATCAAGCGGCAATTAGAAATATTGCCCGCATTCAACTTAATCGCTTGCAAGGACGTTTAGCCCATATGGAGATTGAGCTAAGTGTGAGCGATGCAGCGCTTGATTTGGTTGCGGCAGCAGGATTTGATCCAGTTTATGGTGCAAGGCCCTTAAAACGCGCCATTCAAACTGAAATTGAAAATCCACTCTCTAAGGCAATCCTAGAGGGGAAAGTCAGCGCGGGGCATGTACTGACCATTGATGTTGACAATGACGCACTATCTTTTAAGCAATCTGAGTAACTCATTCGCTCAGATGTAGCAACTCAGAACCGGCGGCCTGAGGGCCGCCGTTTTTATCCGTAGCCTTACTGATCCAATGTTTTATAAAAAAAACGATTTACAATAAACGTCGCGTTTTTTTATTCAACGCTCATGTTTTTGTAAATTATTCACAAATATCTTAATTATGCGATAAGCTAAACGATCAAACCTTGAAAAAAATGTAATGAAGCAGGCACTTACATTTCTTAACCCAGAGCGATATTTTATCGCCTTTATACTGCTTATCAGCTATGTGGGCATTGGGTTTATTAATATTCAGCAAGCGCATTTATCCCTAGGCCATCTTGCTGTTATTTGGCTGCCCGCAGGTATCGGCTTATTTATGGTGCTAGAAATTGGCCCTGCTGCATTTATTCTTATTTTTTTTGCGAGCTTTATCCTCAACACCCCCATCTATTACTATATCAATCCCCCAAGCAATGCTTACCCATTGATCACATCGCTACTTGTAGGTATCGGCACGGCACTTATCGATGTGTGGCAAGCGTATATAGCCACCAAAGCTTGGCAATATTTTCTTACGAAGCATTATCGATCCCCATTACAAAAACCCACCGACCTCCCCTATTTTTGGGGAAAAATATGCTTTATACCCGCCCTATTTAGCATGACCTTCACCCATATTTTGCTCAGCCTTGGTAGCATTATTAGCATGCAGGATTGGCGCGAAAATATTCAGCAAATGTTGATGCTCATCATGGGGGACACCGCGGGGCTATTTATCATCGCTCCGATTTACGCCAGCTGGAAATCTAACGCCTTCAAATATAGAATCCGCCCCGCCATCCCTTATTTTTTTGCTTTAATCTTGATCGTTGCCCTAGGGTTTCTGCTCTATAGCTATTTACTGATGCTTATTCTGCCTATCTTGCTTTTGATTGCAATTCGATTTCGATTGGCAGGAACCTCAGTGGCACTGCTGATTGTGTTTACCTTTTCAATGATAGCAACCACCCATCACCTTGGGCCTTTTTTTATCCCCAACAGCTACCCCCTTTCTTTTCTTAATTTACAATTATTCCTATTTTCAATTGGGCTAACTTTGCATTACTTAGCGCTATTACAAGAGCTACTCAGCCAGAGCCACCTGCAATTAGAAACAGAAGTCACCCTCAGAACCGAAGCCTTGGCCGCCGCTAATCAGCGCCTAGAAGAATTAGTCACCACAGACGAGCTAACCGGCGTTGCCAATCGGCGTGAATGGCAACGCCGCTGTGATGAAGCCATGATTTATGCTCGCCGCTATCAGCAACCGCTGTCTATTTTGCTGATTGATATCGATCACTTCAAAAACGTTAATGATCAACACGGGCATTTAGCAGGCGATCTAACCCTAAAAGAGCTATGCCGCGTTTGCACCACCGAGCTACGTGCATCCGATAGTTTCGCCCGCTGGGGTGGTGAAGAGTTTGTGCTATTACTCCCTGGCACCACACAGGCAGAGGCTATTTTAGCGGGAAATAAATTACGCATCGCGGTAGAGAATCAAGCCTTGGTTGAATACCATGAGCAGAAAATCCGTATCACCATTAGCGTGGGTGTGGCCATGCTAGAAGACAACGACAGCAGCTTAGACCATCTATTAAATCGGGCCGATCAAGCGATGTACGCCGCAAAAGCTGCTGGCCGCAATCAAGTACAGTGTGCAATTAGCTCTACAGCGTTTAATCATTAACTCAAGAAATGTATAAACATTAAAGAGCAGCAGCAAGCAGTTCCCCTTTATTTTGTTTATAGGCATTTTAATTAATGCCACTTACCCAAATCGCACCCATAATAAACTTTTAGCTCGATATACACATCATCATGCTAATAAGCTTCCAGCCGCGCTCCCTTGAGATCTTAAAAAATTATGATAGGCAAAGATTACAAGCCGATATTACGGCGGGGATTTGTGTAGGGATTGTGGCCCTACCTTTGGCAATGGCTTTCGCGATTGCGAGCGGGCTTCCCCCAGCTGCTGGCTTAAGTACTGCAATTATTGCAGGCTTCTTAATTTCTTTATTAGGAGGTTCAAAAGTACAAATTGGTGGCCCTGCAGGTGCATTTATTGTGGTGGTTTACGCCATCGTGCAGCAATACGGCGTGGGTAATTTATTACTCGCCACCATGCTAGCAGGCGTTTTTATGTTTCTATTAGGACTACTTGGCCTTGGCGCCTTGGTTAGGCATATCCCCGTTTCTATTGTGATTGGCTTTACCAATGGTATTGCCGTACTTATTGCCCTATCACAACTAAAAGATTTTTTAGGTTTAGCCATTACAGATTTACCTGCCGAGTTTTTTTCAAAAATAAATGCGCTTGCCCATGCCCTCCCTACAATTCATTTAGCCACCCTTGCCATTGGCATTTTTTCTTTAGCCATTTTAATTATTTGGCCCATACTTAATAAATATCTACCATCAGGATTTCAGCGCATTCCTGGCAGCATATTAGCCCTAGTCATAGGAACTTTGCTTTCCCAATGGCCAGAACTGCATATCGCCACTATAGGTAGCCGTTTTGGTGATATTCCTTCGCATTTACCCAGCCCCACCTTTCCCGATTTTACCTGGCATTCGCTTGCAGCCATCATTCAGCCCGCATTAACCATTGCCGTTTTAGGTGCGATTGAATCGCTGCTTTGCGCCCGCATTGCCGATAGCATGATTAACGACAGGCATAATCCCAATCAAGAATTAATGGCCCAAGGCATTGCCAATTTTGTCGCCCCTTTATTTGGGGGATTTTGTGCTACCGGAACGATTGCACGCACTGTTACAAATATTAATAGTGGTGCCAATAGCCCTATTGCAGGAATGGTTCACGCTTTATCAATTTTACTCATTATGGCAATTGCCGCGCCTTTTGCTAAATTAGTGCCCCTCAGTACTTTAGCTGCCATTTTATTATATGTGGCATGGAATATGGGCGAATGGGAAGAGTTTCGCCGTTTACAGCATTTTACGGCGAATTACCGAACCATTTTACTGGCTACTTTTACCCTTACCGTTGTGGTAGATTTAACGGTGGCAATGGAAGTAGGCTTACTTTTAGCCTGTGTGTTTTTTATTACCCGTGTATCCAGCCTTACCCACTTAAATAAACTAGAATTACCCACGGCTTTAAGTAATCAAAATATTGAAGCGTGGAGTATTCAAGGCTCTTTATTTTTTGGCTCAATTGCTAAAATAGAAGCACTACTCAATCCACATAAAACTCAGCCAAAAATCTTAGTTTTAGATTTATCACCACTGCTAAATATGGACACCACAGGGCTTGAAGCGCTAGAAACCCTGCAACATTTACTTAAGCGGCAACAGGGTATGTTGATTATTTGTGCTGCGGGCATTCAACCCACGTCCCTCATTCACCGCTCTGGTTTTTACCAACAACTAGGCGAAGAATTTCTTCTTGCCGATAGAAATAGCGCTTGGGCTCTAGCGGAGCAACTCCTCACTCATACTCCCCTAGCTTTAAAAGAAACATCCACTTAGGAAATATGTGATTTAGTCACGTATTTGTATTATTCAACATTACAAAGATCGAAATTATTGCTAGAGTAAAGTCGACGTTTTAAGACAACAGCCCATTCAATACAAGGGCATATTGCGTACATTCGCTTTCCCACCCATAAAAGGCCACGGATTTTGGCCATTATAGGAGACGCATGAGTACCACCACTCCATCCCGTTTTCATCACACCCTCAGCATGCCGGTATTTCTACCTAGCATGATTTTAATCGGTGTTTTACTCGCCATTTGTACCCTCAACCCCGCCGCCGCAGAACAAATATTCTCGCATGGTCAAGCTTGGATTTCGGAAAATTTCAGCTGGTTCTACATTATATCCGTTGCCATTTTCATCATCACCCTTATCGCTATCGCCTGCAGCCCATACGGAAATATCCGCCTTGGCCCAGACGATGCTAAGCCTGAGTATAATTTCACCTCTTGGGTCGCCATGCTGTTCGCCGCAGGCATGGGGATTGGCCTGATGTATTTTGGCGTGGGCGAGCCCATGCAGCATTATTTATCTCCGCCACTGGCCGAAGGCAGCACCATGGCTGCCGCCCGTGAAGCGATGAATATGACATTCTTTCACTGGGGCTTTCATGCTTGGGCGATTTACTGCCTAGTGGGCCTAGTGCTGGCTTATTTTGGCTTTCGCTACAATCTGCCATTGACGATCCGCTCCGGCCTCTACCCCATTTTGCGTGACAGAATCAACGGTCCAATTGGACACGCCGTCGATGTATTTGCCCTTTGTGGCACCATTTTTGGTATCGCCACCACCCTAGGCTTTGGCATTTTACAAATAAGCGCGGGGATTAACGCCCTTACCGGCTGGGATACTTCTGGGCTTGACTTTAAGTACGGCTTAATTGCCGTCGTGATTGGTTTGGCGGGTTGTTCGGCCGCATCAGGCTTAGATAAAGGCGTGCGCCGCTTAAGCGAGCTAAACCTCAGCCTCGCCATTATCCTGATGCTATTTGTATTATTTGCTGGGCCAACGCTCTTTCTACTTGGGGCTTTTGGTGACAATCTTGGCCATTATTTTTCCAGCATTGTTGAGCTCACTTTCCGCTCTTACACCTATGAACCAACACAAAAAGAAGGCTGGTTTAGTGGCTGGACGCTGCTCTATTGGGCTTGGTGGATTTCATGGTCGCCTTTTGTGGGGATGTTTATTGCGCGTATTTCCCGTGGCCGTACCTTGCGTGAATTTATCATCGGCGTCATGCTGATTCCCGCGCTATTTAATCTGGTTTGGATGACTATTTTTGGTAACACCGCCATCTGGCTGGATATGCATACTGCTGCGGGCGCTTTAACGCAAACTGCAGGTAATGTGGATGCCTTGCTGTTTAAATTCTTTGAATATCTGCCACTGGCTAAGGTGACTTCTTCAATAGCCATCTTGCTGATTGCCGTGTTTTTTGTCACTTCGGCCGATTCAGGTGCATTTGTGCTCAATACCATTGCAACCCGTGGTGCAGAGAAATCACCGGCTTGGCAGTGCCTATTTTGGGCCGTCTTACTTGGCGTGACTGCAGCGATCCTACTCACAACAGGTGGTTTAAAAGCATTGCAGGCCGTTACCTTAATTGCAGCCCTGCCTTTCACTGCCATTATGCTGCTGCTTTGCTTTAGCCTCTGCAAAGGTTTAGCTGCTGATCGTGAACACTTCTCACAGAAGTTCTCACCCGGCACAACCTTTTGGACTGGCCAGCACTGGCGCATACGTCTAGCGCAAATTCTGCAAGAGCCTCGCTTAAGCGATGTTGAAAAATTTATTGCAAAAAGCGTAGAACCCGCACTCAAAGAAGTAGCAGCCGAGCTGCAAAAGAAAGGCTTAGAAGCCTCTATACTAATAGGCGAAGATAAGGCTGTTTCTTTGATTGTGCCACAAGCCAATCTGCGCAATTTTGTGTACGGTGTGCGGCCATTAAAACAACCCGTACCTGCTTTTGCCCTGCGTGATGCATCGCTACCCATGTCTAGCCGTCCTCATCATTATGTGCCCATCACCTTCTTTGAAGACGGCCGCCAAGGCTACGATGTGCAATATATGATTCAGCAAGAGCTGATTGCCGACGTGTTAAAACAATACGAACGCTACCTAAGCTTGGTACACAATAAAGACACCCATCTGCTGAACTCTGCACCTGGGCATACTTAAGACCTAAGCACTAAAAGCCAAACGCCCACCGTTTCAAGTGGGCGTTTTTTATTACTAGGTAAAATTGACAAAATTAGCCCAAGTGGTTAAATTCCCAAGACCAAAGAGGAGAGAGTAGCTAGGGAAAACCCCAGTTACCGCCGAAGGCGCAACGCCCGCGAACGCTCAGGCAAAAGGACTCTTTGGCATCAACACTCTGGAGAGCGGCGTGCACAACGCCCACCGAAGGGGCTAACAAAACGGATCGTCATGAGCCGTTTTGGAATCTCTCAGGTACCAAGGACAGAGGGGCCGCTGCATCTAAAAAGCCTAATCAGCTTGCAGCGCTATGCCCGAGAGCGCCATGTCCGCCCAACTTCACACTACCCCACTCAATGCTGCCCATCGTATTGCCAACGCCCGTATGGTCGATTTTGGCGGCTGGGACATGCCTGTAAACTATGGCTCGCAAATCGAGGAACACCACGCTGTTCGCACCGATGCAGGCATGTTTGATGTCAGCCATATGCGTGTAGTGGATATCAAAGGCGAACAAGTTCGCGCCTTCTTGACCCGCGCCCTTGCCAACAATGTGGCCAAGCTTAAAGTTTCTGGCAAAGCACTCTACTCCTGCCTGCTCAACCCACAAGCCACCGTGATCGACGATTTAATCGTTTATTACTTTGCCGAAGATTACTTCCGCCTTGTGGTGAATGCGGGCACTGCGGACAAAGACATCGCATGGATGCAGCAGCTTAATACCGATTGGAATACCGGCCTCACCATTACTTCACGTAACGATTTAGCCATTCTGGCCGTACAAGGCCCGAATGCCCGCGCTAAAGTTTGGCAAGTTTTACCAGAAACTCAAGCCGCCAGCTCAGACCTCAAGCCATTTAATGCTGCGCAAATTGGCGATGTGATGATCGCCCGCACCGGTTACACCGGCGAAGACGGCTTTGAAGTGGTACTGCCTGCTACTCAAATTGAAGCCTTTTGGAATCAACTCATCGCCGCAGGCGTTCGCCCTTGTGGCCTTGGCGCACGCGACACACTGCGTTTAGAAGCTGGCATGAATTTATACGGCCAAGACATGGACGAAACAGTGAATCCGCTCAATGCGGCACTGGCTTGGACGATTGATCTCGTTTCCGAGCGCGATTTCGTAGGTAAAGAAGCCCTCATCGCCCAAGGCCAAACTCAACAATTTCTTGGCTTGCTGCTGCTGGACAAAGGCGGCGTACTGCGCGGCCATCAGGTAGTGCATACCGAACAGGGTGACGGTGAAATCACCAGCGGCACGTTCTCCCCTAGCCTGCAGCAATCCATCGCTATGGCGCGTTTACCGCTGGGCGTTGCCATTGGCGACACCGTACATGTAGCCATCCGCGACAAAAACCTCGCCGCCCGCGTCGTAAAAATGCCTTTTGTACGCAACGGTAAATCACAGCTTTCATAAAAACCTAGCATCTGTAGACACAGAGAAAAGATGAGAACACAGAGCACACGGAGAAAACCTTTGACGTAAAAAAACTTAATTTATGTTCTCTGTGATCTCACTTTATTTTCTTTGTGTTCTCCGTGCCTACAGAACTTTTTGACCTTAAATAGCACACAACAACACACCCCGTACCGGAGCACTTTTATGTCTATCCCAGCTAATTTGAAATTCACTGACACCCACGAATGGCTTCGTCTTGAAGCGGATGGCAGCATCACCATTGGCATTACCAACCATGCTCAAGAAGCACTGGGCGATATCGTGTTTTTGGAATTGCCAGCAGCCGGCACTCGCTACGCTAAAAACGATGCTTGTGGTGTGGTTGAGTCGGTTAAAGCCGCCAGCGATATCTACGCGCCACTGGCGGGTGTGATTGTTGAAAGCAATGACGACTTAACCAACGCGCCAGAGCAAGTCAACAGCGACGCTTACGGCGCTTGGTTATTCAAAATCACCCCAGACAACACAGCCGACCTCGATGCCATGCTGAGCGCTACCGATTACAAAAAAGCCATCGGCTAATAAAACATAAAAACGTCTGTAGACACAGAGATCGGGAAGAACACAAAGCACACGGAGAAAACAGTGCTTTTATAGGGTATGCAAGGCGCTTTTCTTGCGCACCGTTTTCGGTGCGTAACGACTTCGTCGTTTCACACCCTATAAACCTTGGCCCTCCTCCCCGTTCTCGTTTTGCTTTTCTCCGTGTTCTCTGTGTCTACAGATCTTTTTGACCTGCCCCACGTACACTTACGGTTGCCGCCATGACCACTGCATCTCTTAGCCATCTTGAAGATCACGCCGCTTTTGTGGCCCGCCATATCGGCCCTAACGCTGCGGAAGAAGCCGCGATGTTGGCCACGCTGGGCTACGCTACGCGCTCCGATCTGATTAAAAATATCGTTCCTGCAGCGATTGTCCGCGCAGACGCGCTGCCGCTTGGTGAATTCACCCAAGCCAAAAGCGAAGCGGAAGCTTTAGCCACGCTGAAAGCGATTGCAGGCAAAAACATCCTGAAGAAGAATTTCATTGGTCAGGGCTATTACGGCACCCACACGCCAAGCGTGATTCTGCGCAATATTTTAGAAAATCCAGCTTGGTATACGGCTTACACACCATACCAACCAGAAATCAGCCAAGGCCGTTTGGAAGCGATTATTAACTTCCAGCAAATGATTTGCGATATGACGGGCATGGCCATTGCCAATGCATCGATGCTGGATGAAGGCACGGCGGCGGCCGAAGCCATGACGCTGTTAATGCGCATGAGCAAAAGCAAATCGACCATTTTCTACGTAGCCGCCGATGTGCTGCCACAAACCCGCGAAGTCATCGCTACCCGCGCTGCACCTCTGGGTATTGAAGTGCGCACCGGTCTTGGCGAAGCTGGGGACGGCTTTGGCGTGCTGCTACAATACCCAAGCGTAAGCGGTGAAGTCTCTGACTACCGCGCGCTGGTTGCCAACTTACATGCCAAAGGCACGCTGGTGGTGGTTGCCGCTGATTTACTGGCACTAACACTACTGGCCCCGCCAGGCGAATGGGATGCCGATGTTGTAGTTGGCAATAGCCAACGCTTTGGTGTGCCGCTTGGCTTTGGTGGCCCGCACGCTGGCTTTTTAGCCACCCGTGATGCATTCAAGCGCTCTATGCCAGGCCGCTTGGTGGGGATTACCATTGATACGCAAGGCAAGAGCGCTTACCGCCTAGCCCTGCAAACCCGCGAGCAACATATCCGCCGCGAAAAAGCCACTTCTAATATCTGTACCGCCCAAGTATTGCTCGCCGTGATGGCCAGCATGTACGCCGTTTACCACGGCCCAGCAGGCTTAAAACGCATCGCGCATCGCGTACACCGCCTGACTAGCATCCTAGTAGCGGGCTTAAAGCAGCTAGATGTAAAAGTCATTAACGACAGCTGGTTTGATACGCTCACAATTAGCGTTAAAGACGCCACTCAAGTACACGCATTGGCGTATAAGCAAGGCCTGAATCTGCGCCATATCGATGCCAGCACGGTCGGCATTTCTCTGGATGAAACCAGTACTCGCGAAGACATCGCAACGTTGTGGCATGTATTTGCAGACGGTAAAGCCCTGCCGACGGTTGATGCATTAGATGCAGAAATCGCAGGCGCATTACCGGGTGAGCTGTTACGCCAGTCAGACTTTCTAACTCACCCAACCTTTAATCGCTATCACTCCGAAACCGAGATGATGCGCTATCTGCGTGGCTTGGCAGATAAAGATTTAGCCCTTGATCGCACCATGATTCCGCTCGGCTCTTGCACCATGAAGCTGAACGCAGCCAGCGAAATGATGCCGGTGACTTGGCCAGAATTTGCCAATGTCCACCCGTTTGCGCCGAATGCACAAACAGCGGGCTACCGCGAAATGATTGCCCAGCTCGAAGCCATGCTGTGCGCTGCAACGGGTTACTCGGGTGTCAGCCTGCAGCCCAACGCAGGCAGCCAAGGCGAATACGCAGGCCTGTTGATTATCAAGGCTTACCACGCATCACGCAGCGATGCGGCGCGCAATATTGTATTGATCCCGGCTTCTGCACACGGCACTAACCCCGCTTCTGCACAGATGGCAGGCCTAGATGTAGTGGTGGTGGCTTGCGATGAAGCAGGTAATATCGATCTGGCCGATTTACGCACCAAGGCCGATAAACACAGCCAAAATATCGCGGCGATTATGATCACCTATCCAAGCACACACGGTGTATTTGAAGAATCAGTCAAAGAAGTATGCGAAATCGTGCACGGCCACGGCGGCCAAGTGTATATCGACGGTGCAAATATGAATGCCATGGTGGGCCTGTGCGCACCTGGCCAATTTGGCGGCGATGTCAGCCACTTAAACCTGCACAAAACATTCTGCATTCCTCACGGCGGCGGCGGCCCTGGTGTTGGCCCGGTCGCTGTAGCAGCACACTTAGTGCCATTCTTACCGAATCAGCAAAGCAGCGGCTATGTGCGAGGCGAGCAGGGTATTGGTGCAGTGAGCGCGGCGCCTTACGGCTCGGCAGCTATTTTGCCTATCTCATGGATGTATATCGCCATGATGGGGGCAAAAGGCCTCAAAAGCGCAACGGAAGTGGCAATTCTGAACGCCAACTACATCGCCAAACGCCTCGCGCCTTTTTACCCAGTGCTTTACAGCGGCCACGACGGCTTGGTTGCCCACGAATGTATTCTGGACCTGCGCCCACTCAAAGACGCTAGCGGCATCAGCAATGAAGATGTGGCCAAGCGCCTGATGGATTACGGCTTCCATGCGCCAACCATGAGCTTCCCGGTGCCGGGCACACTGATGGTAGAACCTACCGAAAGCGAATCAAAAGTAGAACTCGATCGCTTTATCGACGCCATGATCGCCATCCGCAGCGAAATCGATCGCGTGGTGAGCGGCGAATGGACACTAGCGGATAATCCGCTGGTGAACGCACCGCATACCGTAGAAGTACTCACAGCAGAAACGTGGGAACACGGCTATACACGAAGCGCAGCTGCATTTCCACTAGAAAGCGTAAAACGTAATAAATACTGGCCACCGGTTGGCCGTGCTGATAACGTCTACGGCGATCGCAATTTATTTTGCGCTTGCTTGCCGATGTCTGATTACGAATAAGCTTTTAAATGCCTAAAGCAAAGGCCATCCGCAAGGGTGGCCTTTTTTAATTAAAAAAAATAATCAGCACCGCTTACGATCAATTCAAACCGTCAAGCAGCCCACTTCACCAGCTACGATCAATTAGCTATATTGCTAGAAACAAGCATGTTGGTGGAGTAAGAAATGCGATTAATGCATCTTTTCATATTTGTGATTTCTCTCCAATTAACATGCAATGCAATAGCGGCTCCGCATAAGGTCGTGTTTATTCCTAAGGGGGCTGAACAGGTTTTTTGGAAAGAAATGGCGCGTGGGGCTGAAGACTCTGCGAAGAGTTTACATATTGAAATGGTTTGGCGAGGGCCAAGCAAAGAAGATGGTGTTGATGCTCAGGCCCATATTATTAATTTTTATATTCAGCAAAAATACTCAGGGATTATTTTAGCGCCCAACTCTACGGCACAACTCGATAAACCCATTCGGGAAGCCATCAATAAGGGTATTAAAGTCGTTATTGTGGATTCTCCCCTGGCAGAGTCAAATAACATCCCCTATGTAGGCACCAATAATAAAGAAGCTGGCGCTCTTGCTGCGGCTCAGGCCGCTAAAGATTTCCCGCAGACAAAAAAAATATTACTGCTTCGATACTCTCCACAACATGGCTCTACCTCAGAGCGGGAAAAAGGGTTTTTAGAAAATATCCATAAACTGCTGCCCAATGCAGAGGTAATCGATACGCAATATGCTGGTATTACCATGCAAGCGGCCGAATCCAGCACAAGTGCTATTTTGGACCGAATTCCAAATATCGATCTTATTTTCACGCCAAATGAATCAAGCACTGAGGGTACAGTACGAGCACTTAAAGCAAAAAACCTTGCAGGAAAAATACGCCATTATGGCTTTGACTTTAACCACAAAATCAATGAGGCAATAAAAGATGGCAGCCTAAATGGTGCAGTGATTCAAGACCCTTTTTTAATGGGGCAAAAAGCCATGCTCACCCTATTTGAATTACTCGAAAAGAAACAACCCCCTGCTCTGCTGGAAACGCCCGCTATTCTGATCACCAATAAAAATATAAATAATTCGGAAGTTCGAGCAAAAACCGCCCCATTTTTAAAATTCTATCCTAGATAATAATAATGGTAATAAGCAAGCATCTGCAGCCTGTCTGATACGCTTTAAAGGGGCTTTATTTAAGCGAATCAGGCTGGGGTAAAACCTAGGGGTACTGCAAAAAAAAATCTGAGCTACTCCCGAATCACCCATTAAGGCTTAAATACTGGTGCGCGATTAGCCGATTTGCTACGGCCATCTAATTCCGCAATCAATACTGGCAATTTGGCTTTAGCCTCCTGCTTTAACTGATCACTGGCTTCGGTATAAGCTTTGGTTGTACGAAACCAATCGGCGCTGATGCTATCCCCCAGATGGTCAGAAATAAGATGCCATGCGTAGGCATCAACCCTATTATTTTCTTGTAAATAAAGCTCCGCAATAATGCCCGCTGAGCGGATATTACCCGCAACTAAAGCATCTTTAAAGGTAGCTTTAGCCTGATTGGCATAGTCTGTTTGCGGATCATAATCAGGATTATCTGGGTTTTTATTTAATTCGAAATAATACTTTTCGCCCAAATGCACCATAGCATAGGCATCCCCCGATTTAGCCAGTTTCTTTAAGCTTTGCAAGTCTTTAGTCAAGTAGTCCGCGGGCACCATATAACCCAAAGCTTCCATTTTTTTACGGCGGGCAGCTTCTTCATGACTAATTATTTCCTTATCAGGTGTATTCAAGTCGGTATTTAAATGAGGATCTATTTTTACCTCATCACTACTTAAATCAATAGTTTTGTTTTTAGCGAAAGGGGAAGCTTGCAACATGGCCGACTGACTGAAGTTTTTATCTTTTGTTTGTAAGGTTGTTTCAGACAATGATGCGGTCTGATTTGGCTGAGCCGGTGATTTCACAGCAGCAACCAAACTGGATAAAAAAGCAGCAGGTGATTGCCAGAAAGAGAGTATGGATATCCCAGCTAATACCAGCATCAGCAGCAGAATTGGTTTCTTCATATTTTGCCTCACTCTATTCTCCCTAATACCTAGCAGATATTAGGGAGATTATTTTAATTAATTATTTTGGCAAATTATTAAGACACTTCAGCAAATCGCCCTGAGCATAGCCCCAGCGTGTAAACGCATCACGCTGGGCTGGCGTGCCATGCGTACTGTAATCAGCGGCAGCCCGTGCGCTACTTACCGCAGCCTCTAGGAAAGGTTGATATCCAAGATTATTTACGGCAAAGCGAATAAATGAACCACCGTTGCAATCGGCCTGCAGCTCTTGGTAAGGCGCGCGCAGGTTAATACCCTTGGCAAACTGGATAGAATGCCCCCACTCATGCGCCAACACCATTTTTGCGGCGTAATTGCCGTGCTGCGTTTCCTGAGACTGTAAAAACTGTGTACCCACGCTAATGATGCTTGGGCCGCATGCCATCGCATTTGGGCTAGGCTCGCCACAAGCGCGTTGGTCGATATAAATGGTTGGCTTTACATAGCGGCCTTTTTCTTGGATGATTTCTGAGCCAGTTTTATAGATGTAAGTCTGGTTCACAGTAACTGCATTGACAGCTTGGCTAAGGCCTAAACCCATTACAAGTACAAAAACCAATCGAGCTTGCTTTGTCATCGTTATCTCCATATTTGGCCGGTTACTTATTGCCTACGTTTTACTTTGAAAGCAATTAATAGTTAAAAATCAATCACTTTCTGCCATTGATCATTGCCTTTATGACGAAAGCAAGTCAAGGGGCGTCAACAAAACAAACAGAAATACAACAACAATGCAATATTACCCATCGGAATATAAAAGCCATTTACCCCATCCTCATTGCATTAAGGTAAGTACTGCTGGCTTAGGGGGGATGCTGAAATACGTCAGTAAAATTGGCATGGGCCGGATTGCAGCCTGTGAGTATCAGCTGTTAATCTATGTCGGCCGCTTACTGAAAGAGACGCATGGCCTGCACTTAATCGGCACGGCAAAAGACAAAACCAGCGTTTTATTTTTTGTACTGGAAAACTGTGAAACAGCAGAAATAGGTGCTCCGCTCAATACAAAAAGGGCAGTACAGTTGAGCGCTGACCCTCACCAGCCGCTGCGTGTTGGTCTTAATTTTATTCCAGACTTTTAGCCAACATCATCAGCATGCCCGCCGTTGCGCCCCATACCACTCGCCCATCGTGCTCCAAAAAATGGGTAAACCCACGCTGACCATTGCGCTCTACCATCCTGCGCTCATAGCGGCGCACATCGAGCAGCACTTCCAAAGGCAGCTCAAACACCGCCGCCACCTCTCCTGGGTCTGGTGCCATCTCAAAGCCCGGCTGAAGCAGTCCCACCACTGGCGTTACCCTATACCGGCTAATCGTAAAATACTCGGCCAAGCTTGCCACCACTTCAACTCGCTCAATAGGAATGCCTGTCTCTTCCTGGGTTTCACGCAAGGCGGTGGCCACTAGATCGATATCTTGTTTTTCGAACGCGCCCCCAGGAAAACTCACTTGCCCTGCATGGGTAGAGAGGTGTGCAGCGCGCTCGGTAAACAACACACTTACACCCGCAGGATGCAGCACCAAAGGAATCAAAACAGCAGCAGCACGGCTACTGGGCAAGGGGTTTCCCCCTAAATCACCGGCAGCTATTTTGTTAGCAGTATTCAGCTTTAATTGCAGCCATGAGCGAATCTGGCTGGAGGCGGGCAAGATCACGACGATACCTACTTAAAAAAGGGGAGTAGCGCATATAAAACAAAGCGCTTTAATCCGTTTGTAATGCCGCCGCATAACTAAACAGCCGTACAAAACAAAATCATAAAAACATTGATGACTGCAGGCGAAAACCACCCAATCATCCTATAACAATCTTGGCTCATGATCAGCAGCCAGCTACGATGAGGACAGGCTATTTATCCCGCAACCGCTGCCCAACGGCACTACCCAAAGCTACAATTTTTGCATGAAAAGGCCAAGCGTCTTCTAATGTTTTATCGCGCCCCGTTTGCTCTACTTTTTTGCATAAATCAGCCAAAGATTGCGCGCCCATCTGTGCCGCGGCCCCTTTTAATTTATGTGCGCAGGTCACCACCGCATCGCCACTCCCCGACTCAATCACAGGACCTAAATTAGCCAAACACTCGTCTAAAGTCGGCAAAAACAATTGAATTAATTCATCGGTCATATCCATGCCAAGCATTTTTTTCAAATCTTCAAAAGTTTGATAAATGCTGGCCATCTCATTTTCAACATCAGTCGCTTCAATAGGTAAAGACATACTTCCTCCACTTTGGGCAAGCACCGCTGGCCCCGTTTGCTGGTTTGGGAAAAAAATCGAGAGCACGCGGATGAGATGCTCAACACTAATGGGCTTAGCAATAAAATCATTCATACCAATGGCAAAACAACGATCTTTATCTGATTTAAATGCATTGGCGGTTAACGCCACAATTGGCACCTGGGATTGGGATCCTACAAGCGAGCGAATATGAGCTACCGCAGTATAGCCATCCATCTCTGGCATTTGGCAATCCATAAAAACTAGATCGTAATTACCTTTTTGCACTGCATTGAGTGCTTCTAATCCATTTGCAGCCACATCAACTCTACAACCCAAATTTTGCAGCATTAACGCCGCTACTTTTTGATTAATGGGATTATCTTCCGCCACCAAAATATGTAAGTTTAAATCGGCAATAGACTCAATGCTTAAGGACAGATCCTGCTGAAGTGCGACCACTTTTCTAGGTAAATTTAAAGCTGCATCAATACAGCGGCGCAATGCTCGCTCTTGCACAGGCTTAGCTAAATAAGAATCAGCGTATCCTTTTAAATGAGCATTATCAGAATAGTTCCAATCTGAAAGAATAATCACGGGGAGATCTGCCCATTTTTTAGTCGATCGAATGACATCAACTATTTGATTACAACTCATACTTTCAAATCGATTATCCACAATTGCAAGCATAAAATTTGCATCAGCAGCATTTAAGGCAGCTAAACCGCGCTGCACATCATTATAACAATCAGCCACCAAGCCTAGCCGCCCTAGCATTATCCATAATGCTTCTGCATGAGCAGCAAAGGCATCAATAACAAGCACTTTACCCGATCGATCAGAACAATTTATTTTAATGGGTGCTGGTGCATTTCCAGTCGCTAATTGTAATTCAAACCAAAATAAGGCACCTTTTCCTTCTACGCTATCAACACCAATCCTTCCACCCATAGCCTCAATCAATTTTTTACAGATGGATAAACCCAACCCCGTGCCTCCAAATTTGCGTGTTGTTGATGCATCCGCTTGAGTAAATGAACTAAATAAGCCTTTTTTGACCTTATCAGAAATACCCACACCACTGTCTTTCACCTCTAGACGAATACTAACCCTATCATCGCCAATGGCTTCTCCATAAACGCGCATAACCACTTGGCCCTGCTCAGTAAATTTAATGGCATTATTTAATAAATTAAGTAACACTTGCCTGATTCGGCCAGGATCTCCTATCAAGCATTCAGGTACAGATGGCAGCACAATAGAAGCAATAGCTAATTTTTTTTCATTTGCTTTTGGAGCAATCATCTCAAAAGCTTCTTCACATACTTGGCGAAAATCAAATTGAATATTCTCAAGCTCTAACTTACCAGCTTCAATTTTTGAAAAATCCAATAAATCATTAATTAAATACAATAAAGCGTTCCCAGCGGTGTGAATAGAATCTACAAAATCACGTTGCTGTGGCTCTAAATTTCCTGTCCGCATTAATGAAGAAAACCCAAGTACCGCATTCAATGGAGTGCGAATTTCATGGCTCATATTGGCTAGAAACTCACTTTTGGCTCGATTAGCCGCCTCTGCCATTGCGGTTGCCTCTTGCAAAGCAGCTTCATTCATTTTTCTTTCATGAATATCAATATTCACACCTAATATTCGTAAAGGTTTGCCTTCTTCATTAAATGCATTCACCCTGCCTACACCCAAAATCCACCGCCAACTGCCTTTTTTTTCCAACATTCTAAATTCGGCAGAATAAACGGGCGCTTTGCCATCAAAGTGAGCTTGTAATATTTTACTTGCTGCAGCAAAATCATCGGGATGAACTAACAACGCCCAACTTTCTATATGCGGTTTAATTTCAGAATCGTCATATCCCAGCATTTCTGCCCATTTACCCCCAAATAAAACTTCATCACTCGTAATATCCCAGTCCCACACGCCCAAACCCGCGCACTGAATAGTTAAATCCATTCGTTTTCGGCTATCATCTAACGCTGCTTCATGCTTTAAAATCTCGGTAATATCTTCGTGCGAACCAACCATCCGCACCACTTCTCCCTGCGCATTTTTCAAATGCACAGCACGGCTGCGCACACTTACCCAGTGCCCATCTTTATGTTTAAAACGTAGAGTCAATTCAAAGCGCGCCACTTTACCTTCGTTATATTCTTGAGTTAAACGTAAAAAGCTTTTTCTATCTTCAGAATCAATTAATTGGTCCCATGTAGTTAAATTATTGGATAATTCATCATCTTGATAACCAAAATTAGCTTTCCACTGGGGTGAGAACCAAACCTCACCCGTCTGCATGTTCCAATCCCAAATGCCTTCTTGTGCCGCTTGTGCCGCTTGTGCCGCCAAAGAGAATCGCTCTCCCGACTCCCTTAATAAAGCTTCAGCAGCTTTTAATGGCGTAATATCAAAATTAACGCCAATAACACGCTCAGATTGATCCTCTTCATTAATAATTAATTTACCATGCATCGATATATAACGAATTTCACCATCAGCGCGGCGAATTCTAACCGTTTCATGCAATGGCTCGCCCCCCTGTAGCATCGCATGGATTGCACCATCAAATTGAGAAAAATCATCATTAATAATCAAGGCCGACCAGCTGGCATAGCTTATTTCAAATAAAGTGGGATCTAATGCATATAAGGCATACATCACTTCATCCCAAAATATTTTATTATCGGCTAATTGCCACTCCCAAATGCCCAATCCTGCAGAATCAACAGCTAATTGTAAACGCTCTTGAATAGCCTCTGTATCTGAAAACCAGGTGTGCGATGGCTTACTTAAAACGCAGAGCAATGTTTTATCAATTTTTAAATCATACAAATGTAGCCATCCAAAAAAACCAACGCCTTGGTTATTTTTACACTGCACTTTTATTAACCTGACTATGTCTCTTGCTCAGTAACCCTTGATTTAGCTATTCGCGCGGCGTAAAGTGAACGAACGTTCTGCTTTACGGAGGTGAATCATGCCCATCAATGGCATCCAGATGCAAAAAGGCTTGTCTTTGCCTGAGTTCATCCAGTTGTACGGCACAGAGCAACAG
>JBDKJX010000060.1:0-24452 GCA_039796405.1 Pseudomonadota bacterium
AAATCAAGTACTCACGACATTGACATCAACCCTCTTTTCAAATTTTATAATTTTTACATCATCAATTTTTGGCATATCATGCATAGGACAATGCAATGCATTTTCATCTAGACTTTGGAACCCTCTCATAAAAGTTCTCATCTTTTCATTTTCAATAAACAATGTCCCATCATCATTGATATGACCTATACTATTCCTAGTATCACTCAAGGCTACAGTGCATTTCCCCAACTTACCATCAGCTCTAATTACAAATGAATTTGGCTTTGCTGCATAACAAGGACTAAAAACATTACTTGTTTCAAGGGAAGGTCTAGCTAAAAACCACCCCATTCTTTTAAGTTGTACATTGAGATCATCAATAACCTCATCAGCACTTTTCATTAAAGACATTGATTTAACAGTTGTACCACCCCAGTTTCCAACTGCTTTCATAGCAATAGTAAAACGAGGATCATTACCGAACTCAGCGTTTATTTTTTTAAGTAGTGATTTAATACTTTCAACATTATTATGATGAATATGCAACCTTAATCTTATATGGTACTTAGCATCATTTTCTCGCATAGATAATAGATTACTCCATATTTTACTAAACGAACCGCGACCAGAAGCCATCTTTCGTGTTTTATCATGCTCTTCCTCATCGCCGTCTAGCGAAATTTGATAATGAAGAACATCTAATTTTACTAAATTATTAAAAGTATTTAAATTTAAAGCAAAAGCATTTGTAGTCATTTCAGACTTAAATATTACCCCAGCAATTCCACATTCTCTCTGTGCAAATTCATTTAATTCAATTACAATTTTTTTGGCCAACAATGGCTCTCCGCCAAACCATGAAATTTTAAAATATTTCAATGAAGGCAATCTATTCAAAATTAGTTTTTTTATAGCATTAACAGTACTATCTTTCATTTGTCCAATTTCAAAATCTTCATAGCAATACGTACACCTAAAATTACATTGTTCAGTTGGAAAAACAATCAATTCTAAACGTAGTGGATTCATATACCCAGCAACACTTGATTTATTCATTTTTTATAACCAAAAATATTAAAAAATAAAAAAACTTGATTAACAACTTTGCTCAGCATTATTGATCATCATTACCGAGGAAGAAGTAATCCATGATATTTATGCAAAAAAACACCCCCTCCCCGATAAAAAACCTAGGGATGATGTACTTTCAAAGCAGGTTATTCAGATTTAGACTAAACTGAGTAAAGTTATTAACCAAGTAGATAAGTTATGAAAAAATGGCAAATATTTAAACTTACAACTAGTTTATTTTAAATATTTTTAAAATAACTTAACTAGTTCGATTAGCCCATACAGAGACAATTACCATTCGATTCAATTTCTACCTCATCACTTGCAACACCCGCAGAAATAGAGTCTAAATCACTTTCATTCAACCCAGTGGCTTGACCATTTTCATCAAACTCAACGCCAGTTACATTGATTCCATCTTTTTCATCAATAGGGTTTGCTTTATTTTCACTCATACACTTCTCCTAGTTGGCATTAATGCCAGTTATGGCCAAAATTGGCCTTGGTCAAACAACTACAATTACCTACTTACTCACTTGCATCCACCCCATCCAGAGGAGAGATTAATTCTGCAAACTTAACCACCGCCAAAGGAGGATAGATGTTTAGTTTTTTTGCTGTTCCCATATTGACTAAATACGTAAATCTATTTAGCGACTCAATAGGCATTTTTGCTATGGGATCTTTTTTTAATAATATCTGTTCTGCTTTATGCGCAGCTAATTCACCTACATTGAAATAGGTGCTAACCAATCCTAATAAAGCACCATCATTTCTAATCGGAGATTCAGTTGCTGAAAACACGGGGATTCTGGCTGCTTGTGCAGCTTGTATCACCGTTTTAGCATTCTTAATCATGAATGAATCAGATGGGATATAAATAAATTGTGGTTTCTTTAATAGTAATGCTTGCACAGCGTTTTCTACGCCTTCTTTTGAAGGCTTGTCATCCAGCCCAATTGGGGCTAAATCAAGGGCTAATTTATATTTAGCAGCAATTTTCTCTAAACCCTGCACGGTCAGTACCGCATTTTTTTCCTGTGCATTATAAATAACACCTAAAGACTGAGTATTACGCATGGTTTGTAATGCATTAATTTGTGCAGAGAGTGGAACGAAATGCGATGCCCCCGTTAAATTTCTTCCTGATGCTTGTAAGCTCTTTACTAACTTTGCCCCAATAGGGTCTGCAACAATATTAAACACCACAGGGATATCAGTAATATGCTTAGCCGGATTAACTTGCCCCACTAAACCAACCACCCCAGCTGTTACCGTGGTGCCAAAGGTATAAATAAGATCAGGCTTTAATTCACGGGCTTCATTTACAAATTCTGCTATTTTGCTGTTATCTGCTTGTGCATCCCGGATAATGAACTCTGCAGCAATATGACGTTGTTTAAAGTAATCAATAAATCCTTTTTCTGCTTCAGTGAATCCACGATAAAGAATCATCATTATTCTATAGGGTGGTTTTTTATTTTTTTCCACAGCCTGTAATTCAACAGAAAAAAAACTTAAAAAAACAATTAAAATAAAGCAACGTAAAAACATCTTTTATTTCCTTTCCTCATACGGCAAGAGCAACTTGGGGTTGTTTGCTGTCAAACCAGAAAAATATCACGGTAAAGCAACTGGTACATACAAAGGAAACAATGCCAATCCCTAAAAATGCAACATTAAAACCAAATTGCGATATCAATAAACCAGCAATTAATGGCCCTAAAACATTTCCTAGCCTTTCAATTAATCGGAAAATGCCCGTTGTGGTTCCTACTCCCACTTCCTGGACCACCTCTTTACAGAAATCATTAATAAGCGCCAACTGCGGAGACACGCCTATAGCATGGGCGATGCCTAGTAAAGTAATACTGGCTAATAATCCACTAGTACTATCAAAAAAATAAATAATGAACATCGCTGCCGCTGCGGCAAAACCACCTACACTCACAAACCAGCGCAATTTACCAATTCTATCGGCCATTTTGGCAACAAAAGGTGAAAGCACAATAATAGCAAGGCCATACGCCATCATAATCCTACCCGTTGTTGATTGATTATTTCCCAATAATTTTAGATAAAGTGGTACCGAGTAATATAAAAACCCAGTGAGTGCAATCTTTGCTGGTACAGCGGCTAAAAAAGTGATTGCTGCAAATTTTTTATTTTGTAATAAACGTTTAAAGTCATTAAAATTTAATTTTTTCTTAACTTGATAAATAGCATCAGGATTACTACGAAGAAACCGTAAAACAAATAAAGCAGATGTTGCGCTCAATAGTGCCGATAACAAAATAGTAAACTGATAGCCAAGCCGGTCAGCTAAAATTCCCCCTATTGCTGAGCCAGATAAAGACCCGGCAAAAAAACAGGATAAAAATACCGCCATACCTCTGGTTCTATGCGCGGCGGCTGTATTACTCGCCACATAGCCCTGTGTAGTAATAAACACCAAGCCATAACCAAGTGCCGTAATTGATCGCCAAAGCAAAAGATCATAAAGAGTCTGAGAGCACGCAGTAAGAAGCAGCCCCAAGGTGGTAATCGCCGCCCCCACAATAAATGCCTTGCGATGGCCAACTCGATCACTCCACATCCCCGCCCATGGCATCGATAGCGCCCAGGTAAACATAAAGATTGAAATAGGTAAGCCAATCACTATATTTTTTGAAATACCCATCGCTGGCGAATAAAACTGACCAACAAAGACTGGGAAAAACGATAAAGATAATGAATCAGCAAAGATCAGTAGAAAAAACGGCCAGCGAATATGGTCAACAGCAGTCGAAAATAAGGTTAGGCGCTCATCTTTAGCGTGAAACTTAAACGCTGCAAGCTGTTGCTTAAGTGATCCCAATAGGCCTGCTTGGCTGGCTTTTTCTGATAGCGTTTGATAGCGCAGGTTTAATACAGCAACAATTTGATTAAACTGAGCACTCAGTTGCCCCACCCCTCCTAAACGATCAAAAGGTAGGTAATAACTAAAATCCCCTTTGCGGATTTTATCCAAAAAGTTTCGAGTAACGTCTACGGGGCTGGCAATCACAAAAGTAAGTACAAAGCGCATCAGTTCTAATGCAATTAAGCTGGCCACCAATAAAACGGTCATCACGTCGTAGGCAACTTCTTGTACCTGCTGCTCGACTAATGCAGCACGCTGCCCCAAGTGCAATGTAGCAAGAGTGTGGTGTTCAAAAATAAGGGGAACACTGGTATTAAAATAGTCCCCAGTTTTTTGAGTCTGCACTTCATGATGGCTGACTAAATCAGGCTTGTTCTCCTGATTATTGTATGCACTTTGGTAAAGTACTCGCCCTTGCTGATTACTCAATGCCATATAAGCAATATGAGGGTTGTCTTTACGTACCGTATTTAAATACTCCTCAACCCCCACCATTTCATTCAGTGGCACGCCATGCTGGTAAGCTTTTTCTAATACTTCGGCAGAGGAATAACTAACTGCAGTCACTGTTCTGGCCATTTCGGCGGGTAAATCTGCTTCAAAATGTTGTAATGCCAGCCAAGAAAGCAATAAGGCAGAAATCACCAATAAGCTTGCAGCCAGTAACACCAAGCGCATTTGCAATTGCCTCACTGCGCACCTCCAGCTTTAGCCAAAGGCTTAGTGCTGGATATTTCACACTCAAACTCTGCCATTTTCTGAGCCAGCTGATGACTGAGTCTGGTGAAATCATTGATATCATTAGCAACACTCTCGCTTAAAACCTGCTGTATCACCTGATGTGGGCCAGCCGTATCCAGAGTGCTTTCTATAGCATTACCGATTTCAAAGAGCTCGGCAGCAAATTTTCGGGTTAAAACATATACGCCAAGTAATGTAAAAAATGTCACTAAGCTCAGTGTTAGCAAAACGTCAATACATAATTTATTACGAATATGATCAATTGCATTCTCAATAGCAATTCTGTCATAGCCAATAACTACAGCACCAGATTTGATATTAAAATTATTCATAAACACCATTCCAAGCTGGAAGGTGCTTGCGTTACTCGCTTGCCAGTATCCATCTGCCGCCGTATTACTTATTCTTTTTTTCCAGTCTAATCCACTTTGCACTGGCACAAGCCCTTCGCCGATTATCTCACCCGCATCATTAACAATCCCAATATAACGGATTCCAGTGTGACGATTAATTTGATCTCTTATAGCGGGTAATAAGTTTAAATTTTCAGCTGGTTTAATGCCAATATTCAAGCCTGTTTCAATAGTTTGGTGCAGATCTTTTGCCAAAACAAGATGTCTGGATAAGTTTAAATCTAAATATGTTTTTCTGTAATTTGAATAATTAAGAAATGTAATGATCGCTAATACGAAAGCAATAACAATCACTAGCAGCATGCCAATTTTCCACCACAAAAAACTTTGTTTTCTTTGACCTAACTGCTCATAAATAGCAAAAGAAGCCATCCGTTTTCTCAATTATAAGAAGCATCTGGGTAAACAGAAAAATTGTCAATTTAAAGAAATATTACAGAAAGATTTTTTGTAGTTACATTTCACTTGATTACATGTTTTTTATATTAACCAAGCTGTAATGCACTGTCAATTGTCAGCACAAACCTTTTAAAAACCCATAAAAACCATATCAACAACCGCATAAATCATTGATTTTATTTAATAAAAAAGTAAAAAATTCTGTTAACCACCCTTCACCACTCTTAAATATGCAGAAAGCATTTTATGAGCAAAAACTCAACATATAAAGAATATCCAGGTCAGTACTGGCAAGAGTATTAAAAATGACGAAAGCATAAAAATTTAATTTGTAAGCATTTTCAGAGTTTAAAAAGCAAAAAATTTCAATTATTGAAACAATAATCCAATAAATGCATAAAATTTAAGCGTACCCCATTTTATCAAAAATATATAAAATAGAAATATTGTTGTTTTTTTGAAGAAAAAATCTTCATAACACGAAAATTTTCTTTAAAAAAGATAATGGTGGTTGTTTAAAAAAAACAACATTTCCCTGTCAACAAAAAAATGACCCACATAAAAACACCTACCCAGAAATTTAATAAAAAAAAAAGCAGGCTATACGCCTGCTTTTTATCTACGCTCACTAACTTTATAATGCTAGCCATACAAAACAATGACTTATAAAAAAACCAAACATTCAGAGTATATTTTTATTTACCAAATTCACAATACAGCCCAATGGCAGTGAGCTGTCTTTTAGTGGAGGCCCCTGATCATTGCCGATCGGTTTAGCCGTGGAGCACTTGTAAATATCAGATGATTTCCAGTACTGGGATAGCTAATGAAAGCCCACTATTCTGTAGGTGTGAATACACCTTTTCCTAGGTTATCTACAATGCTGTAACAATAAAATTTATATCCCCAAATCTTTTTTCACCATTTTCATCAACAAAGGCTGAGCTTCTGCCTTTGGGTGCAACTGATCGGCCTGAAAGAGCGTCGCATTTTTAATCACAGGAGCCAGTAAAAATGGCGTTAAACTGCTACTGTACCTCTTAGCCAATCGCGGATAAATAGCGGCAAAGCCTTGGGTATAGGTCGCGCCATAGTTAGGTGGCATTTGCATGCCGATCAGATGCACTTTAGCCCCGCTGGCTTGGGCAAGTTTAATCATGCTGGCTAAGTTTTTTTCCATGGCATCTAGTGGTAAGCCGCGTAAGCCATCATTGGCGCCTAACTGCAGCACCACGATTTTAGCCTGATGTGTTTTTAGTGCCTGCGGGAACCTTGTTAGCCCGCCAGCAGTCGTCTCTCCTGACACACTGGCATTGATCACTCGCCAAGGCCTACCACGCGCAACTAAGTCTTTATCTAACAGTACTGGCCAAGCGCTACTTGCCGAAATGCCATAGCCAGCTGATAAGCTGTCGCCAAACACCAGAATATTTGCCGCTTGCACTTGAGTACTCAACAAGCAGCAAAAACCTAATAAGAGAAAACGCATGACCCACTCCTCAGAAATAATGCTATCGGTAAGCGCCCTTGGTAAAACAGTCCTCACCGCCGTAGAAAAACTTGATCTCTTACATGATATTGAGTTTTCACTACCAGCGGGAGCCAGCCTTGCAATTGTTGGCAGTTCTGGCTCCGGAAAATCCACGCTACTGGCACTATTGGCGGGGCTAGATGATGCATCGCGCGGGCAAATCATGCTGGCAGGAAAAGATTTGAGCCGCTTAAACGAAGACCAGCGTGCTGAGCTGCGCGGGCAGATCTCTGGCTTTGTGTTTCAATCGTTTCAGCTTTTGCCCGAGCTAACAGCTTTAGAAAATACCATGCTACCGCTGGAATTAGCCGGCCGCAAAGATGCCAGCGCACAGGCAAACATCTGGCTAGAGCGCGTTGGCCTTAGCCACCGCTTAGCCCATACCCCTCGGCAATTATCCGGTGGCGAGCAGCAACGCGTCGCGCTTGCCCGCGCCTTTGCCACCAACCCAAAAATCTTATTTGCCGACGAGCCTACCGGCAGCCTAGACGCCGCCACCGGTGAGGCGATTGCCGATCTCTTATTTCAGCTCAATACGGAAAGCAAGGCCACGCTGGTGCTGGTCACCCACGACGAAAAACTGGCAGCCCGCTGCACCTGGCGCCTACGGCTATCTGCAGGAACACAAGTTGAGTTTAGTGGCGAGGCCGCATGACCATCATCCGCCAATATATAGGATGGGCACCTGTGCCCACGCATTTTCCACAAGGCTCTGCGGCTAGGCAAGATAAAACATCTTGCCCGCCTCATCTGTATTCAAAAGTGACCCACTACCATGAATAAACTCAGCTGGCGTTTGTTTTATCGCAGCTTTCAGGCTGGCGAATATCGAACTTTGTTGGCGGCGCTGATTATTGCGATTGCGGCGCTAACGGCCGTTGGGCTGTTGGCTGGCCGAATGGAGAGGCTGCTGGCGCTAGAAGCAAATGATTTGCTGGCAGCCGATGCGGTGATTAGCTCAGATCATCCACTGGCCGTTAATTTTAAGCAGGCTGCTGAGGCGCGGGGTTTAACAACGGCAGAAACAGCGGTTTTTCCTAGTATGGCGAGCTTTAACGGGCAGGTAATGCTGTCGTCGGTAAAGGCGGTCAGCCATGCCTATCCGCTGCGGGGCTTACTCAAGCTTGCGCCTGACGGCCATGCCTCTACAGCTCCGCAAATTGGGACTGCCTTTGCCGATGCACGGCTGGCGGCCACTTTAAAGCTACAAATCGGTGACACGCTAGAGCTTGGCCAACTCAAGCTTAAACTTGCTGGCTTGATTGAGCGCGAGCCCGATGCCGCGATGGATTTTTCTGGCCTTCAGCCCCGGCTGATGATTAATCATCAAGATTTAGCCGCAAGTGGGTTATTAGGTTTTGGCAGCCGAGTAAAATATCGCCTACTCGTAGCTGGCCCCCCTGCCACCGTGACCATATGGCATCAGGCGATGCAACCTAAGCTTGGCCGTGGCGAAAAACTAGAAGACGTTAAAGACGCCCGCCCTGAAGTAAAAACCGCTTTAGAGCGCGCCGAGCGTTTTTTACGCTTGACCTCTTTGCTGGCTGGCTGCTTAGCCGCCATGGCGATTTTGCTGGCGGCCAGGCGCTTTGCCAGCCGTCATTTTGATACCGTGGCACTGCTGCGTACGCTAGGAGCGAGCCGCGCCAAGGTGCGCACTTTGCTGTTATCGCAACTTGCCCTGCTAACGCTGGCAGCCAGCCTACTTGGTGGCCTGCTCGGCTGGGGCGCACAAAGTTTGCTGGTGTTCAGTATTCAAGATCGCCTGCCCGCGCCCTTGCCCGATGGCAACGTTTTACCTTGGCTGATGGCGTCGCTACTGGGCTTAGTCCTGCTAATGGGCAGCGCTGGACCGATGCTACTCGCGCTAGCCAACACGCCGCCACTACGGGTACTGCGCCATGAGTTAGAGCCTAAAGCCAGCCTGATTTTGCAATGGGCTTTAACGCTACTCGCTCTCATGCTCTTGCTATGGTGGATTGCCAGCGAGGCCAAACTTGCGCTCATGGTAGGCGGCGGTATTGCCGCCACCTTACTGCTAGCAGGGGGATGTGGCCTAGCCCTGCTGTGGGTTTTACCACGCATCCTGCCAGAGCACCCGCTGCAACTTGCCCTGCGACAGCTACTGCGCCGCCCTGCTCTGGCCTTTACCCAGCTAGGTGCGCTAGCGATTGGGCTGCTAGGTATTTGGCTACTCACCGTCATAGAAGGCGATTTACTTAAAGCCTGGGAAGATCGCGTACCTACTAATGCGCCCAATCATTTTGCCGTTAATATTCAACCCGAGCAGGCTTTACGCTTTGAGCAAATATTTAGCCATAAGCACCTTGCTCCCCCCGCCCTACACAGCATGATTCGCGGCCGTTGGACGATGCAAAATAAAGCCACGGTTAAACCGCAATCGTTTAAAGAAGAAAATGCCCAACGCCTAGCCGAGCGCGAATTCAATCTATCTTGGGGCGAGAGCTTAAATGCGGACAACCGCATCACTGCGGGGAAACCATTAAATGACACGCAGCCCGGTTTTTCAGTAGAAGCGGGACTGGCTAAAACCCTAAACATCAAGCTCGGTGATGTGCTGAGCTTTGATATTGCAGGCACCACCATCACCGCACCAGTGATCAATTTACGTGAGGTTAATTGGGATTCGTTTAAGGTGAATTTCTTTGTTGTGGCGAGCAAGGCACTGGTTGCCGAGCTCCCCACCAGCCTGATCAGTAGCTTTTATTTAAGCGAGGCAGACAAAAAGTGGGTACCAGAGCTGGTGCAGGCCCTTCCCAATGTCACCATTATCGACGTTGGCCAAGTGCTCACCGAAGTGCGGCGCATTTTAGATTTATCTGCCGCAGCATTAAGGCTGGTATTTATCTTCTGCATCGCCGCCGGCATCACCGTGCTATTTGCCGCGCTGGACACGACCGAGGCCGAACGCAGCCGCGAGGCCGCCATCTTGCGGGCGCTGGGAGCAACGTCAAGAAAGCTACGTCATTTGTGGCTGACAGAAAGCCTGTTACTTGGCAGCATTGCAGGGTTGATTGCCGGATTAATGGCCAGTATCGGCGGTGTAGTGATCGGCCAAGAATTACTGGAGCTGCCCGTGGCCTTCAACTACTGGCTGCCTTTTGCCAGCCTGCTTGCAGGAGCCACCATCACCGGATTAGCCGTGCTCAGACGCTTACATAAAATCAGCAGAACATCGCCTATGGTACTACTAAGAGATGCAGGATAAAGGCTGAATAAAAAGGCTTAGGGCGAGTTACGCTAGGTAAAAAAACACTTAGCTAACCCGCCCTCATTAACATCAATTACTTCTTCGCAAAATCACCTGCATACACCACTGAAAGCGCTGTTGGATCGAGGTATTTCAACACCACCGCTTTGATTTTCTCTGGTGTTAGTGCGGCAATTTTCGCTTCAAACTCAGCGCTAAATTGCATGGTTCGGCCAAGATATAAATTGCTGTTTAATGCACCAGCAAGGCTTCCATCTTGAGTACGGGCTAATTGCACTTGCTGCAAGAAGCTCTCCTTACCTAATTTTACCTCTTCATCCTTAAAGCCATCTTGGCGCACTTTAGCGATTTCTTCACGTATTCCCGCCTCTAACTTGGCCCGATTTTCTGGGGCGTAAATAGCGTAAGTTATAAAGCTGCCCGATTCATCGGTGGCAGAGGCTTGCAATCTAGAACCGCCACCATAGCTAATCCCATCTTTCTGGCGAATCCGCTCCAATATTCTGGAATTCATGCTGCCGCCTAATAAGTAATTAGCTAACACTAAGGCAGGGTAATCAGCGTGCTGATCACCAACCGGTAAGGCTAAACGCCCCACAAAAAAGGCATTGGCTTTATCAGGGGTTTGCTGCTTGATATCGAGTGGTTTATTCCCCTGAAAAGGCCTGCTTAAGCGAGCGTAATCTTGCTTAGCATTCCAATTGCCATATTGCTCAGCCAATTGTGCCTTAATCACCGCCTCGTCAAAATCCCCCACCACGGCAACCTCAGCGTGACTCGCACCGTAATACACTTGCCAGAACGATTTAAGCTCGGCCAATTTAATGCTTTTCAATTGCGCAATCCGTTGCTCAATTGAGATATAAGCGCGTGGATCGCCTGCTGGCCAAGTGTTTAAGTGGGAGCTCAATAAATCAGAAGCAATTGACTGCGGCTCTTTGCGTGAAGATTCTAGCTGGGCCAATTCTTGATTAATCAGCAGCGCAAATTCCGCGTCATCAAACGCAGGCTGGCGTAAAGCATCATTAACTAAATCCAATACTTTCGGCAATTTATCTTTTATCGTTTCTACATAAATGGATAAACGATTTACATCACCACTGATTTGCAATTTGGCTTGCAGCTGATCTAATTGCTCAGCAAACTGCTTGCTGGTAAGCTTTTTAGTGCCGCGATCCAGCATTGCTGCGGTCAAGCCAGCCACCATGGCTTTATCTTTTAAATTAGTTTCATTGCCCATATTAAACGATAAGCTAGCCGAAACGGTATTGCCCCGCGTGGTTTTAGGTAAGAAAGCGTATTTCATGCCATTAGCAAATTGGCCATGATGTGTACGCTTATCGATATTCTCTGGCGTAGCCACAAAGCGCTCGCCCGCGGCCACGGCAACACCCGGTTTAAATTGCTGCAATTGCGCGGCCAAATCTACTTTGGCGGGCTGAGGTGCACGCTGTGGATCGGACTCTGGAATAAACTCGCCGGTGGTACGATTGCTGGCTTTTAGCCAAGTTTGCGCTACGCGTTGCACATCGGCCTTAGTCAGCGCTTTAATACGGTCTCTTAATAGCAGTAATAGACGCCAATCACCATTACCAATATGATCCGATAAAGCCACCCCCAATTGCTCTGGGCTATTAAACACTTTGGCCATATCACTATCAATTTTAGCCTTAGCGCGCGTTAATTCTTCATCGCTAATCGGGCTAGCTGCCAAATCTTCGATGGTATTGATTAATACTTTTTTAGCCATCGCGATGGTTTGATCGTTTTTTAACTCGGTTGCAAAAGCAATATTTTGCTCACTGCGTAGTTCCGCGCCGAACATAATAAAACCGGGTTCTTCTAAATTCGCCGACCATGAAAACACGCCGGTACCCAGTTTGCTTTCTACCAGCGATTTATATAACCGGCCATTTGGTGTATCACCCAAAATCACTTGCAGCGCTTCAAAAGCCGCGTAATCAGGATGAGCAGCGGGCACGGTATGGTAGGCCGCCGCCACAAACTGCGTATCGCCCACGCGGCGTACCACCACACTACGTTCGCCGTCTTGAACGGGGTCTAGGGTGTAAGTGGCTTCAATAGTGCGTTTTGGGCGCGGGATCACGCCAAATTTCTTTTCAATCAGCTTGAGCGTTTGGGCGGTATCAAACGAGCCTGCCACCACCAGCACCGCGTTATCGGGCTGATAATATTTGCGCCAAAAATCTTGCAAGCGTGGAATGCTCACGTTTTCTACGTCGGTGCGTGCGCCAATCGTGTCTTTACCGTAGTTATGCCATTGATACGCGGCCGACAGCACCCTCTGAATGAGCACGCGTGAAGGCGAATTTTCGTTTTTTTCCATTTCATTACGGACGACAGAAAACTCGGTTTTTAGATCGTCGCCAGAGATGCGTGAATTCACCATTCGATCCGCTTCCATCGAGATCGCCCACTCCAAGGTCTCAGGCTTTGCCGCGAAAGTTTCGTAGTAATTGGTACGGTCTAGCCAAGTGGTGCCATTAAACTGCACGCCACGCTGGCTCATTTCTTCCCACAATCTTGGATGCGCCTTACTGCCCTTGAACATCAAATGTTCTAACAAATGGGCCATGCCCGTTTCACCGTAGTTTTCGTGCTTTGAACCAACCCGATAAGTAATATTCACCGTGGTCACTGGCTTACTTGCATCTGGCACCAGCAATACTTTCAGACCGTTATCTAATTGATACTCTTGAATCCCTTCAACAGTACGAATCAACTTGATCCCTGCTACCGCTGCTTGCGAGCTGGCTTGTGGCTTGGTTGCCGCAGGGCTGATTGTAGGGAGAAAAGCAAAAGTGAGGACTAAGCTTAAAAACGTAAGGCGAGGTGGCTTCATAGTTTCCATCGATAATTAGCTAGTTTAAGACGTGGATATAACTTACCCAATTATGTCCAGATTGCAGCATAAAGAGAAAGTATTTCATGCAAGGACGTAATATTTTTAATTCAACTCGAGTCAGTATATTTAAGAGTTTGAAATAAAACTTGGCAATAGTAAGGGGACAATCACATAAAAATTAGTTACCATGCTAACTATTAGCTATGGGAGGTATATGAATCCGATCAGAACCCAATTAAGTATCGCGCTTGCCAGCGATCTCACTCTGCTGTCGCGACTTTATCGCAGTGCCGTCTATCAATGCGCACATCGCCATGATTTAACCTTAGCCAGCGCTTGGCCTTTAGTGCTGATAGGCCGCAGCGAAGCAGGCATTCGCCATGGTGTGCTCGCCGAAATGGTGGGCATTGAAGCGGCTTCTTTAATCCGTGTAATTGATCGCCTCGTGGCCGATCAATTAGTTTTACGTAGCGAAGACACACAAGATAGGCGCGCCAAAAACTTGTGCCTCACCGAAGAAGGCCGCAAGCAGGCAGACCAAGTAGAAGTGGTACTGGCCGAGCTAAGAACGCTGGTTTTTGCCGACATCTCTATTGAAGAAATGCAAACTTGTCAGCGCGTCTTTAGCCGCCTACAAGGCTCGATAGAGCAATTTTTAGCCGTAGGTAGCCAGTGAAGTGGCCTACTTTTGGCGAGATTTCTTTTTCGCTTAAAACCTTTGCCGCCGCCATGCTGGCACTGTATATCGCCTTTAGTATGGATTTACAGCGGCCATTTTGGGCCATGCTAACGGTGTACATCGTTGCCAACCCCTATTCTGGCGCAGTACGCTCTAAAGCAGTTTACCGCGTCGTAGGCACGCTGATTGGCTCGGCAGTGACTTTGCTGTTGGTGCCAAACTTAGTTAATGCCCCAGAGTTACTCTTGCTGGCACTGGCCTTATGGATTGGCCTATGTATTTATATCTCACTATTGGATCGCACTCCGCGTAGCTATTTATTCTTATTAGCAGGCTACACCTGCGCCCTGATTGGCTTTCCCAGTGTGAGTAATCCAGCGGGGATTTTTGATGTAGCGCTGGCCCGCGTCGAAGAAATCACCCTAGGGATTATCTGCGCCTCGCTGATCCATAGCCTGATTTTACCCGTCCCTGTTGGCCCAAGTATTTTGGCCCGCATTGATACAGCAAGAAGCAAAGCCAGTGCTTGGTCTAGGAATGCTTTAATCCGCGTGCAAGATACTGATAGTGATCGGCGCAATATGTCGGCCACCTTATCTGAGCTGCGGATTTTGGCCACCCACCTGCCATTTGATACTTCACGCCTAAGCTGGACAGCGCGGTTAGTTAACGCACTTTGTGATCAATTAGCACTGATGCTGCCACTGCTCTACGCCATTGAAGACCGCTTACAAAGTTTGGATGATGTACCTGAGCCTTGGCAAGCGTTACTCGCACGGATTGCGGCGTGGATTGATGCTGGGGCAAATCCAGCAGAAGCTGAAGCATTACAAGGTCAGCTTAAAGCGCTCACCCCCGCGCCCCAAGAAAACTGGCAAGAGATGCTGCTGATTAATCTAGCCACCCGTTTAAGCGCGCTGATTAAAACGTGGAGTAATACCGCAATAATCCGCCATGGCATGAATCAAACATCCTCTATCTTAAGTGCCGAGCTAGAAGCTATCGTGGCCCATAACGGCATGAGAACACTACATTTTGATAGGGGAATAGCGTTTAGATCCGCGCTTACTGCGGTTATTTCTATTTTACTGAGTGGTGCATTTTGGATTATCAGCGCTTGGCCATCTGGGCTGATGGCACCCGTGATGGCGGCTGTGGCTTGCTCATTATTTGCCACCTTGGACGACCCCGCCCCTGCGATGAAAGCCACTATTATTTTAAGCCTAGCCACAATCCCGATTTCAGCTTTTTATCTACTGGCTGCCATGCCCGCCGCCAGCAGTTTTGGAATGCTAGCGCTCTTGATGTTCCCCACATTTTTAATTTTAGGGGTATTTATGCTGCGCCCAGCCAGTGCGTTTCCAGCCCTAATGGTTACTTTAATTATTGCCAGCACCTTGGCCCTGCAAGACACGGCTATGGCCGATATAAATTCATTTTTAAATAATAAAGTGGGAGAGTTAACGGGCATTGCCTGTGCCTTATTTGTAACTAGCTTAATTCGCTCTTTCAGCAGCGAATGGATTATCAACCGGCTACTACGGGCAGGCTGGCGTGATTTAGCCCAGCTCGCTCACGCCGCATTACCCTCTCCAGCCTTTACCGCTCGTATGATTGATAGACTGGGTTTACTCGCGCCTCGGCTGTCTCTACTAACCGATACCCAACCTGCCAGCGATATGCTGATTGATTTACGTATTGGTCACGAAATGACCGTACTGATTCAGTATCAGGAGCAGCTTCCAGAGCAGATCAAAGCTTTACTCGCGCAGTTATCGCAGTATTTTTTACACCGCCCACAAGCCGCTAGCCGCTCCTTATTGGCTCAATTAGATCAAACATTACAGGGTGCCATTAACACCCCTAGCGCGGCGATTCAACTCAATTTAATTGCTGCCTTAGTTGGAATACGTCGTGATTTATTCGCGCAGGCGGCGCCTTATCAGGAGGCCAAATCATGATGGAAGTTGAGCTATTTGGGCTCTTTGTGCCACAGCTACTGCTGCTGGTAATCGCTACTTTTGTGCCTTACTGGTTTAGTCGCTGGATATTTAAACGTGTGGGTTTTTATCACTGGATATGGCATCCAGCGCTATTTGATACGGCGTTGTACGTCGTCTTATTAGGCCTAATACAAACGCTTGCAAAGAGTTAACGTAAATGAAAAAAACAATCAAAGTATTCATCACCCTGGCTATTCTTATCGCCGCCATTTTTACTGGGCTGCGGCTCTGGAATTATTATGAAGTTGAGCCTTGGACACGCAATGGCCGAGTTCGCGTGCAAGTGATTCAAGTGGCTCCCGATGTCAGCGGCCAAATTACCGCTGTGGCGGTAAAAGATAATCAGCAGGTTAAAGCGGGGGCGCTTTTATTTGAGATTGATACCGAGCGCTTTACGCTATCCTTACGCCAAGCTGCAGCAGCAGAGCTGGCCCAGCGCAGCGCCTTAAAGCAAGCAGAGCGTGAGGCTCAGCGTAATCGCTCGCTCAGCGGGCTGTTATCACAAGAAAGCATTGAGCAAACACAGGCTAAAGTTGAATCGCTACGAGCCGCACTGGCTCAGGCGGTAGCCAACCATGATGTTGCCAAACTGAATCTTGCCCGCTCGCGCATCTATGCCTCAGTCAATGGTGTGGTCACTAATCTAGATTTACAAAAAGGAGGGTTTGCCACCGCGGGCAAGCCCATGCTGGCGCTGCTAGACCGTGATTCTTTCTATGTGGAAGGTTATTTCGAAGAAACCAAGCTAGATAAAATCCACCTCAATGACAGCGTAACCATGAATATCATGGGACAAAAAACCGCTATCACCGGCCATGTAGAAAGCATTGCCGCAGGGATTACCGATAGGGATCGGGGCACAGGCAGCAATCTATTACCCAATATTAATCCCACCTTTAACTGGGTGCGCTTAGCCCAGCGGATCCCAGTACGCGTAGCGCTAGATAAAATTCCTGCAGATGTGCGGCTGGTTTCTGGGCAAACCGTTACGGTAAACGTCACCCCTGCCGCCAAGCGCTAAGAGGCCATTATGTTTAAGAAAATACCTCTGCTGCTGATTGCCCTAGGCGGCTGTGCAGCCGTTGGCCCTAATTACCAAGGCCCTACAAACAGCAAAATTGATACCACTAGCGCGCAAGGCGCATTTATCAGTAGCAATAACGAGCAGCCCCTACCCAAAAACTGGTGGCAGCTCTATCGTGAACCCGCATTAAATAAATTGCTTGAAGACGCCTTTGCAGCCAACACCGATCTACGCCAAGCCGCGGCTAATCTAGCCCGCAGCCGCGCTTTAGTGGGCGAAGCACAAAGCCTGCAACGCCCTAATATCAGTATGAATGCAGCGCCTGGCTATGGCCGTGCTTCTGGAGCCGCCAAAGGCTCGCCCAAAGCTTTAGAAGACGATTTCAGCTACGATATGGGTGTCAATGTAGCGTATCAATTTGATCTGGTCGGCAAAATTAGTCGTGGTATTGAAGCTTCACAAGCCGATAGCGAAGCCGCTAAAGCCGCTTACGATTTAGTCCGCGTCTCGGTCGCTGGCGAAACCACCCGCGCCTACGCCGACATCTGCTCATTTGGCAAACAGCTGCAAGTGGCTGGGCAATCAGTCAGCCTGCAGCAGCAGAGCCTGAGCTTAGATGAAAAACTGTTTAAAGCAGGCAGAGGAACCTCGCTGGATGTGGTGCGTTCACGCGGACAACTCGCCCAATTGCAATCTGCCCTACCGCCTTTAGAAGCACAGCGCCGTATCGCCATGTACCGGCTTGCGGTGCTCACCGGCCATGTTCCTGAAGCCATAGAAAAAGTACTCTCCCCCTCTGTATTGCAATGCAACACTACCCCGCAGCTCGCCAGCAGCACCATTCCCAGTGGCAAAGGCAGTGATCTACTTCGCCGCCGCCCTGATATTCGCCAAGCCGAGCGCACCCTAGCAGCGGCCACGGCCCGTATTGGTGTGCTTACAGCCGATCTTTACCCCACCATCAGCATTGGATTAAGTGGTGGATCAACCGGTCTGCTCGATCAATTGGGCGATAACAACACCATGCGTTGGGGCATCGGCCCGCTGATTTCATGGACCATCCCCAATACCGGAGCCGTCCGCGCCAGAATCAATGCAGCCACAGCAGGGGCAGAAGGCGCTTTAGCTAAATTTGATTCCACCGTCCTCACCGCACTGCGCGAAGTGGAAAGCGCCCTTACCCTTTACGCTCGAGAGCTCGATCGCAATGCCGCCTTAGTCAAAGCCCGCAGCGCCAGCACTGAGGCCGCCAGCCAAGCGCAGCAACTCTATAAAGCAGGCAAAACCACGTTTCTTACCGTGCTAGATGCCAATCGCAGCCTAGCCAGCGCAGAGAGCGCACTCGCCAGCTCAAATGCAGCCCTTACCAGCAATCAGATTGCGGTATTTATGGCGCTAGGCGGGGGGTGGGAAGAATAAGCTGCATCAGGACGAGCAGCTTTATACATCAAAGACTGGGTTTGCTATCAACAGCGAGCAAACCCAATATTGCTTAACTACGCAATGCAATCACTTCAATTTCAACCATCGCATCTTTAGGCAAACGCGCTACTTCTACACAGCTACGTGCTGGGTAGCTGCCGGTGCCTTCAAAGAAGCGGCTATATGCTTCGTTAACTTCGCCAAAATGGTTTAAGTCTTTAACAAACACCGTGGTCTTAATGATGTGAGATGCATTCAAACCCGCTTCCGCAAGAATAGCCGCCACATTAGCCAAGCACTGTGTGGTTTGATCGCCTGCCGCAGCAGGCATCTCACCCGTTGCTGCATTGATAGGGAGCTGGCCAGAAGTAAATACGAGCTGGCCGATATCTTTAGCCTGAACGTAAGGGCCGATGGCGGCAGGTGCTTGGCTAGTATGTAAATCTTTCATGATGTGTCCTTATTAATGAAGAGCAATCACCGCTATAAGCAACGCCAATCCCCCTTTTAGGGCACAAAGCTATGGGCTGGCACTGCTGATGACGATAAATCAGTCGGTAAGCGCAATGATACCCGAGTCTGCTCGGCTTATGCTTTACACAACTTTACACAAAGCACACAAACGCTTTACCTCCAGTGGCTATTCTGTAGGTGTTGCAAGCCTATTCATTCCCAAGGAAGCCATTATGTTTAATGCACTGAAAGCTAAATTCCAACAACGTCATCGCCGTGCAGCCATCATCACCGTGCTCGGCCTTTCACTCGGCGGCCTAGCCTATGCCGCAGCCCCCGACCATTGCGGAGGCCCTGGGATGCGCCACGGCAATCCTGAGCAAATGCAAAAAATGATGCAAGGCCGCTTAGAAAAAATGTTGCAAGAGATCAATGCAAGTGAAGCGCAAAAAAGCCAGCTAAAACCACTGGCCGAGCAAGCTTTTGCTGAGATGAAAATCCAGCGTGAATCCATGCGAAATGATCACGATGAGCTACGTAAACTATTTAGCCAAAGCACCGTTGATGCCACACAGCTTGAAGCTTTGCGTGCGGCTAAAATCAAGGCAATGGATGATTCATCGCGTAAACTAACCGCTCTTGTGGCCGAAGCCAGCCGTATCCTCACGCCAGAGCAAAGGCTTAAGCTGGTTGAAAAAATGGAAAAACGCCGTGGTCATCGTGGTGATAAACATTTAACTAAATAAAGAACTTAGCGCATGAGCAAATCACTTTTACTGATCGACGATGATCAACGCCTCACTGCCATGCTGGCCGAATACTTACGCCAGCAAGGGTTTAGTGTTGTGATTGCCGACGACGGTAAAAGTGGTTTAGCGGCTCTGGCCAGCCAGCATTTTTCGGTGCTAATTTTAGACTTAATGCTGCCAGACACCGATGGCTTAGATTTATGTCGGCAGATTCGCCAAACTCATCCGCTGCCCATACTCATGCTCACCGCCCGAGGCGATGTCACCGATAGAATCGTCGGCTTAGAGCTGGGCGCGGATGATTATTTGGCCAAGCCTTTTGATGCCAGAGAATTACTGGCAAGGCTGCGCGCTATCTTGCGCCGCCATAGCACGCCCTCTGACGGCAGCTTACGTTTTAATAATATCGAGATAAATCCAGACGCCCGCAGCGTGCAGCTGGCTGGGCAAGATTGCAATATCACCAGCTATCAGTTTGATCTGCTACTGTGCCTCGCCCGCCATGCTGGCAAGGTGATGAGCCGCGAGCAAATTATGGATCAAGTGCGTGGTGAGGCGCTAGAAGCGTTTGATCGCAGTATCGATGTGCATATTTCTAAACTCCGTGCAGCGTTGGGTGATGATTCTAAATCGCCCAAACGCATCATTACCGTGCGCGGTGTCGGCTATGTATTTGCTAAGAACGATGATTAAGCCTTAAAGCGCAATCCACCCAACATAAAGCAAAGCAAGGACGCACCGTGCGGCATAAGCTCTATTGGCAGATTTACTTTACCGTGGTCAGCAGCATCGCTCTATTTGCCATTTTGGCAGCCCTGCTCTACCAATGGCATGATGATCCCCCCCCAAAGCGTTTGATTCATGGCACGGCCAGCCTGTTGGCCGCCGCACTGCCACCTGCTAGCGCCACGATTGCCGAACAAGCCACGATCTTTACGCGCTTAACTCAGGATTTCGATTTACCTATCAACTTTTATGCCGCCAATGGGCAATTAATCGCCAGCACTGGGGAAATATTAGACACAGAACGCCGAAAACCACGTTTGATTCAACTGCGCATGTCAGATCAACGCTTGCTGGTTTTTGGCCCACCTCGCCACCGTGAAAAAAACTTTGGTCTCTTTGGTGGCTTTGCCCTACTGGCGCTGGCGGTGGCCATTGGCGCGCTACCCCTCACGCGAAAACTTACCCGCCGCATAGAAGCGTTAGCTAACCAACTGGACGCGCTGGCTGAAGGGGATTTTTCGGCGCGCTTGCCCGTGCGTGGCAAAGATGAAGTTTCCAGACTATCCAGCCGTTTTAACCACGCGGCCGAGCAAATTGCCGAGCTACTGAATGCGCACAAAAACCTACTCGCCCACGCCTCGCATGAATTACGCTCGCCACTGGCTCGTTTTCAAATGGCAGCCACGCTATTAGGTGAGCACGCCCCAGCGCATTTACAAATTGAATTAAGCCAAAATATCAACGAGCTGAACGAACTAGTAGAAGAAATTCTGCTGATGAGCAGGCTAGATGCTAAGCCCGCCAGTCTACAAACCCAATCGATTGATTTACTCGAACTATGCCAAATTGAAGCCGCCCCTTACCAAGCAAGCGTAGAGGGCCAAAGCACCTATATCGATGCTGACCCAAGGCTATTAAAACGGCTGGTGCGTAATCTATTAGAAAACGCCGCTCGCTATGGCCTTGCCCCATTGAGTATTCAGATCAGTCAAACGGCAGAAAACGTTTGTCTCTGTGTTTGCGACCAAGGCCAAGGCATCGCAACAGCAGCCCAGCCGCATTTATTTGAGCCCTTTTACCGTCCACCCGGCACGCCAGAAGGCAAAGGGGGCCATGGCCTAGGCTTAGCCTTGGTAAAACGCATTACCGAGCACCACGGCGGCAGCGTTGAATATCAAGCCAGCCTAGAAGGAGGAAGCTGCTTTAAGGTGAATCTAAAAAAGTAATTGAGTAGGCGCAGAAAGGGGAAGATGCTTAAACATGCCCACCACCTTAGCCTTCTAGCAGCCTGTCGGACTTAAGCGATCGTAGCGAGGGAAAGACCGGTTTGAGACAGATTTCGCGGTTTTTTGAGGCGAATAGCTGGCTATTCAACGAGAAAATGCGTGAAATATGGCCAAATCCGGCTTTTCTGTAGTAAATCAGTCTTAAGCCCGACAGGCTGCTAGCCACTTATACATCACCAGCGTATCAACCAAACCCAAGCGCTTATGTTGATAAGCTTTAGGCACTCTACCCACCGCCTCAAATCCCAGCTTTTGCCATAGCTCAACCGCCACTGTATTTGTGGAAACCACGGCATTAAATTGCATGGCTTTAAACCCCAAGGCCAAAGCCCGCTGCTGTGAATGCAAGCAAAGGCGCTGAGCAACGCCCTTACCCCGCGCCGCTGCAGCCACCATATAGCCACAATTACAAACATGCGCCCCCGGCCCGCTGGCATTGGGCTTTATATAGTAAGAGCCAAGCACCTCACCGTCTTCTACCAGCACATAAGTCTCTGCAGGCAACACACACCACAGCTCATAGCCCTGTTGCTCAGTGAGCCTTGCATCAAAAACATAGGTCTCTTCTGCCTGAATAATCGCCACAAAAGTCGGCCAAAATTGAGAAAATAATACTGGGGTTATTGGAATAATGTTCATTACCGCACCTTAAATCGCCAAAGAAAATTCTTCATATGCAGTGCACAAAAGAATACGCTTATCCTGCTCGGTAGAAATCAAGTTATGCGATGTATGAAAAGCCCAAGGAGCTAAATCAGCCCGCTCTATCGTCTAAGGCATGATTTGCTCCCTGCTTGATCATGTTTAAAAGAATAAACGTAGCCTTCTCATAAGCATTTGCAGTATAGAAATGGCATAGATCCAGCATATTGCTTTTCACTGCATCAAAAGCACGTCAATGAATATACTGACCATTTTGCGCTAGCCCCGAAGGAAGTCCATAAAATTAGGCAATGCGCTCACCATCTAATAAATTAAACGCTACGCAATATTGACTTAAAAATAACTCAACATCGTAATCAATTGTCATTGATCTAATTTTAATCCATTTAAAATTAGATATTTCTATATAAAACGCCACACAAGTACACAATCCCACAGGCACTGCTTATAATCGACGTTTTCTGTACCTTGGCGTGTTTTTATGTCATTGCCGCAACACTGGCGCACCCCACTCTGTCTTGCCCCACGGCATTTACTTCCTTGGCTTACCGAGAGAGGCTCGCTCACCACAATGCTGATGGCACACTTTCCCAATATCTCCGTAAAAGTGATCTTCCAAGGCTGGCAAGCGGCCCATTTAGATGAAATGGATTGCTTAGGCCACGTTGCTCATCAACAAAACATTGCCTGCCGTGAAGTTTTATTAAAAAGTAATCAGCAGCCACTGGTATACGCCCACAGCATCACCACCGCCTCAGCCTTACGCAAGGGCTTTCATCTATTTGGTCGTAGTGGTAGCCGGCCACTGGGTGCCTTACTTTTTGCTGACCCTAAAATCCAACGCTCAAGCCTAAGCTGGTGCTGTATCGATACACGCCACCCTCTCTGGCAAAAAGCGCAAGCTGCAGTGGGTCATTTACCGCAAAGGTTATGGGCAAGACGTTCAGTATTTTACTCTGGCTGCGATAAACTATTAGTTACAGAAGTCTTCTTATCCAGCATAGATTGTAAGCAGTTAGCTTAATAAGCCAAACGCCTATGGCTGCTTTGCCATAACTTATCCTTACTGCCCCAGCTGATAATGATCAGTAAAGTAAGCTTATAGACCCTTCTTAATAGAACATTTCTCTATGCCGCCACGTATTTCTGCTTACGCGCGTCTCATGCGCATCGACAAACCAATCGGAACCTTATTACTACTCTGGCCCACGCTTTGGGCCCTATGGTTTGCCAGCAATGGCCACCCCAATCCAATGCTGCTGCTTATTTTTTGCCTAGGCACCTTCCTAATGCGCGCTGCTGGCTGCGTCATTAATGATTATGCCGATCGTAATTTTGACGGCCACGTTGAGCGCACCCTCGCTAGACCACTGGTATCCGGTGAAGTGCAGCCCAAAGAAGCACTTTGGCTAGCTGCAGGTTTAGCTATCGCCGCTTTTTTATTAGTATTACCTTTAAATAAACTCACGCTTTTGCTCACGATCCCTGCCGTTTTTCTAGCGGGCTCTTACCCATACACCAAACGCTTTTTAGCCCTGCCGCAAGCCTACCTAGGCATCGCCTTTGGCTTTGGCATTCCCATGGCCTTTGCCGCGCAAACCAATAGCGTGCCCGCTTTTGCGTGGATCTTACTCGTAGCCAATATCCTATGGACCATCGCATACGATACCGAATACGCAATGGTTGATCGTGCGGATGATTTAAAAATTGGTATTAAAACTTCAGCGATTACCTTTGGCCGCTTTGACGTCGCCGCCATTATGCTGTGCTTTATCAGCTTTATTGCCATCATGATTTACCTAGGCTTAAGCAGCCAGCGCGGCCCTATCTACTTCACTTCCCTACTCATTGCCAGCGGCCTTTGTCTGCAACAATATAGCCAAATCATGGCTCGTGAACCCACAGATTGCTTTAAAGCTTTTTTAAGCAATAACCGAGTAGGAGCAATTATTTTTATTGGCATCGTGCTGGATTACTGGCTAAAACATTAAGATCAAATAGATAGTTAGAATCCAAGAAGGCGAATACGCACAGCGTATTCGCCTTCTTTATTACTCAAGCCATAAACCCATAGCTCAAGCGTTCGGGCGTAGGTCAGAAGAATCTGCGCCCGAAGTTTACCCCGCTCAGCAATAATCTCGTATCCCAACAAGCAAACCACCTCGCCCATTCGTGTGCTTTTCTTTCACGCAAAGCAAAACCCCCGCCTCTTTCGAGTACGGGGGTTTGCTTACTACGTCTTTACTACTAATGGGGTGTCTGGCAATGACCTACTTTCACACAGGTAATCTGCACTATCATCGGCGCTAA
>JBDKJX010000061.1:0-22217 GCA_039796405.1 Pseudomonadota bacterium
CACCAGTAATCATGTTCTTGATGTAATCCGCGTGACCTGGGCAGTCAACGTGAGCGTAGTGACGTGTTTCTGTCTCATACTCAACGTGCGAAGTATTAATAGTAATACCACGTGCTTTTTCTTCAGGGGCGCTATCGATTTGTGAGTAATCTTTAGCTTCGCCACCGAATTTTTTCGACAAGATTGTCGAAATAGCAGCTGTCAGTGTTGTTTTACCATGGTCAACGTGGCCAATTGTACCAACGTTAACGTGTGGCTTTGTGCGCGTAAATTTTTCTTTTGCCATTGCTAATATCCTTTAAATTATATGATTATTTCTTGTTCGCAATAATCGCGTCAGCCACATGCTTCGGCGCTTCAGAGTAATGCTTGAATTCCATCGAGTAAGTTGCACGACCTTGCGACATTGAACGCAAGCGTGTCGAGTAACCAAACATCTCTGAAAGAGGCAACTCAGCCTTAACCATCTTGCCGCCAGCAGGATTATCATCCATACCTTGCAAGATACCACGGCGGGACGAGATATCGCCCATGATGTCACCCATGTACTCTTCTGGTGTCTCTACTTCTACGGCCATCATTGGCTCTAGAATAACGGCACCAGCACGACGCATGGCCTCTTTAAACGCGATAGAACCAGCAAGCTCAAACGCAATTTGTGAAGAGTCAACATCGTGGTACGAACCAAACGTCAAGCGAACCTTAACGTCAACAACAGGAAAACCTGCCAACACACCGGCTTTCAGTGTGTTTTGGATACCCTTATCCACCGAAGGGATAAATTCGCGAGGAATTGTACCACCCTTGATTTCGTCAACGAACTGGTAGCCATTACCCTCACCCGAAGGCTCAACAGTAATCACGCAATGACCGTACTGACCTTTACCGCCAGACTGCTTAGCATGCTTACCTTCGATATCAGTAGCGACACGGGTAATTGTTTCGCGGTATGCAACTTGCGGTGCCCCCACGTTCGCATCAACGCCAAACTCACGGCGCATACGGTCCACCAGAATTTCTAAGTGCAACTCACCCATACCAGACATAATTGTCTGGCCGGTTTCTTCGTCAGTACGCACACGGAAAGAAGGATCTTCTTTCGCCAAGCGATTCAGGGCAATACCCATTTTCTCTTGGTCCGGCTTAGTTTTTGGCTCAACAGCAACGTGAATTACTGGCTCCGGGAACACCATGCGCTCCAAGATAATGAAGTCACTTGGTGCACACAAAGTCTCACCTGTCGTTACTTCTTTCAAGCCAATCGCAGCAGCAATATCACCAGCGTAAACTTCATCAATTTCTTGACGATCGTTTGCGTGCATTTGAACGATACGGCCGATACGCTCTTTCTTGTCTTTAACCGAGTTCAGAACGGTATCGCCAGACTTCACAACACCAGAGTAAACGCGGAAGAAAGTCAGCTGACCAACATATGGATCGCTCATTAACTTAAATGCAAGTGCGGAGAATGGAGCTGCATCAGACGCTTCGCGCGTGATAGGCTCTTCTTTCTCATTTACACCAGTAATCGCAGCCACTTCAACAGGAGAAGGCATGAAGTCGATCACTGCGTCGAGCATGCGCTGCACACCCTTGTTCTTGAACGCACTACCGCACAACATTGGCTGAATTTCGCATGCTAAAGTACGAATACGCAGACCTTCAACGATTTCAGCCTCGCTCAACTCACCTTCTTCAAGGTATTTGTTCATCATCTCTTCAGATGACTCAGCGGCAGCCTCAACCATGTTTTCACGCCAAGTAGTAGCGATATCCACCAGCTCTGCAGGGATTTCACCATACTCAAACTTCATACCTTGCGATGCTTCATCCCACAAGATAGCTTTCATCTTGATCAAATCAACAACACCAGTAAAGCCTTCTTCTGCACCAATAGGAATAACTACTGGTACTGGGTTAGCTTTGAGGCGAATCTTCATCTGCTCGACTACGCGGAAGAAGTTAGCACCTTGACGGTCCATCTTGTTTACGAAAGCAAGACGTGGAACTTTGTATTTATTAGCCTGACGCCATACGGTTTCAGACTGAGGCTGAACACCACCCACAGCACAATAAACCATGCAAGCACCGTCCAGAACGCGCATAGAGCGCTCAACTTCAATAGTGAAGTCAACGTGACCCGGGGTGTCGATGATGTTAATGCGGTGTTCAGGGTACTGCTGCGCCATACCTTTCCAGAACGTGGTTGTCGCAGCAGAAGTAATCGTGATACCACGCTCCTGCTCTTGCTCCATCCAGTCCATTGTTGCTGCGCCGTCATGCACTTCACCGATCTTGTGGTTTACACCGGTGTAGAACAGTACGCGTTCAGTCGTCGTCGTTTTACCGGCGTCGATGTGAGCAGAAATACCAATATTACGGTAACGCTCAATAGAAGTCTTACGTGCCACGGGAGATTCCTTGTCCGGGTTACGCGATTAGAAGCGGTAGTGGGCGAATGCTTTATTCGCTTCTGCCATACGGTGTACTTCGTCGCGCTTCTTCATAGCGCCACCACGGCCTTCAGCCGCATCGAGGAGTTCGCCTGCCAGACGCAGATCCATCGATTTCTCACCACGTTTACGAGCCGCATCACGAACCCAACGCATCGCCAATGCCAAACGACGGCTAGGACGGACTTCGACTGGTACTTGATAGTTTGCACCACCAACACGACGGCTTTTTACTTCAACCATTGGTTTAGCGTTACCGATTGCTGCGGAGAATACTTCCAGCGGTGATTTGCCAGTTTTTTTCTCGATCTGCACCAATGCACCGTAAACGATGCGCTCAGCAACAGCTTTTTTACCATCCATCATGACAACATTCATGAATTTGGTCAGTTCTTGGCTACCGAATTTTGGATCCGGTAAAACGTCACGTTTCGGTACTTCTCTGCGTCTAGGCATAATTCTCTATCCTTAATATTTCATTCAGTCGGGGCTTAACCCCTCGGTCGCCCATCAAGACGACCACTTACTCGACGGCCCAATACGGGACTCGCCGACCGTCCTCTGGCAATTAAGCCTTAGGACGCTTAGTACCGTACTTGGAGCGTGACTGCTTACGACCTTTAACGCCGGCTGTATCCAAGGAGCCGCGTACTGTGTGGTAACGCACACCCGGCAAATCCTTAACACGACCACCGCGGATCAGCACTACGCTGTGTTCCTGCAGGTTATGGCCTTCACCACCGATGTACGAAATAACTTCGAAACCGTTGGTTAAACGAACTTTACAAACTTTACGAAGCGCTGAGTTAGGCTTCTTTGGAGTGGTTGTGTATACACGAGTGCATACGCCACGTTTTTGTGGGCAGGACTCAAGAGCTGGCACTTTGCTCTTTGCTTTTTCCTGCTCACGACCCTTGCGGACGAGCTGGTTAATCGTTGGCATTGATTACTTCCTTAGGTTAAAAATCCCCGGAGGGAACTTACTACTGCTTCTTTTTGCATACAAAGCATTAAACGCATTATCAGCCAGCTTATGCCGACCACCACGCCTTTGTTTCTTTGTTTTTACTACGCACTACTACCTCACAACCCTTCTTTTCAAGCAAGATCTTCATCTTATCTGCAATAAAATCAAAGCATTAAGTCGATTATCAGTCCTGCTTACGCTAACCACCACCGGCTCACTTCTTATCTGTATTTATTGCTTTTAAAAGGCAAAACCTTAGCCAAAAAAGAAGTACACAACGCCCAGCAAATGCTGAGCGTTGTGTAAAAGTACAGGATTCTATTGAAATCAAGTGCTTGTCGTCAAGACAAGCTGATGATCATTAAACCCTTATTCTGCACTTGCAGCGGTTTCTACCTCTGCATTTGGAGCAAAAATATCAGACAATTGATCGACAACAGGAGCCTGACGCTTACGATTACGATGGTAAGCTAAACCAGTACCTGCAGGAATCAAGCGCCCTACAATCACGTTTTCTTTCAGGCCGCGCAAGTCATCGATTTTACCCATGATGGCTGCTTCAGTCAGTACCCGCGTGGTTTCCTGGAAGGAAGCCGCTGAAATAAACGAATCAGTAGACAAAGATGCCTTGGTAATACCTAACAGAACATTATCATAGCTTGCTGGTAACTTACCTTCAGCAATTAACTTATCGTTCACGGTAAGGACTTCGGCACGCTCAACTTGCTCACCTTGGATGAAGGCAGAATCAGCTGAATCAGTAATGATTACACGACGCAACATTTGACGCAGAATCACTTCAATATGCTTATCGTTAATCTTTACACCCTGCAGACGGTAAACTTCCTGCACTTCTTGCACCACGTAGCGAGATAACGCTTCGATACCTTGCAAACGCAAGATGTCGTGCGGATCAATCGCGCCATCGACAATGCTTTCGCCACGGTTAACAACTTGACCATCGTGAACCAGTACGTGTTTTTCTTTCAAGATCAGGTATTCGTGCGGTGCACCTTCCAGATCTGTTAAGACTAAACGCTGCTTACCCTTGGTTTCTTTACCGAATGAAACTGTACCGGTAATTTCAGCCAACATACCTGGATCTTTCGGTACACGCGCTTCAAACAATTCAGCAACGCGTGGCAGACCCCCAGTAATGTCGCGAGTCTTAGCGGATTCTTGTGGAATACGCGCCAGTACATCACCCACACCCACAACCTGACCGTCTTTCACCGTGATAATACAACCCACTTGGAAACCGATCATAACGGTGGTGTCTGTACCCGCCATTTTGACTTCGCCGCCACGCTCATCCAACAGCTTAACCATCGGACGCACGCCCGTTGCCTTACCGCCTTTACGCTTAGGATCGATAACAACCAAGGTCGAAAGACCGGTCACATCATCGACCTGCTTCATTACGGTAATACCCTCTTCCACATTATCGAACTTCACCTGACCGGCGTATTCCGAAATAATTGGACGAGTGTGCGGATCCCACGTACCCAGTACGCCACCGGCTTTAATGCTATCGCCATCTTTCACGGTCAGTGTTGCACCGTAAGGTACTTTGTGACGCTCACGCTCACGACCATTGTCATCAACAACAATCACTTCAGCAGAACGTGCAATCACCACTGGATCGCCCTTGGCATTGGTCACGTAGCGCATGTTAGGGCTATACGCGATATTACCACTGGACTTCGATTCTACTTGCGTTGCAGCAGCCGCACGCGACGCCGCCCCCCCGATGTGGAAGGTACGCATAGTCAGCTGTGTACCAGGCTCACCAATCGATTGCGCAGCGATCACACCAACAGCTTCACCGGTGTTAACCAAGTGGCCACGACCAAGATCACGGCCGTAACACGCAGCACATAGGCCATAGCGTGTTTCGCAAGACAACGGAGTACGAACCTTAACCTCGTCAACACCAAGGTGTTCGATTTCTTCAACTTCGTCTTCACCTAGCAATGTACCCACTGGGAACACTGTTTCGTGCGTAACAGGATCGATCACATCGAGCACGACCACGCGACCCAGAATACGATCACGCAGGGCTTCAATCACGTCACCGCCCTGCACTACCGCCTTCATGACTACGCCGTTCTTGGTGCCGCAATCGTCTTCGATCACAACCAAGTCTTGCGTTACGTCAACCAGACGACGAGTCAGGTAACCCGAGTTCGCCGTTTTCAGCGCTGTATCTGCCAGACCCTTACGTGCACCGTGGGTGGAGATAAAGTACTGAAGAACGGTCAAGCCTTCACGGAAGTTGGTGGTAATCGGCGTTTCAATAATCGAACCGTCCGGTTTAGCCATCAAACCCCGCATACCGGCCAACTGACGAATCTGCGCTGCGGAGCCGCGGGCACCGGAATCGGCCATCATAAATACTGAGTTAAACGAATCTTGATCGACTTCTTTGCCTTCGCGGTTGATAACCTTCTCTTTACCGAGCTGATCCATCATCGCTTTGGCAATCTGATCACCGGCACGGCCCCAGATATCCACAACCTTGTTATAACGCTCACCCTGAGTCACCAGACCGGAGCTGTACTGATGCTCGATCTCGCGTACTTCAGCGTAGGACTCAGCCAAGAGCTGAACCTTCTTATCCGGCACAACCATATCGTCAACGCAAATCGAGATACCGCCGCGTGTGGAATAAGCAAAACCGGTGTACATCAATTGGTCAGCAAAAATAACGGTGTCTTTCAGACCACAACGGCGGAATGACGCGTTAATCAGCTTACCAATTTCTTTCTTTTTCAGTGCTTTGTCGATATGGCTGAAGTCCAAGCCTTTAGGCAGGATTTCAGACAGAATCGCGCGGCCAACTGTGGTGCTACGACGCACCATATGTGCTTGCCATTCGCCGTCTTCGTCTTTTACCCATTCTTTCAAACGGATATCAACGCGTGACTGCAGGGTCACTTCTTTGCTGGCGTAAGCGCGTAATGCTTCGCTTACATCAGTCATGTACATCGCCTCGCCTTTAGCATTGATACGCTCACGAGTCATGTAATACAGACCCAGCACGATATCCTGCGAAGGAACGATAATTGGCTCGCCGTTTGCTGGCGACAATACGTTGTTAGAAGCCAGCATCAAGGTGCGTGCTTCCATCTGCGCTTCAAGGCTCAACGGTACGTGAACAGCCATCTGGTCACCGTCGAAGTCGGCATTGAATGCCGCGCAGACGAGTGGATGCAGTTGAATCGCTTTACCTTCGATCAACACAGGCTCAAACGCTTGAATACCTAAGCGGTGCAGTGTTGGCGCACGGTTCAAGAGAATCGGATGTTCACGAATCACGTCTTCCAAGATGTCCCAAACCACTGGATCTTGGGCTTCAACCATTTTCTTCGCCGCTTTAATGGTGGTCGCAAGACCAAGCACTTCTAGCTTGTGGAAAATAAATGGTTTGAACAGCTCCAGACCCATCAGCTTTGGCAAGCCGCACTGATGCAGACGCAGTGTCGGGCCAACGGTAATCACCGAACGACCAGAATAATCTACGCGCTTACCCAACAAGTTTTGACGGAAACGACCGCCCTTACCCTTGATCATATCGGCCAAGGATTTGAGAGGACGCTTGTTCGCACCGGTCATCGCTTTACCGCGACGGCCGTTATCGAGCAAGGAATCAACCGCTTCTTGCAACATACGCTTTTCATTACGCACGATAATTTCAGGCGCGCGCAATTCTAAAAGACGTTTCAGACGGTTATTACGGTTAATCACGCGACGATACAGATCATTCAGATCTGAAGTAGCGAAACGACCACCATCCAATGGTACTAAAGGACGTAATTCTGGCGGCAATACAGGCAGAACTTCCAAAACCATCCACTCTGGCTTGATGCCGGAACGTTGGAAGGCTTCCAGCACTTTCAGGCGCTTGGAAATCTTCTTGATTTTGGTTTCAGAGCCGGTGGAGGACAATTCAGCACGCAAGGTGGTGATTTGGTCTTCTACATCCATGCTCTTCAAGAGTTCGCGCACCGCTTCCGCCCCCATCAGGGCTACGAATTCGTCACCGTACTCTTCAACTTTATTGAAGTAATCTTCTTCAGTCAGCAATTGGCCGCGTGTTAGCGGCGTCATGCCTGGCTCGATCACCACAAAACCTTCGAAGTAAAGTACGCGTTCGATATCACGCAATGGGATATCAAGCACCATACCTAAACGCGAAGGCAGGGATTTCAAGAACCAGATGTGCGCAACTGGGCTAGCCAGTTCGATGTGTCCCATGCGGTCGCGACGAACCTTAGACAGTGTCACTTCCACACCGCACTTCTCGCAGATCACGCCACGATGCTTCAGGCGTTTGTACTTACCGCACAGGCATTCGTAATCTTTGATTGGGCCAAAAATACGCGCGCAAAATAAACCATCACGTTCTGGTTTAAATGTGCGGTAGTTAATGGTTTCCGGCTTTTTAACTTCGCCGAACGACCAAGAGCGGATTTTTTCTGGCGATGCCAGACCGATCTTAATCGCATCAAATTCTTCATTTGCAGCAACTTGCTTGAAGAGTTCGAGTAAGCCTTTCATTCTTTGACTCCAGTGAGGCGTTCGGGGTGTGGCGGGCACTTTGCCCGCCAACTAACTACCCCACGAATCAATACGTTTCCAGATCGATATCGATACCGAGTGAGCGGATTTCCTTCACAAGTACATTGAAGGATTCCGGCATACCCGCATCAATCCGGTGATCGCCCTTCACGATGTTTTCATACACCTTAGTACGACCGTTCACATCATCCGACTTCACGGTCAACATTTCTTGCAAGGTGTAAGCCGCACCGTATGCTTCCAACGCCCAAACTTCCATCTCACCGAAGCGCTGACCACCAAACTGAGCTTTACCGCCCAGTGGTTGTTGCGTGACGAGGGAGTAAGGACCTGTGGAGCGAGCGTGCATCTTATCATCAACCAAGTGATGCAGTTTCAGGTAGTGCATCACACCAACTGTAACCTTGCGCTCAAATGGCTCACCGTTACGGCCATCAAACAGCTGCATTTGCGTCTTGCTGCTGTTGAAATCCAGTAACTGGGTGTGTGGATCTTCGCTTGGATAAGCTAAATCCAACATCTGATAGATTTCCGACTCTTTCGCACCGTCAAATACCGGGCTTGCAAAAGTCATACCGTTACGCAGGCCACGTGCCAACTCGATCAATTCTTCATCAGTCAGACCGTCGATGTCTTCAGTCTTACCACTGGTGTTATAGATCTTGTTCAAGTAAGCGCGCATATCAAGCAGCATACCGGCACGTTGCTCACGCAGCATCGCATCAATACGCTGACCAATACCCTTAGCCGCCCAACCTAAGTGCATTTCCAGAATCTGACCAATGTTCATCCGCGAAGGAACGCCCAATGGGTTCAGAACGATGTCTACCGTTGTACCATCTGCCATGTATGGCAAATCTTCAATCGGCAGAATCTTGGAAACCACACCCTTGTTACCGTGACGGCCGGCCATCTTATCGCCCGGCTGTAAGCGACGTTTAACCGCCACATACACTTTCACCATCTTGATCACGCCAGGTGGCAATTCGTCACCTTGAGTCAGCTTACGTTTTTTATCTTCAAAACGTAGGTCAAACTCAGTACGCATCTGACCAATCAGGTCTTTCATGGCCTCTAGCTGGCGAGCGGACTCTTCGTCTGCTAAGCGGATATCAAACCAATCAATTTTTGCTGGCAAGCCAAGCAAATATTCTTTGGTGATTTCTACGCCCTTAGCCAACTTCATTGGGCCGCCGTTGGCTACTTTACCCACGATCATGCGTTCAATACGTTCGAACAAATCGCTTTGTACAATACGTAATTGATCGTTCAGATCTTGGCGGTAACGACGCAATTGATCATCAATGATGGACTGGGCACGACGATCGCGCTCCACGCCTTCACGAGTAAACACTTGCACGTCAATAACCGTACCCACCATGCCAGATGGCACGCGCAGCGAGGTATCTTTAACGTCGGATGCTTTTTCACCGAAGATCGCACGTAAGAGCTTTTCTTCAGGAGTCAGCTGTGTTTCACCCTTAGGTGTCACCTTACCGCACAATACATCGCCCGCTTCAACTTCTGCACCGATGTAAACCACGCCAGACTCATCCAGACGGCCTAGCATGCGCTCAGACAGATTGGAGATATCACGGGTAATTTCTTCAGCGCCCAGCTTAGTATCACGCGCCATCACGTTCAATTCTTCGATGTGAATCGAAGTATAACGATCGTTAGCCACCACATCTTCCGAGATCAAAATCGAATCTTCGAAGTTGAAACCGTTCCATGGCATAAACGCGATCGTCATATTCTGACCCAGAGCCATTTCGCCCAAGTCAGTTGAAGCGCCATCCGCAATAACATCACCCTTGGCAATAATACTGCCACGGATAACCACTGGTTTTTGGTTGGTATTGGTGTTCTGGTTAGAACGGGTGAATTTAATCAGGTTGTAGATATCTACACCTGTTTCACCGGCAATCGCTTCGTCATCGTTTACACGAATAACCACACGCGCTGCATCTACATAATCAACCACACCACCGCGTAATGCGGTTACTGCTGTACCCGAGTCAGTTGCACATGTGCGTTCAATACCCGTACCTACAAACGGCGCTTGAGCGCGTAAGCAAGGCACAGCCTGACGCTGCATGTTGGCGCCCATCAACGCACGGTTGGCATCATCGTGTTCCAAGAATGGAATCAATGAAGCCGCTACCGATACAATCTGGCTAGGAGCCACATCCATGTACTGCACGCGATCTGGCGTTGCCACGATCGTGTCACCATTGGATCGACAAGTAACCAGTTCGTCAGTTAAACGACCTTCTTCGTCAAACTCGGCATTCGCCTGAGCGACAACATACTTGCCTTCTTCAATAGCAGACAGATATTCGATTTGGTCGGTAACTTTACAATCGATCACTTTGCGATACGGAGTTTCCAAGAAGCCGTAGCTGTTGGTACGCGCATAGCAAGAAAGCGAATTGATCAGACCAATGTTTGGACCTTCCGGTGTTTCGATCGGGCAAACACGACCGTAATGCGTCGGATGCACGTCACGAACCTCAAAGCCCGCACGCTCACGAGTCAAACCGCCAGGTCCCAAAGCAGAAACACGACGCTTGTGCGTGATTTCTGACAATGGATTGGTTTGATCCATAAATTGCGATAGCTGTGAAGAACCGAAGAATTCTTTAATGGCAGCCGATACAGGCTTGGCATTAATCAAATCATGCGGCATCAGATTGTCTGATTCTGCTTGTGATAAACGCTCTTTAACAGCGCGTTCTACACGAACCAAGCCAGCGCGAAATTGATTTTCGGCCAACTCACCCACCGAGCGCACACGACGATTGCCCAAGTGATCAATATCATCAATATCACCACGGCCGTTACGCAATTCTAAGAGGATACCGATCACAGCAATAATGTCTTCTGTGCACAGAATACCTGCGCCTTCAACACCACGCGGACCCGCTTCTTCGTAGAAACGACGCTGCCAGCCCGGCGCTTTTTCTTCTAAGCGATCAGGGTAAGCACGGCGATTAAACTTCATGCGGCCTACTGCAGATAGATCGTAACGCTCAGGCGCGAAGAACAGGCCCTTAAACAGCGCTTCAACCGAATCTTCGGTCGGCGGCTCACCAGGGCGCATCATGCGATAGATGGCTACACGAGCACCGTACTGATCAGCCACATCATCTGAACGCAATGTCTGGGACAGGAATGCACCTTGATCCAGATCATTAACAAACAGCACTTTCACCGACTTCACATCAGCCATATCCAACTTAACAGCCAGATCTTCGGTCACTTCTTCATTGGCCTTTGCCAGCACTTCGCCGGTAATTGGATCAACAACGTTGTGTGCCAAGATGCGGCCATAGAAGAAGTCCAGCGGCACTGGGATCTTCTGTAAACCAGACGCGTTAATATCGCGAATCGTTTTAGCTGTAATACGTTTATCTTTTTGTACGAGTACTTTACCGTCATCAGCAACGATATCGAATTTCGCAACTTCACCTTTTAGACGTTCCGCCACGAGCTCTAGGCACAGGCCATCTTCGTCCATCAGGAATGTATCGGTATCAAAGAAACCCGCCAGAATTTGTTCTGGGTTATAGCCCAGAGCTTTCAGCAGGGTTGTTACCGGCATCTTGCGACGACGGTCGATACGGAAGAACAGCAGATCTTTTGGATCAAACTCAAAATCTAACCAAGAGCCACGGTACGGAATAATCCGCGCCGAGAACAGCAGCTTGCCAGAAGAGTGAGTTTTACCCTTATCGTGTTCAAAGAACACGCCAGGTGAACGATGCAGCTGGCTAACAATAACCCGCTCTGTACCGTTGATCACAAAAGAACCAGTACGCGTCATCAATGGCACTTCGCCAAAGTAAACGTCTTGTTCTTTAACTTCTTTGATGGTTGGCTTAGATGCTTCGCGATCCATGATCACGAGGCGTACGCGCGCGCGCAGTGGAGCGGCGAAGGTAATACCTCGCTGCTGACACTCAAGCACATCAAAAGCAGGATCGCCGAGGGAGTAATGCACAAACTCCAATCGAGCGTTTTCGTTATGAGAGACGATAGGGAAAATCGAATTAAACGCTGCTTGTAGACCGATCATCCGGCGAGAATCTGCCGGAACCCCTAGCTGCAGGTATTCGCTATAAGAATCGATCTGTGTTGCGAGCAGGAACGGCACCTCAAGGACGCTCTTCCGTTTCGCAAAACTTTTACGAATGCGTTTTTTCTCAGTGAACGAGTACTTGATACTCATAAACTCTCCATGGAGTGGGGCGCAAAGGACAAACCGCAAACGCCCGCCAACGTGTTTGTGAGCGGTTTCCGGTTTGACAACTGCTTGCAAAGTACACAAGCTGGATTCCGCTAACCGACAAATATCGGGATCAGCTGTAAGCTAAGCAATAGACACAAACGCAAAAGGGCAGGCGGATTCCTCCGCCTGCCTTCACTACATACTAAATAATGCTTACTTCATCTCAGCTGTTGCACCAGCTTCGATGAGTTTCTTAACCATAGCTTCTGCATCAGCCTTAGAAATGCCTTCTTTCAGAGACTTAGGAGCGCCGTCAACTAGGTCTTTCGCTTCTTTCAGGCCAAGACCTGTCAGTTCACGAACGATCTTGATGGTACCTACTTTGTTAGTGCCAGCGCCAGTCAGAATTACATCGAATTCTGTCTTTTCTTCAACAGCAGCACCAGCTGCAGCTGGGCCAGCAACTGCAACAGCAGCAGCAGAAACGCCAAACTTTTCTTCGAATGCCTTAACCAGCTCATTCAATTCCATTACGGTTAAAGCAGATACTGCTTCGAGGATATCGTCTTTAGTCAGAGCCATTTATTAATACTCCTGAAAATCTTGTCTGTTTTAATACAACAATCGTGTTTAAGTAGTCTTTTATGCAGTTGCTTCTTCGGCTGGGGCTTCTGTAGCCTCCACCGGAGCGGCAACGCCTTCGGACTTCTTCTCTGCCAGCGCGGCAAGGCCACGTGCGAAACCAGCCATCGGTGCTTGCATAACGTACAGCAACTTGGACAGCAGTTCTTCACGACTTGGAATAGATGCAAGAACAGCTACTTCTTCTGCATTCATTACCTTACCATCATAAGAACCAGCCTTGATCACAATTTTCGCGTCTTTCTTAGCGAATGCGTTCAAGACCTTTGCTGCAGCTACTGGGTCTTCGGAAATACCGTACACCAGTGGGCCAACCATTTGGTCTGCCAACTCAGCGAACGGAGTTCCTGCAACCGCACGGCGTGCCAGCGTGTTTTTCAGAACACGTAGGAACACACCTGACTCACGCGCTTGTTTGCGCAGTGTAGTCATGCTTGCAACGCCGATACCTCGGTATTCAGCGATAATAATCGTCTGAGCTGTAGCAACTTCTGCTGCGATCTCAGCGACTACCGCCTTTTTGTCTTCAAGATTGAGACTCAAGGTCTACCTCCATTGGTTAGTAGTTCAGCGCGAATAAATCGCACCACCCAATCAAACGGCGACCTTTAATTCAGGAGACCTAACAACATCACCACAAGGGCAATGCATTTAGAACCTATAGATTCGGGCGCACCGTCTGCGTAGGCTGGCTTTTGGGAGCCGGATTAAGCCACAAGAAATCTTATGGCACCTACGGTCTTTGACAACCTTGGCGATATTTTGCCAAGCCCAAAGTCGACAGGGCCAGTCTTTTGACTGACCCTAATAATACTTAAGCTACTACCGAAGCGGTTTCGACGCGAACGCCTACACCCATAGTGCTCGATACAGCGATCTTCTTCAGGTATACACCTTTAGATGAAGCTGGTTTAGCTTTTTGCAGCGCATCAACCAGCGCTAACAAGTTTTCTTTCAGATCAGCCACTTCAAAAGTAGCGCGACCTAGAGTAGCGTGAACGATACCACCCTTGTCAGTACGGTATTGAACTTGACCGGCTTTAGCATTTTTAACTGCTTCAGCAACGTTCGGAGTTACAGTACCGACTTTCGGGTTAGGCATCAGGCCACGTGGGCCCAAGATCTGACCTAATTGACCAACAACGCGCATTGCATCTGGAGAAGCAATAACAACGTCGAAGTCCATATTGCCAGCTTTGATCGATTCAGCTAAATCATCAAAACCAACGATTTCTGCACCAGCAGCGCGAGCAGCTTCAGCATTTGCACCTTGTGCAAATACGGCTACGCGAACTGACTTACCAGTACCTTTAGGCAATACAACAGCGCCGCGAACCACTTGGTCCGACTTACGTGCGTCAATACCTAAATTAACAGAAACGTCGATTGATTCAACAAATTTAGCAGTTGCAGCGGCTTTAACCAGCGCAATTGCTTCATCAATAGCGTACAACTTGTTTGAATCAACAGTTGCATTCAGTGCCTTCAGGCGCTTAGAAAGCTTAGCCATTTACACGCCCTCCACGGTCAGACCCATCGAACGAGCAGAACCAGCGATAGTACGCACAGCTGCGTCCATATCCGCACCGGTCAAGTCAGCATTTTTGGTCTTAACGATTTCTTCAAGCTGAGCGCGTGACACAGAACCAACTTTGTCGGTATGTGGCTTAGCGCTACCCTTAGTGATACCAGCAGCCTTTTTCAGCAAGATCGTTGCTGGTGGGCTCTTCATCACAAAGGTGAAAGATTTGTCTGCAAAAGCAGTAATAACTACAGGAATTGGCAGACCTGGCTCGATACCTTGAGTAGCTGCATTGAATTCCTTGCAGAAATTCATAATGTTCAGACCACGTTGACCCAGAGCTGGACCAATCGGTGGCGATGGATTTGCTTTACCAGCTGGCACTTGCAGCTTGATATAGCCAATAATTTTCTTAGCCATTTAAAACTCCTAAATTCGGGTCAAACGCGAGCAAAAAACTCGCTCCCCTATCGGCACCTCATCGGCACCACACTACACAGATCAGATCTTCTCGACCTGTGCAAAATCCACTTCAACTGGTGTTGCACGACCAAAGATAAGCACTGAAACTTTAATCCGGCTTTTATCGTAATCTACATCCACAACAGTTGCATTAAAGTCTGCAAACGGGCCTTCTGTAACACGAAGCTCCTCACCCACTTCAAACAAGATCTTAGGACGTGGTTTTTCAACCCCTTCCTGCACTTGCTGAAGCATAGATTTAACTTCACGCTCAGGCAAAGGTGTAGGGCGATTACCCACACCACCGATGAAACCGCTAACCTTGGCAGTACTCTTTACCAAGTGCCAGGTTTCATCACCCATTTCCATTTCAACGAATACATAACCCGGGAAGAGTTTCCGTTCGGTCAGCTTACGAGTGCCAGCCTTCACTTCCATCACCTCTTCAACCGGCACCAAGATCTGACCAAACAAGTGCAACATATCCGCACGTTCGATCCGCTCAATCAGCGCCTTTTGCACACTTTTCTCAAAGCCGGAATAGGCGTGTACCACATACCAACGCATAGACATTCAGATACTCCGCTTCCCGTTTACTTAGCCACGACCTAAAATCAGATCATAGAATACCCATGTCAGACCAGAGTCGACTGCCCACATAAAGAGAGACAGCACTCCTACGAACAGGAATACAACGCCCGTCATCTGCCAGGTTTCTTTGCGAGTCGGAAACACAACCTTCTGTGCTTCTTTAATTGAGTCGCGCGCGTAATCTACAAACGCACGACCTGGCCCAGAAAACCATAGCACAAAACCTGCAAGTGCCAAACTAAGCACTACAGGCAGTGAACGAACAACCCCTTGATCAGTCGGAACCAGGTAGAACCCAGTAACGCCCAATACAACCAGCAGCAATGCTGCTGCGATCTTGATTTTATCGATGCTAACCATTTGTCCGATTCGGAAACTTGGATAAAACAGAGCCGTTCCCTACGGAACGGCCCTGATGTCTAAACCGTGGCAGGCGAGGAGGGTGTCGAACCCCCAACCCCCGGTTTTGGAGACCGGTGCTCTACCAATTGAGCTACTCGCCTACGGGAGGGCAAAACTATAACAATTCAACCCTCTCTTGTAAACCCTTTTATTCAATAACTTTCGCAACAACACCAGCACCAACCGTACGACCACCCTCACGAATCGCGAAGCGCAGACCCTGCTCCATCGCAACCGGAGCAATCAGACTAACGGTAACTTCAACATTATCACCAGGCATTACCATTTCGGTACCTTCTGGCAAATCAACCGAACCTGTTACGTCAGTTGTGCGGAAGAAAAACTGTGGACGGTAGCCGTTAAAGAATGGAGTGTGACGACCACCCTCATCTTTCGACAATACGTACACTGAACCTTCAAACTTTGTGTGCGGAGTGATCGAACCCGGCTTAGCCAGAACTTGACCACGCTGAACGTCTTCACGCTTAGTACCACGCAGTAATGCGCCGATGTTATCGCCAGCTTGACCTTGGTCCAGCAACTTACGGAACATTTCAACACCAGTACAAGTCGTCTTAACCGTTGGTGTAATACCAACGATTTCAATTTCTTCACCCACCTTAACAATGCCGCGCTCTACGCGACCAGTCACCACAGTACCGCGACCAGAGATCGAGAACACATCCTCAACCGGCATCAAAAACGCACCATCAACAGCACGTTCTGGCAATGGAATATATGAATCCAAGGCATCTGCAAGACGGAAAATCGAAGGCTCACCATGCTCAGATTGATCACCTTCCAGCGCCAAACGAGCCGAACCCACAATGATCGGAGTATCGTCACCAGGAAAATCGTACTTGCTCAGCAGCTCACGAACCTCCATGTCAACCAGCTCAAGCAACTCAGCATCATCAACCAAGTCAGCTTTGTTCAGGTAAACAATGATGTACGGAACGCCAACTTGACGAGCCAACAAGATGTGCTCGCGAGTTTGTGGCATAGGACCATCAGCAGCCGAACATACCAAGATCGCGCCATCCATCTGCGCAGCACCAGTAATCATGTTCTTGATGTAATCCGCGTGACCTGGGCAGTCAACGTGAGCGTAGTGACGTGTTTCTGTCTCATACTCAACGTGCGAAGTATTAATAGTAATACCACGTGCTTTTTCTTCAGGCGCACTATCAATTTGCGAATAATCTTTTGCTTCGCCACCAAATTTCTTCGACAAAATGGTCGAAATAGCCGCTGTTAATGTGGTTTTACCATGATCAACGTGACCAATAGTACCAACGTTAACGTGAGGCTTAGTGCGCGTAAATTTTTCTTTTGCCATGATATTTCCTATCTCGAGAACTTGAAAATATACCAAGCGATTGGAGCCGTTGGCGGGAATTGAACCCGCGACCTCTCCCTTACCAAGGGAGTGCTCTACCCCTGAGCTACAACGGCACGCTAATCTTTTTTGGAGCGGGTGAAGGGAATCGAACCCTCGTCGTAAGCTTGGAAGGCTTCTGCTCTACCATTGAGCTACACCCGCATTTTAATTACAGCTATACAACTCGTTACGCAGACTCTTCACTACGCATTGCTTTATCTGGTGGGGGGGGAAGGATTCGAACCTTCGAAGGCTTAGCCGCCGGATTTACAGTCCGGACCCGTTGACCGCTGGGGTAACCCCCCCTCTACAAGAGAAGCGCATTCTAGATAAGGATCTAACCTAAGTCAAGCAGGGTGCGGCGATTATTTTGCATAAATGGCATCATTTATGCGCAAAAACGCCCTACTCTATTTATTAATTCATTAATAAACAGAAGCTAAGCACATTCTCACTAATTTTTTCAGATATAAATTTGAGCGCATTTTTTCCTAAAAGCACATCGCCGTGCGCAAAAGCAGCGTAAAAGCAGCGTAAAACTAATGCGAGTCGCTCAGCAAGAAAGAACAAGCCTATTTGATAAGCTAAATTTTGTTAATCCATTTTGAATGGCGAAACCATATCGCCTATTGATATGATCTTTTCAATGCATATTTTGAGTTCCACTATTCCTATATTGCGAAATATAAAAATATCTGCTTTTTTCAAAAAAATTTAGAATAATAGTTGACGAGCAAGAACAAATAGGCTTTAATAGCGACCTCTCAGCGGCCTGTTAGCTCAGTTGGTAGAGCAGCGGATTGAAAATCCGCGTGTCCTTGGTTCGATTCCGAGACAGGCCACCAATTTTTACAAGGTCAGATGTTGTTAATCTGATTGGCATTAAACCGCTTTATGCGGCCCGTTAGCTCAGTTGGTAGAGCAGCGGATTGAAAATCCGCGTGTCCTTGGTTCGATTCCGAGACGGGCCACCAGTATAAAAAAAAACGGCTCCGCTAAAACGGGGCCGTTTTTCATTTAGACCATAAAATCCAATCAATACAATCAATTGTTCCCCTAAATATTTTGTGGTTATTGCCTGTGGCATAGCCCATGATTGCGCTATCATGTTCACTTCTTGCAATAATTTTTTAATTGCGTAGTGAATTAGAGCGGCTCTGTGAATCAAATAAAAACAATCCCAAACAGCACGACCCTTTCAGATCAAATGGTTAAGGCGATTCGCCGAGACATCCTATTGGGCCGCTTTTTGCCTGGTGATAAGCTGCAAATGAATGAATTAAAGCAGCATTATCAAGTCGGTGGCACGCCAATTCGTGAGGCTTTAGTGCAGTTAGTTTGGCAAAACTTTGTCGTCATGGAACCGCAAAAAGGCTTTAGGGTTGCACCTATTTCTTTAAATGAATTGCGCGACATTTTAACAACCAGACGCGCCATTGCCGGCATTGCTTTAGAAAAAGCCATGCAGCGCGGAGATGAAGAATGGGAGCTCAGTATTATTACTGCATTCCACCGCATGGAGCGTATTCAACTAGATCAGGCAGATGTGGATTACGAAGAATGGGGAGTACGACATATGGCCTTTCATATTGCATTGATTCAGGCCTGCAACTCACCAATGATGCTATCCATTTTAGAAAATATTTATAATCAACTAGAGCGTTACCGGCATATTTGGCTTAATGGCGACTTAGATCAAGCGCCCCGCTATCACGATCATGGTGAGCACAAAATAATTATGGATGCGGTGCTGGCAAGGGATCTCCCTCGCGCCCTTAGCCTTATTGGAGAGCATTACCAGCACGTCATTGACCTGGCCGAATCGCTAAGCCCAGAAAACTTCTCTGAAAGGGTAAAAAACCACCCAGCGATTAAAGTCTAAACGCAAACAGCGGCTGCGATGGGCAGATATATTCCTGCCTAGCCGCCACCACAGCAAGCTCGTAACGCGATTGCCTTGCTGTTTCAAGTAACACGCCATACACCGCAGCGGTTGTTTGCTCTAGTGCTTCTACAATAGGCTTACCAGAGAGAAGGCTAGCCAAAAATATCGCCGAAGTCATATCACCCACACCTACCGGCTCTTTTTCAAACTCCAAAATTGGCCGACGAATCAGCCAAGTCTCATCGGCAGTAAGCGCGAGCATTTCAAAATCACCCGGTTTTTTATCTTGGTAATGCAGATGCTTGATAAGAATTGTTTGTGGCCCTTTTGCCAGCAATTCATGGCAAGCCGCCACGATATCTACCAAGCTATGCAATGTTCTGCCGCTAATCATTTCTAATTCCAGCTGATTAGGAGACACAATATTAGCTTGTGGAATGGCTTTTTCAATCAAAAACTCAGCTACACCAGGCGCAACAATGCAGCCCTTTAAAGGGTGGCCCATCACCGGATCACAATGATAAATAGCTAAGGGATTCGCTTCTCTTACTAACTGCAGCGCTTTAAGGATATGCTCGCCTTGGGCCGCACTGCCAATATACCCAGATAACAGCGCATTGCATTCTGCCAACTGCCCTGTCTTGGCAATACCTGCCACTAATTCACTAATCTGCGCCTCAGGCATCACCATTCCTGCCCAGTGCCCATATTGGGTGTGATTAGAAAACTGTACTGTATGCAGCGGCCACACATTCGCCCCCATGCATTGCATTGGAAATACTGCCGCACTATTGCCAGCATGGCCAAACACCACATGCGATTGAATAGAAAGAATATTCATAAGTTATCCAAAAAATAGTGCAATACACGCAAAAATTGCGGCATAAAAATTCATAAAAAATCACCATCCTAGCAAGGCAAAGCCATACAGAATGGTGATTCAATTAACTGAGTATTGATCAATAAAACAATTACTTCCAAACAATCAGGCAATGATTCTTTTTGCCGCGTCTCAGCAGAGTGTAACGGCTAAAACGATGATCAACCATGCCCATATGGTAAGTAACATCGCTGATCTTCAGGCCATTAATGCTCACCGCATCACTTTCAATAAAGCCGCGCGCTTGGCTTTTTGAACTGGCTAATCCAGCTTGGACCAGCGCATCAACAAGGCTTGTTTCGGTATAATCCAGCTCAATATGATCCACGCCATCTAATGCTAATTGCTGAAAATCACTTTCTGTCAGTGCACTCTGATCTTCTGCAAATAGATTTTGGCTAATGCGCTTAGCCGCCTCCAAAGCCGCCTTGCCATGTACTAACTCAGTTGCATGATCGGCCAAAATACGCTGTGCGCTTGGAGCTGCGCCGCTGGCACGATCTGCCGCTTCAATGGCATCGATCTCGGCTAGAGTCATAAAGGTAAAGTACTTCATAAAGCGGTAAACATCATCATCTGATGTGGTCAACCAGAACTGGTAAAACTTATAAGGCGAGCACTTGCTTGGATCCAGCCAAATAGCATTGCCTTCGCTCTTACCAAACTTAGTACCGTCTGATTTAGTAATCAGCGGCATGGTAATGCCAAACACCTGCTGCTGATTCATCCGGCGAGTCAGATCAACCCCTGCCGTGATATTGCCCCATTGATCCGAGCCGCCCAATTGCAGCTGGCAATCATGGCTCTTATTTAATACGGCAAAGTCATAACTTTGCAGCAGGCTGTAGGCAAACTCAGTAAATGAAATGCCCACTTCATCGCGGTTCAGCCTTTGCTTCACCGATTCTTTATTAATCATGGCATTCACTGAGAAATGCTTGCCGATATCGCGCAAGAAGCTCAGCACATCCATGCCCGCAAACCAGTCGTTGTTATTCACCATGGCTGCGCTATTGGCACCACAGTCAAAATCTAAAAATGGCGAGACTTGCTTGCGAATTTTATCTACCCAGCCTGCAACCACATCAGGGGTATTGAGTGAGCGCTCAGTGGCTTTAAAGCTAGGATCACCGATCATGCCGGTCGCGCCGCCCACCAAAGCGAGGGGGCGATGGCCTGCCATTTGAAAACGCTTTAAAGCCAGTAATGGGACAAGATGGCCCAGATGCAGGCTATCTGCCGTTGGATCAAAACCACAATAGAGCGTAACGGATTTCTGAGCGAGGATGGCGTCCAGCGCCGCAGCGTCAGTTACTTGCGCAATCAGCCCACGCTCTTGTAGCTGGCTGATTAAATTTGATTCTTTCATTACGATCTCCTAGCAAATCGGTAATAAATTCTGCATTTTCATAATTTGGAAAACGATAATGCACCCGCCCATCATCGTTACGGTACAAAACGAGCAGGTATTGCACGGAACTCGCCAACCTGCCTGATAACTTTCTTGGGCTCGTAATTTATATAGCGCCAGAGCGGGAAATAAAATCGCCAGTATCGATAAGAAAATAGCCGCAGCCCCAAGCTCTAAAACAAAGCCTTCTGGATAAATCCACGCAAAGACAAAGGGGGGAAGATAAGTGGCCAGCGCCGTAATTAAGCGATCATGCTTAGAATCTTTCCAACCAATACTGCTTGCCACCGAATCAAACAATCCTAAGGACACACACAAATAGGAAGTAAATAAAGCGATCGATGAAAACAAACCAATCAGGCTGGGTATCCAACGATTACTGGTGCTGGCGTGGATATAATCTAGAAACATCCCCACCGATCCTTGGTTTTCTGTAAGGGTCAGAAAGCTATTCTCCCCTATTCTGGGCACAAGGCCGAGACTGCAATATTCCCAAACAGCGTAAACCAAAAGCGGAATTAGCCCACCCAAGATAAAGATATTACGTAGCGTTTGTGGCTTATCACGGCCAATATATTTCACCATGCTTGGAATGCTGCCATGAAAGCCAAATGCCGTAATAAACACCGGAAATGCAGCATAGATATAACGACTAGAATCTTGCGGGCTATTTAAATTACCCTGTGAATCGCACCGGGTTTCGCGGAGGCTGTTTGGTTTGAGTCAGACCAACATGGCCTGCTCGCTTTGATTACGATAATAATTTGCTTCTGCTTCCGCAGGTGGGATATGACCAATCGACCCAAGCA
>JBDKJX010000062.1:0-21392 GCA_039796405.1 Pseudomonadota bacterium
TGCCCCGCCCCGCTTGTTCCTCGCTTCGGCGTGCTTCAGGGGGATTTAAGCCCCATGCCGAGAGCGTGGGCATTGTGTTTTTTCGGTGTCCGCTAATGAAAAAACGATTTGGTTAGCGCACATGGGGCTGCGCCCACCTTACAAGAGCTTGGATTGGGGCGGAAAAATTAAAACAACACCTCATCCAGCCGCTGGCTAAAGTCTTTTGGTGGGATGATATCTGTGCGCAAAATTTTGACCGGTATGATGGTTCTATCTAGCCACTGGCCGCGTTCAACTAATACGTGGCTGAGGGTGATTTCGGCGGCATCGTCGTCACTATTAACCACTACGCCCATTTTATTAAGATTTAAGCGCTGAGTTTCTAGCTTGATATGGCTATTGGCATCGGTAAGTGAGGTTTCTAGCAGCGCCAACATCGCCTCTGGCTCTAAGGCACTGCGGCAGGCGTTGAATTCTGTAGAGAGCTGATTAACTTGTTGGGTAAGTGCGGCATAGCGTGCTTCGGTCGGTTTGCAATAGCGCCAGCTGATCCTTACTTGCTCAAGCTCGGCTTCTAATTGGCGCTTAAATTGTTCTCTCGCTTCAATATGCCAAGCAGCATGGCTGGCTACCAGTTTGAGTAGACGTTGGCCTAGTTTACTGTGTAATTCATCGATGCTGCCTGCTACTTGGCTCAACTGTTGGGCTCGGCACACAAAAACCTGTTGCGCTACATCTTGGCGCACGCTATCGCCAAATACTTCCATACCATAGCGTTGTTGCAGCTGGCTTTGCATCACCAGTACGGCGTAGGCATGATCGGCCAGTGGGTTTTGGGCAAACCAAGTTTGGGCTTCTTCCGAATGGCTAATGGTTTCTTGCACACTTTCGCTGGTGCCAAATGCGGCATGGGTGTGGGGCTCGGTGTTCCAGCTACTGCTGGATAATTCAACGGGCGCAGGCAGCAGCGCCACGCTGCGGCCACTCCAAGAAACCGCAATGGCACAGGCATTTTGTAGCCTTGCTTGATAGCGGCTAGCAAGCTTAATTCGTGGATTTGCAATATCTGCTAAGGCATTGAGTAAGCTTGGATCGCAGCTAAATACCGTAGGTTTAAATAGTGCTGTTAGTGAGTTCCAGAGTTTCATACACCTTCCGTATATAGTCGTGCTGCCGTTGTTTACTTTGTTGATTAAATTGCTCAATAGGGCTTAAGACTAGGCTTGCTTAGATTGATTCAGCTTTTATGACTTTTTCCCCACAATCCAAACCTCCAGTCATTGGATAGGGCTGAGGTGTTCGTCCAAAATAATGATGCTTAATAAAATAGACAACATGGGCCCAAGACTGCCGATGATGGCAGTACGACTGGCACCAATCCGGCTCATCGCGGCTGCGGTGGCGTAGATCGGTAAAACACTGCGGCAAAAACGTCTAAAACCACGCCAAGGCGGAAAGAGCTGCTGCTGGGGGATGGGGTATGCATCTTGTTTCCATTGAGGAAAAACGCTGGTTTAGGCCCGTGGTTTATATTTTTTACCAAAGTATCTTAGCGGCGCAGTGCAGTGCCCCTATCTTGCGTATTTGAGTATCGCGGCAGTAGGTTTTTTTGCGTGGATCATGTTTTGGCCAATACTGCTGCATAGCATCCGTTAATTAGACTGCCTTAGCATGGTCTTCTGCCAAAATATTTGCTAGCCCTGCTTGGATCAGCCGGTAGGCAATGCTGGAGGAGCTGGGTAGCTCGGGCAGGTTTTCTGGGCTAAACCATTGGGCATCTTCGATTTCATCGGCTTGGGGGATAATCTCACCCGAGCTGTAGTCGGCAATAAAAGCAAGCATCAATGAGTGGGGAAAGGGATGGCTTTGGCTGCCAAACCAGCTTAGCTTGCCTACTTTTACCCCAACCTCTTCATGAATTTCACGATGAATGCATTCTTCTAGGGATTCACCTGCCTCTACAAAGCCTGCTAATGCGCTATAAATACCCGGCCTAAAATGGGGGGAGCGGGCCAACAGCAGCTCTCTGCCTTTTTTAATTAGCACCATCATGGCGGGGGAAATCCGCGGATAGCTGCGGTGCAGACAGGCGGGGCATTCACGCGCGGTTTCTGTTGGCATCCGTGCGGTGGCGGTGCCGCAGCAGCCGCAAAAACGATGCTGCCGATCAAAAGTAAGCAGTTGCTGGGCGCGGGCCGCAATCCAATAGCTGCTGTTATCAAGTAAGCCCCATGCACTACGTAGGCCAATGGCCTGTAGCTGATCGGAGTGTGGGGTTTCTTTGGGCCAAGCTAATAAAATACAGGCTTTGCCTGAGCATTCGCCTATTTGCACACTGATTTCGGCACTAATAGGCAGCGCTGTGGCTAGCGGCAGCTGGCCATCGGCGCTAACTAAAAGTTGATCACCAATAAACGCCAAGCATAGCGCGTCCACGCTTGCTGTCGTATGAATATATTGCGGAATAAAATCGACAGGCCACATCACCATACCTTTATTGTTTTAATGAGTAGAGAAATTCCCGTCAGGATGGTAACGCTTTCAAAGCAGCGCTTAATCAGCTGATTGCCTTGTTTTAAGCCCCAGTGCGCCCCTAAATAGCCACCTAGGGCTGAGGCGATCAGCAAAACGGGAACCCAAGGCCAGTAGAGGCCTGCTTGCATTGCCAGCGAAATAGCCCCCGCGCCATTCCAAAATAAGCCCACCAATACCATGGTATAAGCCACTGCCCGTTTGTAATCCATTCCAAACCAATGCACCAGCCACAGCGTAACAAATAGCCCCGTACCCGAGGTAAACGAGCCATTTAATATGCCGATTAAAAATAAGCCCACCGCACCCTGCCAAAGTGCTAGGCCACTGCGATGGCGGCTTTGTGGCGCTTGCCCAAGCGTGGGGGAGAGTAGCGAGTAAATACCTAATCCGCTAGTGAGTAGGGCAAGGATCAGTAGCGTCCAGCGCTCAGGAATTTGTAATACCAACAGTGTGCCAATGAATACACCAGGTAAGCCACTTGCCAAAATCAGCAGGGCAAAACGCCAGTTGAGCGAGCCTGCTTTTAGGTGCTTTATCGTAGCACCTAAGCCTAGCGCTACGCTGGCCACTTTATGCGTAGCCAGCGCCACGGGGAAAGCCAAGCCTAAAAACAGCAAAATGGGCAGCTGCAATAGGCCCGCACCGCCACCAGCAAGGGCGGAAAGTATGTTGGCAATGAGCGACACAAAGAATAATGCGAGTAATTCGATCATGGATTTAAGCACAGGTAATGCTGTGGAAGGAGTGATCTAGCGGCTTGTTGCTCTGAGACTAAACCCGAAGGGCTGAGCAGGGAAATGGCTATTCACTGCGTTATGCTCTTTGACAATAACTCGTTATTGCCTTCGTCACATGTCTTGTGTTTGGCCGTTTTCTGGATCAGCGCAATGGCGAATGAAAGGTCAACAGACCCTAGCAGCCTGTCGATTTAAATTCACATAAATAATCGTTTTTCTTTGATCTGGAGCTACTTTAAGAAAGCGCTGCTGGCAGTGTGTCGTTTAAATACATCAATGCGTAGTAAATCATCGGCGGTTTTGTCAGTATCCTCTCTTTTTTGCCTGCTGTTTGTCAGAATCCGCAAGTTAGTTTTCTAAGGTCATTCCTTATGAAAGATAACTAAATTGCACAAAATATTGCATATGCAGGGTTAAAAGTAGGCGAATGTGCTGCTATTACATAGTAATTCGCCAATATTACTAAATTTTTACACTAATTTATCGTTAGTCAGTTATTTGACTTCGTTAACTCTTACCTAGGGATATTCCTAGGCTGTTTTGGCTTGTCAAACACGCGTTTGATTCGTAACATCCAGTCTGGCTCTTACACAAAGCATCGGGCTGGTGCTAACCACAATAATACGGGAGATTTACATGAATTCTTCGCTGCCACGGGCAAGCCGCCCCTTTGCTGTTTTGCTACTGACCTCCTTGCTGGCTGCATGTGGTGGTGGAGGAGATGCAAATACTCCAGCGGATACTCGTAATATTAGAGAAGTAGTGTCTTTTGGCGATAGCCTGAGCGATATCGGCACGTATAACCCGACTACGGCAGATGCTGATTTGACCAATGATCAGCCGCTGGGTCTGCGGTTTACGACCAAGCCCCTTCTTAAAGTACCTGGTAAGCCTGATCAGCAAACTCCAGGTGCTGTTTGGGCTGAGGTTTTAGCCGCTGAGTATGGCTTAAATTTAACGCCTAATCGCTTAGTTAACTTCAGCGGCTTAAATCCAGCAACGGGTGCGCCAGTGGGGACACCAGGTGCTATGGGTAAAATTTATGATCTAGGTGGTAGTGCCTATGCAGAAGGTGGTTCAAGAATTGATACTGAGCTAACTGTAAATGCCAAGGGTCAAGCGATTAGCAATGGTCTTGTAACGGTAGCCCCTGGCGTGACTTACCAGTCGGCAACGGCGCTGTCGATCAAGGGCCAAATTGCCAAGTATAAAGCGGCACGTACCAGTTTTAATGCCAGTCAATTGGTGTTAATTCAAGGTGGCCCAAATGATTTCTTTGCTTTCTTAGCAGGGGTAGCTGCAGGGCAAATTAACCCTACAACGGCTCCAACCGAAATTGGCAAAAATGCAACGTCGATGGTTACGCAAGTGAAAACATTGATTGCCATGGGCGCTAGTAAAGTGGTCTATGCCAATATGCCAGATCTAGGCGTTACCCCTCAGTTTGCGCCAACACCTTTGAAAGGCTTAGCAACAACGCTTTCAGTTGAATACAACAAAGCGGTTGCTGCAGCATTGGCTACTGAAATCGCGGCGAAACAAGTGGTGATTATAGATACCGCAGACCTTGTGGCTAAAGCCATTGCCAGCCCAGTAAGCTTTGGTTTGGTTAACACAAGCAATATGGCGTGCAATAACGACACCACGCCATCTATCAACCCTCTGCCGCCAACCACAGACCCAACCAAAGTATCCGCTCTCACTTGTTCCACAAAAACTTTGGTAGCGGCTAATGCAGATATTACTTATCTGTTTGCCGATGGCGTACACCCAACGGTTGCTGGGCATACTATTCTAGGTAAAACTGCAGCAGGTACTGCAATGGCTTCAGGCTTTGTGAAGTAAGTTTTATCTTTAAAAAAACCGCGCTTGGCCTCTGGCTTAAGCGCGGTTTTTTATTGGCTTTAATTTGATGATATCGCCTAGGCGCTGTGTATCCGGTAAAATTCGCCCATGAGCAAATTAACATTAGATCGCATCCTGCAATCGCAGGGCTTTGGTACGCGCAAGGGTTGTCGCGAGATGATTACCGACGGTGAAGTGGCCGTAAACGGTGAAATCGTGAGCAACTTTAAGCTCGCTTTTGAAACCACAGGGCTAGAGCTCACCATTTTTGGTGAGCGCTGGCCTTACCGTGAGCACGTTTATATTGCGCTGAATAAACCAGCCAATTATGAATGCTCACGCAAACCTAGCCACCATCCAGGCGTGTTAAAGCTATTACCTGAGCAGTTTAATTGGCGCGAAGTGCAGCCCGTTGGCAGGCTAGATCACGACACCACTGGCCTTTTGTTGATGTCGGATGATGGCGCGTTTATCCACGCCCAATCCTCACCAAAGCGCCATGTGCCTAAGGTTTACGTGGCGATTACTGCTGAGCCAGTGAGCGATGGGTTGATTGCCCTGTTATTAGCAGGTGTGCAGCTTAATGACGAGCCTGCGCCTTTGGCCGCCGTGCATTGCCATAAGTTGGGTGAAAACGAGTTGGAAATTGTGCTGGAGCAAGGTAAATACCATCAAGTAAAACGCATGTTAGCTGCGGCAGGCAATCACTGCGCTGGCTTACGTCGCTCGGAAATTGGTGGTTTAAAACTGGCTGAGATGGATTTACCTGAGGGGGAATGGTGTTACCTATCTGAAGCGCAAATGGCGCTGTTGCTTGCTGTTAAGTAGTGAGTAGCAAGGTTGTGATTGCAGCAGCGAGCTGAGTTATATCAATGATTTCTCCTGTTGCTGTAATCTTAGTGACATATTTGTGTTATTTTAATGTTATGTATCGTCATTAATCTTACGGCATTTATGCTTACTACTTAAAGGTATACCATGCATTTACGTAATGGATTGTTGTTTGTCAGCATCGCGTTGGCACTCACTGCTTGCAATGATTCTGATCTTGCCTTACCCGTCGATGTTAAACTGATTGCCATTAATGATTTCCACGGCAATCTTGAAGCGGCTGATGGTATTACTCTTACATCCCCTGATCCTAAAGACCCAAGCAAAACCATTAAAACCTCTGTGGGCGGTGTTGAGTATCTGGCGACTTGGGTTAAAAACCTCAAAGCAAAAAATCCAAACAATGTGGTGGTTTCAGCGGGTGATTTGATCGGTGCTAGCCCAATGATCTCTGCGCTTTACCACGATGAGCCAACCATTGAAGTAATGAATGCGCTGGGTTTAGATTTTAACGCGGTGGGTAACCATGAATTTGATGATGGCAGCGCAGAATTACTGCGCATGCAAAATGGCGGTTGCCATACAGATAAAATAGGCTGCGCTGATGGTAAGTTTGATGGGGCTAAATTTAAGTTTCTAGCTGCCAATGTGCAAGATAGTAAAACGGGAAAAACGCTATTTCCTGCTTATCAAATCAAAGAATTTCAAGGCGTAAAAATCGGCTTTATTGGTATGACTTTAAAAGGCACACCCGGTATTGTTACCCCTGCAGGTGTAGCAGGTTTAGATTTTAAAGATGAAGTAGAAACGGCCAATAAGCTAGTGCCGGAGCTGCAAAAGCAAGGTGTTGAGACGATTGTGGTGCTGCTGCACGAAGGCGGCATTACGGTCGATAAAAAACAAAATGAATGTAACGGTATTTCTGGCCCGATAGTCGAGATCGCTAATAAGCTGGATAAAGCAATTGATGTGGTGATTTCTGGCCATACTCATCAAGCCTACAATTGTAAAATCAACGATAAATTAGTTACAAGCGCCTATCAATACGGCGGCATGGTTACCGATATTGATCTGACTATTGATCCTATTACGCGTAACGTAACGAAAATGAGCGCCAATAATTTGGCGGTGACGCGAGATGTGGCCAAAGACCCAACTCAAACATCGTTGATCGAGAAATTTCTTAAATTAGTGAACCCATTGAAAGAGCGCGTAGTAGGAACGGTGGGCGGCGCATTGTCCAGAACGGTTAATGATGCCGGTGAAATGGTGCTGGGCCGAGTGATTGCCGATGCTCAGCTGCTAGCTACCGCAGATAAAGACAACGGCGGGGCGCAGATATCATTTATGAACCCAGGTGGGGTGCGTGCAGATCTAACCCCCGATGCAAATGGCAAAGTGACCTACGGCCAGCTATTTACTGTGCAGCCGTTTGGAAACACTTTGGTAAGCATGACCTTAACCGGCGAGCAAATTGATAAGGTATTGGAGCAGCAGTGGAATGGCGCAGCGAGCAACATTATGCAGGTGTCTTCTGGCTTTAGTTATGTATGGGATCAGAACAAAGCCGATGGTAGTAAGGTTGATATCGCCAGTATCAAGCTCAATGGTGTAGTCATCAATCCCAAAGGAAGTTATCGCGTCACGATTAATAATTTTATGGCCAGTGGCGGTGATGGTTACTTGGAATTTGTAAATGGCACCAATGTACTGGGCGGCCCACAAGATATTGATTCTTTTGAAAGCTATATCAAAAAGAACCCCGCATTAGCGGTACCTACGACTGAGCGGATTACCCGTTTGAATTAATCTATATTGCGTGGCGAGGGGCATTTAGCGCCCTCTAAACAAGAGCGTTTTATGGATGAGGAGCAGGCAGCACCGCTATATTCTGTTTATGTGAAGGCTCAAATTAGCAAATAAAGATAAAGCCGCTCAAGCAATATGCTTGGGCGGTTTTTTTTAAAGTTAGAATTTAAAAAAGTTGACTATGCTGAGTTATATCTTTGGCTAGGGTCCCTAATGAAAAATAATTGTAAGCAGCGCAGGCAGTTCTTAGTTATGGCGGCAGGCTTGCTGGCCGCGAGTGTAGTGCCGGCTTGGGCAGAGGGTGTATCTGGCGAGGTAAAAGCGCTAGAAGGGGTGGCGTGGCGTAACGATCAACCCTTAAAACTAGGCGACCCCATTATGCTAGGCGATCATTTGCGCACGGGGGCAGATTCTAAGTTGGTGGTTCGTCTTGGGGGCGATGTTTATCTGTTAAGGGCCAATGGTTCTTTGCAATTAGAAAATAAAGGTCTGGTGCTGGGGAGCTTACGTTTGCTGAGCGGTGCTTTACTTGCAGTATTTGCTAAGAGTAATAAGCAAATTATTACGCCAACGGTTACGGCAGGGATACGTGGTACAGGGTTATACGTTGAGGCGAGCGAGCAAAGTACTTACTTTTGCCTGTGCTATGGCGAGGTAGAGCTGATGCCTATGCATCAGAGTAGTCAGCAGTTTCGCTTTAAAGCCAATCATCATAAGGCGCATACGCTAGATGCAAAAGGTGGCGTAGAAAAATCGCCACTTCGTAATCATAACGATGACGAATTGGCGATTTTAGAAGCATTAGCAGGCCGTAAACCTCATGCCTTGGCTGGCTAAACTAAATAATTACTTTTGTTTTGTTAGACGCTTATTCCAGTTTTTAACGACAGTATCTAGCGCCTCTTTGGCGGGTTTACGCCCAGTGATGGCTGCTTGGATCTCCGTTTGCAGGATGCGCTGCATCGTGGCTTCATCTGGTAAAAGACCTGGTTCAATGGTTATCGTTTTAGCATTGCCAATAGATTGCGCGGCTACGGCGCGGGCTTTTTCTACCGGATCACTGCTGTTGGCGCCAGATATAAAGTAAGGATCTAAAGCGGCTTTTTTAGTAGAAGGGAAGGTGGTGCCGGTTTCTTTAGAGAAAGCCAATTGAGCGGCATCACTGGTAATAAACTTGCCTAGTTTTGCTGCATCGCTTGGTGATTTTGTGCCCTTAGGAATCACGTAATCCATCATCCAACCACCAAAGGCCATTTTGCCTCCGGAAACCGGAAATGGGGCGATTTCGGTTTTACTATAAACGGCTTTGCTATCTTGCTCAGTACGTTTTAATGCCTGCGGTGCCGTGGTCATCATGGCAATCCGCTGCGTGTTATACGCGGCAATTTCTTGTTCGAATTCAATCTTGAATACGTCTTTAGGTATTGCACCTGATTTATATAAATCTACAAATTTTTGCAAGAATGCAATATGCTGAGGAGAATTAAATACCGCTTTCCCATTTTCAATGACTGGTAGGCCCGCGTAATAAAACCAATTGATAAAACTGCCGCCACTTTCTGCTGACAATTTAGGCGTAAATGCGGGTAATTTTGTTTTGGCGGTAATCGTTTTAGCTTGGCTAATTAATTCATCAAAACTTTTTGCTGGGGTTTTGATGCCAGCTTTATCAAATATTTCTTTATTGTAGGCAATCACAGCAACAGAGTTATACCAAGGGAAGGCATAAATTTTGCCTTTATAAGTAACATCCTTAAGTGCATTGTCTTGATAAAGATTTTTATCCGCACCCAAGTATTCATTCAGTGGCAAGATATTGCCTTGGCGGGCAAAATCATGCACCCAAGGTACGTTAAAGTTAACGAGGGCGGGTGAGGTGCCCGCAGCAATGGCCGCAATCAGCTTAGGCTGAATTTGGTCCCAATTCATATCTACCCAAATCGCATCAAGGTTTGGATTTTGCTGATTAAATTGAATCGCAAGGCTTTTAAAGTAATCATTAAATTTAGGAGCCATGCTCATGGTCCAAAATTCAAGTTTTACTTTTTCAGCGGCAAAAACGGACGAGGCGCTTAAAACACTGGTCACAACCATTACGCTAGTAATAAGTTTCTTCTTCATCTAGATATGCTCCATTTTTTGCGATGCGGCTTGGCAACGCAAGTATTGTGTTATCTATAGTATTTTAAATATTATGTAAAAGTGTGAAGTGCTGTTGTAAAAATGTTACTTACATTTTTGATAAATTAGGTATATATCGCCGTTATATTGATGCATGACTAATGATTGATATTTACGGATATCTTTGTCTATTGAACAATGATAAAACCATGAGCATAGGTTTTATATTGTTGGCGGGTTGCTGTGTAATATGATTTTACCTAATTGTGGATTTACTTATTAAAAATCAGCTTGCAACCTATACTTACTCAATTAACCCCTGCGAGGAAAGAACACAATGTCAGTTTTGATCTGTGGTTCTATGGCTTATGACACGATTATGGTTTTTCCTGATCGGTTTAAAGATCATATCTTGCCAGAAAAAATTCATATGCTTTCGGTGTCGTTTATGGTTCCAGAAATGCGCCGTGAATTTGGGGGATGTGCAGGCAATATTGCTTATACCCTTAAAATACTGGGCGGTGACCCGCAGATTATGGCGACGGCGGGGTGTGATTTTGCCCCCTATGCCAGTCGCTTAGATACATTGGGTATTCGCCGCGATAGCATTTTAGAGCTAGCAGATGCATTTACAGGGCAATGCTTTTTAACCACCGATTTAGACGATAACCAGATTAATGCTTTTCATCCTGGTGCAATGAGCTTTTCGCATCTAAATACTGTGGCGGATATCAAATCGCCGATTGAGTTGGCGATTATTTCCCCCGATGGCAAGCAAGGCATGCAAGAGCATTGCGAGCAGCTCGCCAGCGCTAACATCCCCTTTATTTTTGATCCCGGCCAAGGCCTGCCAATGTTTAATGCGGCGGAGCTATTGCGGATGATCACTTTAGCAAGCTATGTGACGGTGAACGATTACGAGCTAGAAATGGTGCTGAACACCACAGGGTTAAGTATGGATGAGCTTAAAAAAACTGCAAAAGTGTTGATCGTTACGCTAGGTGAAGATGGCTCTAAAATCTATGAAGGTGGAGTTTGCCATGATATCCCCGTGGTTGTGGCCGATGAGGTGCTGGATCCAACGGGCTGCGGTGATGCTTATCGCGCTGGGCTGCTCTATGGCATCAGCCAAGGCTGGGATTGGCCAAGCACTGGGCGCTTGGCCTCCTTATTAGGCACACTTAAAATTGGCTATAAGGGCGGGCAAAACCATGTTTTCAGTCGTGATGAAATTGCGGCACGGTTTAAGCATGCTTTTGATTTAGCCTTGGCATAATCTATATGCGTTGAGTAGGGGCGGGTGCCCCTACTCAAACAGTATTAGCACTTTCTACTGTATGAAATCTGTCACACAACTGACTTGTTGTTTTCATGCTTGGTATATATGGTTTACGCTCACGTCGGAAATCCTGACTAACCATACAAATCAAGCAGGGGTTGCAATGAATAAGAAGGCGGTAGATGGCTGCAAGCTAAAAACGTTGATGGCACTGTGTTTAATGGCTTGGGGAATAAATGCTCCCGCCCATGCGGCTGCAAAAGTGGTGATTAGCCAGGTTTACGGCGGCGGCGGTAATAGCGGGGCGACGTTTAAAAGTGATTTTATTGAGTTATTTAATGCGGGTGATCAGCCTGCAGATCTTTCAGGTTGGAGCGTGCAATACGTTTCTGCAACGGGAAGCAGCTGGCAAAAAACAGCGATTAATGGGGTCTTACTTGCTGGGCAGTATTACTTAGTTCAGCAGTTTACAGGCACAGCGGGTAGTGTAAATCTGCCCTCTCCAGAAGCGATAGGTGCTTTGCTTTTAAGCGCTAGTAGCGGCAAAGTTGCCCTGGTTAAAAATAATTCACTTTTGGCTTGCGGTGCGCAGTGCAGCAGCAATGCTAATGTTGTGGATTATTTAGGGTTTGGAGCTGCAAATAATGCAGAAACCAACCCAACAGCGCTATTAAGTAATAGCACCGCAGCCTTGCGTAAAAACGCAGGCTGCACGGATACAAATGACAATAGTGCTGATTTTATCGCGACCACTCCGGCTCCCCGTAATGGCGCAACCCTGCTGCATACTTGCGGTGGTGTTACTCCAACACCTACCCCAACCCCAACGCCAACGCCAACACCAACACCAAGCAGCCAACGCATCCACGATATTCAAGGCCATACGCATCGCTCGCCTTTAGAAAATTCCGTGGTGAATAATGTGCCAGGGATTGTAACCCTGCTGGCAAGTAATGGCTTTTATCTGCAAGACCCGCTGCCAGATAACGATCCTTTAACTTCTGAAGGGGTTTTTGTGTTTGTTGGCAGTGCGCCAACGGTGGCTGTGGGCGATTCGGTATTGGTCTCTGGCACGGTAAGCGAGTTCCGCCCAGGCGGCACGGGCGGTACAAATAATTTAACTACCACGCAAATCAAATTAGCCAATGGCGGCGTCAGCAAATTATCGAGCGGCAATGCCTTGCCTGCGCCGGTGATCTTAGCTGGCAATGTGCCAAATCAGCGGCTATGGCAGGGTAATGTGGCCGATATTGAGCAGGCAGCTACGCTTGATATCGCTAATGGCCTCGATTTTTACGAAAGCCTAGAAGGCATGCGCGTGCAAATTGATGGCGCGGTGGTGGTTGGCCCGAGCAATAAATTTGGTGAAGTGTTTGTGGTTGCAGATCACGGCAGAGCCGCAGGCCCACGCGCTCCACGTGGTGGGGTAGTGGTCACTGAAACAGATTTCAACCCAGAGCGCATTAAATTAGCAGCGGGTTCAATCAAGGCACCTGCCGTGAATGTGGGGGATTGGTTCCCGCAAGCGGTAGGCGTAGTGGACTACAGCTTTGCAAATTACAGCTTACAGCTTAGCGAATTAGCCGCTCCAGTGAGCAATAATCTGCAGCCAGAAATCACCGTGAAGCAGACTGGCGATGAGCTAGCCATTGCCTCGTTTAACGTAGAAAACTTAGCGGGCAATGAGGGCGCGGCTAAGTTTGCTCGCCTAGCGGGACAAATCGTCCAAAACCTACAATCGCCCGACATTATTGGCTTGATGGAAATCCAAGATAATAACGGTGCGACCAGCGATGGTACGGTTGATCCAGCACAAACCTTGGCTAAGCTGATCACCGCTATTAAAACGGCAGGTGGCCCCGCTTATCAATATCGCCAAATCAACCCTGTAGATGGCCAAGACGGTGGCCAGCCAGGTGGCAATATCCGCCAAGTATTCTTGTTTAATCCTGCAAGAGTAGGGTTTATTGATCGCGCAGGTGGCTCTGCCACTCAGGGTATCGATGTGGTGGCTTGCCCAGAACACGCTTGCCTGACCGCCAGCCCTGGCCGTATTGCGCCAACAGACCCAGCCTTTAATGCCAGCCGTAAACCGCTTACTGGCGAGTTTTCATTTAATGGGCATAAGCTGTTTGTGATTGCCAACCACTTTAATTCTAAAGGGGGTGATCAGCCTTTGAGCGGCCGCTTTCAACCGGCTAATCGCAGCTCAGAAGTGCAACGCAATAAACAAGCACAAATCGTTGCTAATTTTGTTAGCCGGATTAATAACTTGGATGGCAATGCCAATGTAGTGGTACTGGGCGATATCAATGATTACCAGTTCTCTGGCTCAGTACAGCGCTTAAAAGCAGTTGGCTTGGTGGATTTAGTTGAAACCCTGCCAGAAAACGAGCGCTATACCTATGTTTTTGAAGGCAATAGCCAAGTGCTGGATCATATTTTGGTGTCGCCAACGTTAGCTAGCCGCGCTCAATACGATGTGGTGCATGTGAACTCTGAGTTTGCGGATCAAGCATCGGATCACGAGCCTGAAGTGGCTAAGCTGACCCTGCCACAAGCATGGTTTGATATCACGGCGCGCTTTAGCCAGCAAAAATCAGGTTTGGTTTATAACGCGGGCAGCAAAACCTTTAATGGCAGCCTGACCTTGGCCGCTCAAAGCACTGTAAGTAGCCCAGTCCGTGTGCAAATCAAAGATCTACCTGCAGGCGTAACGCTGGCAAATGGCACTGAAGAGGGCGTGCTGTTGGCCAATATTACTGCCGGTACGGCGCTGGTTCTACCGCTTAAATTCAATAATCCTGCACGGGTTGCGATTCGTTTTACCGCACAAATTCTGGCTAATAAGGACTTTAAATAATGAAACCTATGCTTAAACTGGCATTGGCTGGGCTTGCCTTGGTTTGCAGCAGCATGGCTTCGGCAGCGATGTATCAAGTGAATGTGGATACTCGCGCTGTGGAAGGGCAGGGCGGTTTTATGGCTTTGGGTTTAAATGGCTTAAGCGATTCGCCTTTGGTTCGTGCGCTTGTTAGCCAGTTCCGTGGTAGCAGCTTTGGGCTGGTCGATAACAGCAACACGTTTAACGTGCTTGGGCAGCTTAGCTCTATTTTAAAGTTTGATAATTTGCAGCCTAATCAATTTACTCAGGGCGTTATATTTGGCAAAAAACTACAGTTCAATGTTGAATTTGCAGAAAGCAATTCGGTAATTGGCTCAGGCACAAGCTTTGCGTTTTCTTTGCTAGATAAAAACTATGGCTCTTTGCTGAGTGCTGATCCATCGGGCGTTGCGGTATTGGCAGAATTTATCCCGGGAAGTACAACGTCATTTAATAGCTTGCTTCGTGCCGATGGTAATGTCGTGGCAACGATCATCCCCGTACCAGAGCCAGAAACTTATGCTTTGATAGGTTTGGGGCTTTTAGGTTTGCTAATACAAAGGCGTAAGCGCAGCTCTTAGCTCAGTAAGATTTAATGCAGCAAAGAGATGAACCCACTTCTTTAGTTAAAAACGACCCTACAGGGTCGTTTTTATTTTCTTAAGTTGTTGTAAACATATAATAATTAATTTTTGCGTTAAATGTAATTAGTTGTAAGTTAATTTGCGGTGAATTGAAGGCTCGTCACTATTTCAAAAGCGCATTGGTTTTTATGGTTGAATATTTTCTTACAACAATCCTGACTAATTGCTACATAAATGCGCCGATCCAAGGTATTTTATTTTTTTATGCTAAATAATTAACCGCTCTGACCTTATGCTTGCGCAGAACTGAAATCATGTTTTTTTTAACTTCAGTTACCTCCTTGTGTTTGATTTATATCGTTTTTTTGAGATTAGAGGCCACGTAGTGAGAAGGCCTAATATCCATTTCACAAAAAGTGATTGCTAAAGCCGTTGGGGATATCTCTAGTAGGAGTAGCCCTTAACGTGAGGTTTACTGCTAGGCAGCACTTTTAGGCTCGGAAAGAGTTTTCTCTATTAACGTAGTAAGGTGGGAGAATCACAAATGCGATTGAAACAGCTCGGATATATTCTCGCTACGGCGTGTGCTTTGAATGCGGGGGCTGCAATGGCCGCCGGCAAAACTTTGATTTTTTGTTCTGAAGGTAGCCCCGCTGGTTTTGATCCGGTGCGTTATACCTCTGGTACGGATTTTGATGCCTCTGCTGAAACTGTTTTCAATCGCTTGGTGCAATTTAAACAAGGCTCTACCCAAATTGAGCCAGGTTTAGCAGAAAAGTGGGAAGTATCGGCTGATGGGCTGACTTACACTTTTAACCTGAGAAAAGGGGTGAAATTCCACACCACGCCTTTCTTTAAGCCGACTCGTGACTTTAACGCCGATGATGTGGCGTTTACGTTTCAGCGCATGACGGATAAAAACCTGCCATTTAACAAGGCCGCACCTTCAGATTTCCCATATGTATCTGATATGAGCCTTGATACCAATATTGTGGGTATCGAAAAAGTAGACGCTTATACCTTGCGTTTAAAACTGAAAACGGTAGATGCGGCTTTCTTGCAAAATATTGCGATGTCTTTTGCCTCTATCTACTCGGCTGAATACGCTGATAGCCTGCTTAAAAGCGGCAGAACAGCTCAGCTGAATACTATGCCTATCGGTACTGGCCCATTTATTTTCAAAAGCTATCAAAAAGACAGCAATATTCGCTTTGATGCCAATCCAGAATACTGGAAGAAAGGCGATGTAAAACTGGATAAACTGATTTTTGCGATTACCCCAGATGCATCTGTGCGTTACCAAAAGCTGCAAAAGGGTGAGTGCCATGTCATGGTTTATCCAAAGCCAGCTGATCTGAAAGCCATGCAAGAAAACAAAAGTTTAACCGTGCCTTCACAAGCTGGTTTTAATCTTGGCTATTTGGCTTACAACGTTCAGCACAAACCACTGGATAAATTAGAAGTTCGCCAAGCGCTGGATATGGCGATTAATAAGAAAGCCATTATTGAAGCGGTTTACCAAGGTGCGGGCCAGTCTGCAACTAACCCAATGCCACCAACACAGTGGTCTTACAATAAAAAGCTGAAAGATGCGGCTTATGATCCGGTTAAAGCGAAGGCTCTGCTGAAAAAAGCCGGCATTGCCGAAGGCACTGAGATCACGCTTTGGGCCATGCCAGTACAGCGTCCTTACAACCCAAATGCCAAGCTGATGGCCGAAATGATCCAAGCAGATTGGGCTAAAGTTGGCGTGAAAGGCAAGATCACTACTTACGAGTGGGGCGAGTACCTAAAACGCGGTAAAGCGGGCGAGCACGACACCATGTTGGTGGGGTGGACTGGGGATAATGGCGATCCTGATAACTGGCTAGGCGTGAACTTGGCTTGCGGATCCTTGGATGGCAATAACTACGCCAAGTGGTGCGATAAAGAGTTCGATGGCTTGATCACTAAAGCGCGCGCGCTTAATAATCAAGGCGAGCGCACTAAACTGTACGAAAAAGCACAGGAAATCTTTAAGCGCGAACTTCCTTGGACCACAATTGCTCACTCGACTGTGTATCAGCCGATGCGTAAAGAAGTGCAAGGCTACAAGATCAGCCCATTTGGCCTGAACTCTTTTGTTGGCGTGAGCTTGAAGTAATGCTTTTGGTTTGAGAGAGCGGCCGCTGCGATTCGGGCGGCCGTTTTTGCGTAGTGCTTTTGTGTATGTTGCTGTCACTGCCCTTTGGAGTTGCTGTTTTTGTGCTGAAGGTGCGTTTACGTAGCTAAAGTTTTTTATGTTTTTCGCAGCTAAAACTGCAGTGCGCCGTATGGAGAAATATCCATGTTTAGTTTTATTTTTCGTCGCTTAAGCGTCACGATTCCCACCTTTTTGGGCATCACCGTTTTAGCGTTTGCGCTGATTCACATGATTCCGGGAGATCCGGTTTTGGTGATGGTGGGTGAGCGCCGTTTAGACCCCGAATTTTATCGCCAAGCCCTGATTCGGCTTGGCTTAGATCAGCCTTTATATGTGCAGTACTGGCAATATCTGCTGAAAGTATTGCATGGCGATCTAGGTTTTTCTTTGGTAACGCATGAGCCCGTGATTAGTGATTTCTGGGCGCTGTTCCCTGCCACATTTGAGCTTTCAATGTGCGCCATGTTGTTTGCCACGGTAACGGGGCTGGCCGCAGGGATTGTGGCAGCAACGCGTCGTGGTACCGCGATCGACCATGCTGTGATGGGCACCGCCTTAACGGGTTATTCAATGCCGATTTTCTGGTGGGGCTTACTGCTGATTATGCTGTTTTCGGTACAGCTAGGCTGGACACCTGTGTCGGGGCGTTTAGATTTGGAATTTGATATCCCGCGTGTTACGGGCTTAATGCTGATTGATACGCTGATTTCTGGCGAAGAAGGCGCGTTTAAATCTGCCGTTATGCATCTGATCTTGCCAACCATCGTATTGGGCACCATTCCTATGGCGGTGATTGCTCGGATGACGCGCTCGTCCATGCTAGAAGTGTTGCGTGAAGAATATATCCGCACGGCCCGCGCTAAGGGTCTTTCCAAAACGCGGATCGTACTGGTGCACGCTTTAAGAAATGCGTTGATGCCCGTGGTCACGGTGATTGGTTTACAAGTTGGCACCATGCTGGCTGGTGCCGTACTGACAGAGAGTATTTTCTCTTGGCCTGGCATTGGTAAATGGCTAATAGATTCTATTTCGCGTCGTGATTATCCGGTGGTGCAGGGCGGTATTTTATTAATCGCTACGCTGATTATTATTGTTAACCTAGTGGTTGATGTGCTGTATGGCATTATCAATCCACGTATTCGCCATGCGAGGTAAGTATGTCGAACATTAAGTCTTTGGCCGTTGCAGAGCCACTTTATAGCTATCCATCACCACTTAAAGAATTTTGGCAAAGCTTTAGCGCCAATCGTGGTGCCTTGGTTTCATTTATCTTTTTTATGCTCATGGTGGTGTCGGCTTTGCTGGCGCCTTGGCTGGCTCCGCACGCGCCTAGCGAGCAGTATCGCGAGTTCTTTTTAACCCCTCCTGCGTGGCAAACCGGTGGCTCTTGGCAGTTTATTTTGGGAACCGACGAAGTGGGTCGGGATATTCTCAGCCGCCTACTCCACGGTGCAAGGCTGAGTTTGATGATTGGCTTGATCTCGGTAACGATGTCGCTATTGCCAGGGATTGTGCTGGGAATGATTGCCGCTTTTTATCCTAACTTTATTGGCACCTCCATCATGCGTGCGATGGATGTGATGATGGCTCTGCCTTCATTGCTGCTGGCAGTGGCGATTGTGGCCGTGCTAGGGCCAGGGCTGCTGAATACGATTTTGGCGATTGCGGTAGTGAGCTTGCCATCTTATGTAAGGCTGGCACGGGCTTCGGCTATGGGCGAGCTAGCTAAAGATTATGTGATTGCATCCCGGCTATCGGGCGCGGGTAAGTTGCGCTTGATGTTTAACACGGTGCTGCCAAATTGCATGGCACCGCTGATTGTGCAAGCAACGCTAGGCTTTTCTGCCGCTATTTTGGATGCTGCAGCTTTGGGCTTCTTGGGCCTTGGCGCTCAGCCGCCGCTGCCAGAATGGGGCACGATGTTGGCTTCTGCCCGCGACTATATTGAGCGCGCTTGGTGGGTAGTGACCATGCCGGGGGTAACGATCTTGATCACCGTGTTGGCGCTCAATCTAATGGGCGATGGCCTGCGCGACGCGCTAGACCCAAAACTGAAAAAGCTGGCTTAAAAAACCATAAATCTTCGGCACAGAGGACACGGAGAAAACCTCAGTTGGGTTTTCTCCGTGAAACGCCGTGTTCTCCGTGGTTCAAGATTTGGGTTTGCTTGGGTTTGCAGGCAGCTTGCTTGTGTAATGATTCTAATAAAGAGAAAACGATGAGTTTATTAGATATAAAAAACCTCTCCGTAGCGTTTGGTTCGGTTGATAAGCCATTTCGGGCGGTAGAAAGCGTCGATTTTTCGATTAACCGTGGCGAGATCGTCGGGATTGTAGGCGAGTCAGGCTCGGGTAAAAGTGTCACCATGTTGGCCTTGATGGGCTTGATTGATGCACCGGGCCGAGTCACTGCGGATCAATTGTCTTTTGAAGGCAAAGACCTGCTGAATATGAAGGCCAACGATAAGCGCAAAATCATCGGCAAAGATATCGCCATGATTTTCCAAGATGCACTCTCCAGCCTAAACCCAGCCTATACCGTTGGCTATCAGCTGATGGAAACCTTGCAGCAGCATGAAGGCTTGAAGGGGGCTGCCGCGCGCCAGCGTGCGCTGGAGCTCTTAGAAATGGTGGAGATCCCAGACGCTAAATCTCGGCTGGATGCCTATCCGCATCAATTATCCGGCGGGATGAGCCAGCGGGTGATGATCGCCATGGCGATTGCCTGTAAGCCGCGCTTGCTGATCGCCGATGAGCCAACCACCGCGCTCGATGTAACTGTGCAAGCGCAGATTATGGAGCTGCTGGTTAATCTGCAAAAGCAGCACGATATGGCGCTGATCTTAATCACCCATGATCTGGCCGTGATTGCCGAAGTGGCGCAGCGTGTGGTGGTGATGTATGCAGGCCAAGTGGCAGAAACCAGCCCTGTGCCTGCGATCTTTGATTATCCTCGCCACCCTTACACGCAAGCTTTGCTGAGCTCTATTCCTGAGCACAGCAAGGGCGCACATCGCTTAGCGACTTTGCCAGGCGTGGTACCGGGGCAATACGATAGGCCAGTTGGATGTTTACTTTCGCCACGCTGCCCCTATGTACAAGAATCCTGTAAAACCAAACGTCCAGAGATCACGATAGCGGGCGCAGGCACCGTGCGCTGCATTACACCATTGGACGAAGCGGGGAGACCACAAGCATGAGCGATGCAATCCAACCTATCCTAGTCGCTCGCGAATTATCGCGTCACTACCATGTATCACGCGGCTTTATGAAGCCTGCCGCCACGGTGAAAGCACTCAATAGCGTGAGTTTTAGTCTAGCGCCTAAAAAAACATTGGCGGTGGTGGGCGAATCGGGCTGCGGTAAATCAACCCTAGCACGCCAGCTCACTTTGATTGAAGAGCTTACCTCTGGGCAGTTGCAAATTGCCGGTGTGGATACCGTGGGGGCCTCGGCCGCTGATTTAAAAATCCTGCGCCCTAAAGTGCAGATGGTGTTTCAAAACCCTTATGCCTCCTTAAACCCGCGTAAGCAAATTGGCACCATGCTGGCCGAACCGCTGCTGCTTAATACCTCGCTGAGCGCCGCAGAACGCGAAGAAAAAGTACGCGCCATGATGACCCGCGTGGGCCTGCGCCCAGAGCATTATCATCGCTACCCGCATATGTTTTCCGGTGGCCAGCGCCAGCGTATTGCCGTGGCCCGCGCCATGATGCTTACCCCTAGCGTAGTGGTGGCTGATGAGCCAACTTCGGCGCTGGATGTATCGATTCAGGCGCAGATTCTGAATCTGTTTATGGATCTGCAAGATGAGCTGGGGATTGCTTACGTATTTATTAGCCACAATCTATCCGTGGTTGAACACGTGGCCGATGATGTGCTGGTGATGTACTTTGGCGTAGGCGTGGAGCACGGCCCTAAGGATGTGCTGTTTGATCGGCCACTACATCCCTACACCCGAGCATTGATGTCCGCAACACCAGCGATCCGCGCTGAAGATCGTGGCTCTAAAGTGAAATTATTGGGTGAGCTGCCTTCACCCCTGAGCCCACCTAGCGGCTGCGCTTTCAACACTCGTTGCCCCTTTGCTACCGACCATTGCCGTACAGAAGTACCCAAACTACGCCCAATCGAAGGCCGCTTAGTGGCTTGCCACCGCGTGGAAGAAATGACGGTTTGATCTAGGACAATAACCCGTTATTGCCTTCGTCACATGCCTTGTGCCTGGCCGTTTTCCGGCTCAGCGCAATGGTGAATGAAACGTCAACAGACCCTAATACGCGTGGGCAGCACCCCATACGCGCTAACCAAAGTCAAAAGCCTTTTTTATTAGTGCCTTCGGCACGTTAATTTAGGTGCGGGCGTCCCGCTGGACCTTCCTTTCTTGCGCGGCCAAGAGACGAAGCCAAAGAAGGCCGCCCCAAACAGCACGAAGGCCCCTCACTGCGGACAATCGAGGTGGCGTCAATTCAACTCACTTCGCTCAAACACGAATTGACGACTGCCCCGCCCCGCTTGTTCCTCGCTTCGGCGTGCTTCAGGGGGATTTAAAGCCCCATGCCGAGAGCGTGGGCATTGTGTTTTTTCGGTGTCCGCTAATGAAA
>JBDKJX010000063.1:0-20926 GCA_039796405.1 Pseudomonadota bacterium
TGCTTGGGTCGATTGGTCATATCCCACCTGCGGAAGCAGAAGCAAATTATTATCGTAATCAAAGCGAGCAGGCCATGTTGGTCTGACTCAAACCAAACAGCCTCCGCGAAACCCGGTGCGATTCACTGGCCTTCTCCCCTGTTGCTGCGGCGATGAACCCGCCATCGTCGCTGGTTTCCCACTGATAATCACCGCCACAGTGCGGGCACGCAGCGGACTCGCCCTGCTGAGACGATCGATAGCGAACAATGGTTGGCCCACACATCGTGCAATGCGCCAAAGGAATACCCTCATCGCTATGCCCAACGATATGATCGAAGTCACCCGCGCGGCCCAGCTGAAGAAAGACCACGCCGCAGTGCTGATCAAACTGTCGTCCTAATTCGCTCTGAATAATATCCAGCGCTTTATTGATCGGCATACCTTGGCGATAAGGCCGCGTGCTGGTCATAGCATCAAAGGCATCACACAAGCCAACAACCAAAGCATCACGGGGAATTTTGGCCCCTGATAAACCATAGGGATAGCCGAGCCCATCAGGCCTTTCATGATGGCCTTCAACAGCCGCAAGCACTAAAGGGGAAAGTGGGTGGCTTGCCAGTAAGCGTGCACCTAGAGAGGGATGGGTTTTAATGATGGCATACTCGTCATCCGTCAGCTTATCTGGCTTACGCAAAATGGCATCAGGCACACCAATTTTACCCATATCGTGTAAGAACCCCGCCATGGCAATACGGCTCACACTACCAGCAGACTCGCCTAGGGCGAGTGCCAATTGTGCCGACATCGCCGCTACCCGCCACAAATGCCCGCCCGTGTAAGGGTCTCTGGCTTCCACAACCCATGCCGATGCCAGCAGACTAGCCAGCAAACCCTGCTCCTGAACCAGCAAGCGCGCTTGCAATTCATTGAGCAGCGCACTAGAACTCGCCCTTGGTGAAGTAAGCCGCAGCGCATTCAACAACTGATCTAGCATAACAGTCTCACAACAATAGATGACTACCAGCTTAATGCATCCTGCCAACTTACAATGACTTTTTACAAACCCAAATCACTAAAACCAGAATGAGCATCGGGACGGCGGCCCTGTGGCCAATGAAATAGGTGCTCGCAGGCTTGAATCGGCAAGTCATTAATACTGGCAAATCGGTGATGTACCAAGCCATCGGCATTGAACTCCCCGTTTTCATTGCCGTAGGAGCGATAACACTGCCCAGCCTCATCGTACCACTCGTCAGCAAAACGTACGGCGATGCGATGGTCGCCAAATGCCCATAATTCCTTAATGAGGCGGTATTTATACTCACGCTGCCATTTACGGCTTAAAAATTCGACAATCTGCGCGCGCCCAAGGGGGAACGCCTCCCAGTTACGCCAAGCACTGTCTTTGGTACAAGCCTAAATTGCCTTCGCGGCTGCGGTAACGGGTTTGTGCTGCTTTCACGCTATAGCCATCAGCATGCCGAGATCACAACTCAAACAGAATCAGCGAATTGAGAAAGAGATTATTGCGTAAAACACAACAGAAGGTCTGCCCGTAGCAGGCTTCGAGCGCCCCACTGGTAGCTCATTAGTAAGAATATGGAAAGCAGTACCGACAACATCATGCGAGTAATCTATCTCCCCGCACGCCAGCTCCTCCCAAGGATGCTAAACCCTAACTAAGAAATACAGACAGAAATGGACACCAAAGTCGGAGCCACACCCTCAGAAAAAAGATACTGGGGGGTGTCCACTTTGGCCGAAGTGTAGCTTTAGAAACTCAGATCTAGCCCAAACTTCTATCACTCATTTAAAGCTAACTCTTAAACACCGTTTTTGACCAATTTCATCACGGTTGCCGAATCCAAGGTGCGAGCCTGCTGCTCGATCTGCGGCAGATACTGCGCTTGCAATTGCTTGGCAGGACCAAGTAATTGGCTAAAGGTATCTTTTAACACTGCCGTTTCCATCTTGCGCCCACCGGCATAATAGCGCCGCGCCAATTGGCCGAGCGCGTAAGTGCTAGCAAACGAGAACGCAATCCCCGTTGCGGCACTGCCTACCTTGCCCATCGTTTTACCTATATATTTGCCTAGCAAACCGCCCAGCAACTTACGGCCAAATTGTTCGACATATTGTGACGTAAGCCCCACCCCAGCGGCCGCCAAAAATTCGCGAATATGCCCTTGATCCAATTCAACACCAAACGCCTTACCTACGCTGTGTACCATTTTCAATTGCAGCGGCACGATGGCCATCGTCGCCCATGATTGCGGCAACAACTCCAGCGCACCACACACAATCGCAAAGCGCAGCACCGATGTATCAAGCGTTTTCTGGGCCTGAGGTGACAAAGTTTGCAAGCTCGACACAGCCATACTCGGCGCGACCTTAGCACTCGAGTGCGGCAGATCGTAGCCAAACCATGCGTTGGCAGCTTGCTCAATGCTATTGGCAGCACTACCCAGCGCCAGTACCGACTTCAACTCGGCCAAAAAAGCGGCCTCGGCTTCTGTTTGACGCCCATCAGCGTCCACCACGCACACCGCCATTTCAAACGCCAATTGTCGTTGTGACGCATCGCCCAGTGCTGCCACCGCATCAGCCAAGGTATAGCGTTTCAGCAATACATCCTGATACAAACGTGCCAGATCAACTGCAGCATCACCCAGCGAAGCGGCAATCCCCTTTATTGCATCGCGCTCACGACTATCTTTGTCATCATCACAAAAAGCGGCAAGTAAAGTAATGGCAAGAATAGCCTGCTGTTCAACCTGGTTCATTTTCGTGATTCCGGATAAAAAACTTACGACACCGCGGCTGGATGGAGGTTCCGCAACTCACGTCTATCATAGGGATCAAGGCACTTACTGCTTGGCGCAATCAGTCCTACTCAAAAAAAACTAAATCGCATAAAAATAGAGAACATATCGCATGCGGTATGTTCTCTATTTTTACAATGGCATGAGCCCCCTCTCCCTTTCAACGACAGTAGCGCAGTGTTAGGCCAAGTTTTAAATCATTCCAAGCAAAACATCCGCAGCTTATGCCTTCCACCACTGTCCTTCGATTGATCCTGGCAATAAGCTCAAAATATCCAGCAAGGCGGCAGGCGTGGAGGCGGACTGCAATTTATGGTATTCGGCCTCAGCCAAAAACCCCGCCGCCACGGTTTCCTCTAAGAATTTTGTTAGTGAGTCATAATAATTACCCGTATTTAGCAAGCCCACCGGCTTAACATGCAGGCCAATTTGCGACCACGTTAAGATTTCGAACAACTCATCCAGCGTACCAAAACCACCTGGCATGGCGATAAAGCCCCCTGCCAGCTCGGCCATTTTGGCCTTACGGCTATGCATTGAATCCACAATAATTAGCTCGGAGCATGCCTCCAAAGCCAGCTCTCGCACCACCATAAACTCTGGAATCACCCCGATGACCTTGCCACCCGCATCCAAACACGCCGTAGCCACTTCACCCATTAGACCAACGTGGCCACCGCCGTAAACAAGGGTGATTTCTCGCTCGGCCAAAGCCACGCCTAAATCCCGCGCTGCCTCAGTAAATAACGGCGAAGTACCGTGCTTGGCACCACAAAATACTGCGATTGAATTCATTATATTAGTCCCCCTTTGCTGTAGAACTTATCTCTGCTCATTCACTCAGCACAGGCATCAAAAACATGCCACCCTGCAAAAAAAAAGCCGCTCCAATTAGGAGCGGCATTGAACTGAACATCTTTTAAATAACGGCCACAGGGTAAGAGCCCAATACCTTTACAAAAGCGGCCACATCACTAAGCTCGGCCAGAGCAGCTTGCAATGGTGCGCCGCTAACATGCCCCTCTACATCCACAAAGAACACGTATTCCCAAAGGCCTGCACGGCTTGGGCGCGATTCAAATTTATCCATGGATACACCGTTTCTAGCGAGGGGCTCAACCAAGGTATGCAACGCACCCGGGCGATTAGGGGCAGAGATCACCAAGGAGGTTTTATCTCGGCCACTCGGGCCCACTTCCTGCACACCCAGCACCAGAAAACGCGTGGTGTTGTTTGGCTCGTCTTCGATATTTTGCGCAAGGCTGATCAGCGCGTAGTTTTCTGCTGCGGCGTCCCCTGCAATCGCGGCGGATGACTCGTCTAAGCTCGCCAGCCGCGCCGCTTCTGCATTACTAGCAACCGACACCCGCTGTACTTCGGCAGGCAGGTTTTTATTCAGCCATTCATGGCATTGTGACAAGCTTTGAGCGTGCGAGTAAACACGCAACAAGCCCGCCTTTCCTTCTACCTTGCGCAGCAAATGATGATGGATACGCAGCACCACTTCACCGCAAATTTTAAGCGGGGTATTCACCATTAAATCTAGCGTGCGGCCCACGGCACCTTCGGTAGAGTTTTCTACTGGAGCCACCACATAATCCGCTGTTTTTGCTTCAACCACGCGGAACGCTTCATCAATCGAGCTACAAGCCATCGTGTGCGCCGCATGGCCAAACTGCTTAATCGCCGCAGCTTGGCTGAATGTGCCCTCTGGCCCTAAATAGGCAATGGTTAGCGGGCGCTCCAGCGCAAGACAGGCCGACATAATTTCGCGGAACAGCTTGGCCATTGTTTCGCCGCTTAAAGGGCCTTTGTTTAAAGATTTTACCCGCGATAAAACCTGCGCTTCGCGTTCTGGGCGATACACAATACCGCTGCCTTTAATCTCACCTATGCTGCGGGCATGACTAGCGCGCTGATTTAATAGCTGAATAATTTGTTCGTCGATGGCATCAATGGCATCACGATGCTGGCTTAATTGTTCTTGACTCATTGATTTCTCGAATTTAAATAAGCAGTGTTAACGGCGGCAGAACTGCTCTTCACAAGGAATGCCATCATGATCCCCGTCCATTTTTGTGCCTGGGCAGTTATTCAAAAAGAAGGTAGCTTCTTCGCAAGATGACATTTGTGAGCAATGGATTCTACCATCACAACTATAACGGCTCACAGGCACAGGGGTGCTCATTGCAGAGATTGTTTCTGGTACTACTTCAGCATGATTAGGCGTTAAAGCAAGGGGCTCATCTAATTGCCTTTGGTGCTTGAAATACCAATTCCAAGCACCAAAGGCAATAAGCAACACACACAAAAACTTTATCATCGCTTAGGCAGTCCTTGTTTAATAAAAAAAACCACTCAATTATTTAGGGAAGGAAAGCCCAATATTTCACCCACCCTGCGAATCACTAACCGTGACTTTTTGCAAAAGTGCGCATGTATTCACATAAAACCCGTACGCCTTCGATCGGCATGGCGTTATAAATGGAAGCACGCATCCCGCCAACTGAACGATGGCCCTTTAATTGCAATAAGCCAGCAGCCTTAGCGCCCGCTAAGAAATCATCGTCTAGTTTTTCATTTTTCAAATTAAACGGCACATTCATGCGCGAGCGAAACGGCTTATCCACGGGGCAGTGATAAAAGCCATTCGATGACTCGATGGTTTCATACAACAGGGAGGCTTTTTCAATGTTTTTTTGCTCAACCGCCACCAGCCCACCTTGATTTAGCAACCATTTAAACACTAGCCCTGCCACGTAGATACCAAATGTAGGTGGCGTGTTGTACATAGATTCGGCGTCGGCATGCACGCTGTAATCCATCATGGTGGGGGTATTGGCGCGGGATTTACCCAGCAAATCTTCCCGAATAATGGCGATACAGAGGCCAGATGGGCCAATGTTTTTTTGCGCACCGGCGTAAATCAAGCCAAATTTAGAAACATCCATAGGGCGGGACAATATGGTTGACGACATATCGCAAATCAGTGGTACTTCGCTTTTGGGGATATCGGCGAACTCAACACCGCCAATGGTTTCATTGGCGCAGTAGTGCAAAAGGCTCGCTTCTTTAGAACGCTGCCATGTTGATTCGGCGGGCACATAGCTAAAGTTACGGTCTTCGCTACTAGCAATCACATTGACCTTGGCAAAGCGCTTCATTTCTTTAATGGCTATTTTGGACCAGTGACCGGTATTAACCACATCAATCGTGCCGTTTTCGGGCAGCAAGTTCAGCGGGATCATTGAGAAATGCAGATGCGCTCCGCCTTGCAAAAACAGTACTTTATAATTTTTAGGAATCCCCAGCAGCTTTCTAAGGTCGGCTTCGGCCTCATGGATAATCTGGGTAAATTCTTTGCCGCGATGGCTCATTTCCATCACGCACATGCCCGAGCCATGCCAATCTGTTAGCTCTTGTTGTACGGTAAGCAATACTTCACGGGGCAAAACAGCGGGACCAGCAGAGAAGTTATAAATCTGAGTCATGGCATTTATCCCTTAGGCAAGTAGAAAATGGGCGCGGGCAACCGCAACGGGCTTACTACGATCATCCTGCCAAGCCGTCATCAACACATTAGCGACGCGCTTACCTTGGCGAATAATTTCACACTGGCCATAAAGCTCAGTTGGCCGCCCAGTGCGTAAATAATCAATAGAAAAATCAATAATCTTTGGTACGCTTTGCGCTTCAGATGCCCACATCACGTGCAAGATAGCGGCATTTTCTAAAAAGCCCCCAATCACACCACCATGCAGTGCAGGCAAAATCGTATTGCCAATATTGTGGGTCTGAAATGGCAGGAAAAACAGTGGCTGGCCATTTTCTTCTCGGCTTTGAATACCCAGCAGCTTGGCATAGGGCACGGCATCAACCGCGATAGAAAGCGATGCAAAATCATTAATAGGCGGGCTCATACGGCCACCTTGTGGGCTAATCGCCCATAAACGCCGTTAAGCACGTCAAGCGCGATTAAATTCATGACACCACCTCGCGTGCAGAATTGCGCATAAAGGTCCCTACGCTATAGGCGACTGGATCATTAATATCATCCTGATAAGCCGTGGCCCGAGTAAAGGCGATCTGCTTAGTGAGTTTATAGCACTCGGCAGTACAGTAAATGGGGAAATCAGGCTTGGCTGGGCGCAAATAATCGAGGCGTAAATCCAAGGTGGCGATGGCTTCCAGCTCGGTTAGCATAGTGTAAATTGCCCCAGCGCTGGTTGAATCCACCAAAGAAGTGACAACGCCACCGTGAATCACCCGCGTTGCGGGGTTGCCAATCAGCTCATCTTTAAACGGCAGGCAAACTGTCATGCTGCCGTAGTGTGCGTCACCAAATTTAAAGCCCAGCACTTGGCAATGCGGCAAGGTCATAAACCAATCTGAAATTTGTTTGAATAATACAGGTGACGCGATCGGCTTTTGTTCGCTCATTGACCTTCCCTTATTCTATAAAGGCACCCGCACACAACACTGGCCTGTCATGCAGGCCAGTGTTGTGTGCGCTTAAAACAATTACTTGCTATCTGGCGTATCGCCTTCAGCAGCAGGTGCATCATCCGCTACCGCGGGGATTTCTGCATCCACTGCATCAGCAGCCACGTCTCCCTCCAGCAGCTCTTCATCACCTTCAAGATCATCATCTGAATCGGTTTCGCATACTTTCTCGAGACCAGACAAATGCTCGCCTTCGTCCAGATTAATCAAGCGTACGCCTTGAGCCGCACGGCCTGTTTCACGGATTTCAGCCACCTTGGTGCGAATCAACACGCCGCCAGTCGTAATCAACATCACGTCATCGGAATCTTCAACCAGCGTTGCCGCAACGAGTTTACCGTTACGATCACCAGTATCAATCGCAATCACGCCCTGCGTACCACGGCTAGTTAGGCGGTAATCGCCGACCGGTGTGCGCTTGCCGTAACCGTTTTCAGTTGCAGCCAGCACTTGCTGATCGTCGCGCTCGGCCACCAGCAAGGAGATTACTTTCTGCCCCTCTTGCAGCATCATGCCGCGCACGCCCGTTGCAGTACGGCCCATGGCCCGTACATCACCTTCGTGGAAGCGAACTGATTTACCTGCGTCAGAGAACATCATGATCTGATCGCCACCATGCGTCAGCTCAACGCCAACTAGGTAGTCATCCATATCCAGACCACAAGCAATAATGCCCTTCTTCATTGGACGAGAGAAATGCACGAGTGAGGTCTTTTTCACCGTACCCATCGCTGTAGCCATAAAGACAAACTGATCTTCGGTGAATTCTTTAACCGGAAGAATCGCGCTGATTTTCTCGCCATCTTGCAGCGGCAAGAGGTTCACAATCGGCTTGCCACGGCTATTACGGCCGCCCTGTGGCACGTTGTAAACTTTCAACCAGTACACACGGCCATGCGATGAGAAGCACAAGACGTAATCGTGGGTGTTCGCCACAAACAGCTTATCGATAAAATCGTCTTCCTTGGTCGCAGCAGCTTGTTTACCACGGCCACCACGGCGTTGTGAGCGATATTCATCGGCTGGCGTGGCTTTCATATAACCACTGTGCGTCAGTGTGACCACCATATCTTGCGGCGTAATCAAGTCTTCTAAGCTGAGATCTTCGCCGTAGGCAATAATTTCAGACTTACGCACGTCACCAAACATGGTTTTTACTTCGTTCAGCTCAGTCACGATAATCTCGGTAACACGTTCTTCACGCGCCAAGATATCGAGTAAATCGAGCACTTTTTCCATCACATCGCGGTATTCAGCCACGATCTTGTCTTGCTCAAGGCCAGTCAAGCGCTGCAAACGCAGCTCCAGAATAGCTTGCGTCTGCACATCGGATAGACGATAGCCTTCGGTTAAGCTAAAACCGAACTCCGCAGCCAAACCATCTGGGCGTGATGCGCTGACATCGGTGCGGCTGAGCATTTCTTCAACCAGCTCAGAGCGCCAGGTACGGCTCATCAGGCTGATTTTTGCTTCTGCGGGTGTTGGTGCGGCTTTAATCAAGGCGATGATTTCATCGACATTAGATAAAGCAACGGCCAAGCCCTCCAGAATATGGCCGCGCTCGCGTGCTTTTCGCAGCTCAAACACGGTACGCCGCGTGACCACTTCGCGGCGATGGCGCAGGAAGCATTCCAGCACTTGCTTGATATTCAACAGGCGTGGCTGGCCATCGACCAACGCCACCATATTGATACCAAAGCTGTCTTGCAGCTGAGTGTGCTTATAGAGATTATTCAGGATAACCTCAGCCACTTCGCTGCGTTTCAGCTCAATCACCACGCGCATACCGGATTTATCCGATTCATCACGGATTTCGGTAATGCCTTCGATGGTCTTTTCGCGTACCAGCTCGGCAATGCGCTCCAAGAGGCGTGCTTTATTGACCTGATACGGCAGCTCATCAACGATGATGGCCTGCTTATCGCGACTCACATCTTCGAAGTGAGTGCGCGCACGCATAATCACACGACCACGGCCAGTGCGATAACCTTCACGTACGCCGTTAATACCATAAATAATACCGGCGGTCGGAAAATCAGGAGCAGGAATGATGTCAATAATCTCATCAATGGTGAGCTCTGAATTAGCCAGCAAGGCTAGGCAGGCATCTACCACCTCGGTGAGATTATGCGGCGGAATATTCGTCGCCATCCCTACTGCGATCCCCGACGAGCCATTAATCAATAGATTAGGCACACGAGTTGGCAGAACGGTGGGTTCGAGTTCTTTTTCGTCATAGTTTGGGGTGAAATCGACGGTTTCTTTATCGATATCCGCCAACAACTCGGATGAAATTTTTTCTAAACGACACTCTGTATAACGATATGCAGCGGCTGAATCACCATCAATCGAGCCAAAGTTACCTTGGCCATCAATGAGGGGATAGCGCAGGGAAAAGTCCTGCGCCATCCGCACGAGCGCCTCGTAGGCGGCGCTGTCGCCGTGCGGATGATACTTACCGAGCACGTCACCAATCACGCGGGCACACTTCACATAGGAGCGATTCCAAACGTTATTGCTTTCATGCATTGCAAACAGAATGCGGCGGTGTACCGGCTTTAAGCCATCACGAACATCGGGCAATGCGCGTCCCACGATTACACTCATCGCGTAATCGAGGTAAGAGCGGCGCATTTCCTCTTCGAGACTTACCGGGATTGTTTCTTTGGCAAAGTTTTCGAGCATTAGATAGGGGCCGGGGCGTCATGTAATTCGCACCACGCGTTTTTGACCACGGTGGTGCCGTTGCAATGCCACAACACATTAGTTGCAGCACGCGCGTTCGATCATCAAGTGTACCACGAGGGCGTAGATGCTCCAATTGACCCCTTGCTTGAAGTGCCTCTCCACAACAAAATAGACACATTGCGGCAAAAATTACAGCCTTACTATTTGCCGCAAGCATTGTGAAACCATTAGAATGCAGCACGTGTATGGAAAAAAAGCCTTGACGGTTCCTCTCGCGAGGCTTATCCAGAACCTACAAGCAATATAAATATCAGCTTGCTAAACGATTTTCTAGGAGATTAAAAATGCTGTCGATCAAGCAATCCCTGACACGCCTTGCCGTTGTTACTGCCTTAGGCGCTATGAGCACAGCTGCATTTGCTGGCGTAGAAGCTTACACACAGAATGCAAACACCACAGGTGGTGTTGTTAAAAATGGTATCGGCGAATGCTGGCGTACAGGCACATGGTCTAAAGAAGCCGCAAACGTTGAAGGTTGTGATGGCTACGTTAAACCAACTGCGGTAGTTGCTCCAGTTGTTGTTGCGCCAGCTCCAGCTCCAGTTGTTGCTGCTCCAGTAATCAACACTAAGCACTTCACACTGAAATCAGATGTTCTGTTTGACTTCAACAAAACAAGCCTGAAGCCAGCTGGTAAAGATGCTTTAGACAAACTGTACGAAGAAGTTAAAGCAATGGATCCTAAAGACGGCCAAGCCGTTGTAATTGGTTACACTGACCGCATCGGTTCAGACAAATACAACCAACCACTGTCCGAAAAACGTGCAAAATCAGTTGCTGATTACCTCGTTTCAAAGGGTGCTCCAGCTGGTCAAATCAAGTTTGAAGGCCGTGGTAAAGCAGAGCCAGTTACTGGCAACACATGCGGTAAAATCAAAAACCACGCTAAATTGATCGAATGCCTGTCCCCAGATCGTCGTGTTGAAATCGACATCAAAGGCACAAAAGAAGTTGTAACTCCAGCTAAGTAATCCTTAGCCACTGCAAAAAGCCCCGCCAGTGCGGGGCTTTTTTCTATTTATTTCAAGCTTGGAGATGCCCAATGCGTCAATTTGCTCTCACCCTATTACTAACACTGACGAGTCAAATCGCCTTGGCCGACGCGGCAAGCAGCCTTAAAGACTACCTAAATAACACCCAATCAATGCAAGCAAGCTTTAAACAAGTCGTGAGCGATAAGCAAGGCAAAACACAAACCAGCAGTGGTATTCTTGCCATCCAACGCCCAGGTTTATTTCGCTGGATGTCACAAAAGCCTTTTGAACAGTTGTTACTTGCTGATGGCAAACAATTCTGGGTTTACGATCCAGACCTAAAACAAGCCATTGTTAAAGACATTGGTAAAGCACTAGAAAGCAGCCCTGCAGCACTATTGGCGGGAAACCATCAATTTGAGCGCCTTTATACCCTCAGCACATTGCCATCTAAAGATAATATCGAGTGGCTAGAGGCCAAACCCAAAAAAGCCGACAATTCCTTCGATGGCATCAAGCTTGGCTTTAACCAAGGCCAGCTAACGCAAATGGAACTACACGACCATTTTGGGCAAACTACCCGCATCTATTTTAGCGATATAAAAATTAATCCTAAAATTAATGCCAATCAATTTCGCTTCACCCCACCTAAAGAGGCCGATGTCATTCGTGAATAAGCACCAACATTCTTTTTTACCCATAAAATGTACCTAATACACGAAAAAAGCACTCCTCTTGCAGAACCTTTTATGTGTTTGTGGGCAAAAATATAGGCTTGATTATCAGTTAACCATCGCTAGGCATGCCATCTCAGTGAGTGATTTATTTTCCAATCTTGGCAAAGGGCACATCCCACTTGCCGAGCAATTACGCCCAAAAACCATAGACGAAGTCGTTGGTCAAAAGCACCTGCTGGCCGCTGGTAAGCCGCTGGCTGCCGCTATTCTTGGCGGCAAACTACATTCCATGATTTTATGGGGCCCACCTGGCGTTGGTAAAACCACCCTCGCCCGCTTATTATCTGGTGCTTTTGATGTGGAGTTTATTGCGCTATCGGCGGTATTCTCTGGTGTAAAAGATATCCGCGCGGCAATGGAAGAAGCCGAAAATCACCGCAGCATGGGGCGGCACACTCTGCTATTTGTGGATGAAGTGCACCGTTTTAACAAGGCCCAACAAGACGCTTTCTTACCCTTTGTTGAATCTGGCCTTGTCACTTTTATTGGCGCAACCACTGAAAACCCTTCATTTGAAGTCAACTCCGCGCTGCTTTCCCGTGCTCAGGTATACGTTTTAAACGCGCTATCCGAGGCCGAGCTGACCGAGTTACTGCTGCGGGCCTGTCGCGAGTGCTTGCCCGAGCTGACTTTTGAGCAATCAGCCATCGATACACTCACCGGTTTTGCAGATGGTGATGCTAGGCGCTTACTCAATTTAATTGAGCAATCTGCTACCGCAGCACTGGCCGCTAAGCGCGTACAAATTGATGCGACCTTTTTAAGTGACACACTCACCCTCAACGCTCGGCGTTTTGACAAGAGCGGGGATTCGTTTTACGACCAAATTTCTGCTTTACATAAATCAGTACGCGGCTCTAATCCTGATGGTGCACTGTACTGGCTGACCCGCATGCTAGATGGGGGCTGTGACGCCCGCTACTTATCACGGCGCATTGTGCGCATGGCTTGGGAAGACATCGGCCTTGCCGACCCTCGCGCCATGCAAATCTGTAACGATGCCGCCACAACGTTTGAACGCCTTGGCAGCCCAGAAGGTGAGCTAGCGCTAGCGCAAGCCGTGATTTACCTCGCCATCGCCCCCAAATCCAATGCGGGCTATATGGCCTATAAAAATGCCAAAGCAATGATCGCGGCAGACAAGAGCCGCGAAGTCCCTATACACCTACGCAACGCCCCCACCAAGCTAATGAAAGAACTTGGCTATGGCAAACGCTATCGCTATGCACATGACGAGCCAGAAGCCTATGCGGCGGGGGAAAGTTATTTGCCTGAGGGTTTAGAAGACGTGCACTTTTATGAGCCGACGCCACGGGGGCTAGAGGCCAAAATTGCAGAGAAGCTGCGACACCTTGCCGAGCTAGACGCCGCGTGGCTAAAGCTAAACCAGTAGCGTTTCTTGCCCATAAAAAAACAAGGCCCTAAAGCCTTGTTTTTTTATGTCAGTATCTCAGTGCCCCCCCCTCTAATACTCAACTTATAACTTGAGCCTCAAAGCGATCACCCACTTGTGCCGTGGCGTACCAAGCCAGTAATGCAGGAACAAGTTCCTCGCCATCGGCAGGGCCCCATGCGGCAAAGTCTTGTTCTGCAATCGGCATATATGGACCGTGCTTCACTTCAAAAATCACCCCATCCTGATCCAAAGACAATACCGCATGCCATACACCCGCTGAGGTTTCTAATACAGCAGCTTCTGCGCCTAAAACACAGCGCTCAATCACATAGCCTGCCTCATCAAAATGCAGCACTAAAAACCGCCCAGCCAAAGGATAGAGCAGTTCCCAAGTATGCGGATGGCGGTGCGGGCGCACCAAAGTATCTGGCTCCATCGCAATCGCAAGGCGCTGAATAGGGTCGGCCAGCTCAGCATGCATATTTAGATTGGCACGGCGCCGTGGCGAGGCCTGCGCTGCATCAGCAAGCTGGGAAATCTGAATGGGGGTAATTTGTTTCATCACCCTTTACTCAGCAGCCGCAACAACGCGAATCAAAATAGCACCACCCACCTGCACCACTTGTCCTGCACGAATTTTGCACGCCTTGCGTAATTCTTGTTGGCCATCTACTTGCACATCACCCGATGCAACAATCATCTTGCCCTGACCACCGGAGCTAGCAACATTGGTGATTTTCAGCAGATTATGCAGCTCGATAAATTCATTACTGAGTTCTACTTCAAATTCTTGCATTCTATTATCTCTTATTTTAACGCCCAATTAAGGACTCAAATGATACCGGTTTCTTACTAAGCATTCTAAATGTTTCACCCAGCATAAACCAAGCCAGCACGTAAACGCCGTACAATACCCTGTAAATCCAGCGCGTGATTTGCCTCTAATTTAGAAGCAGAAAACAATAATTTAATCCAATTTACTTTATGATTTTCATCATTACTTGCAAACACAATCACGTTATAACTATTAAACGCACGGCAATACCATATGCGGCCATTAAAGACACGTTTTAAGCGCTCCAAATAAATACTTAACTTAGCATCCGTGCCCCATAAATTAACCACTAATACACCTTGCTCTGAAAGTGCCATTCGGCAATGATCATAATAAGATTCACTTGCTAGCTCAGCAGGTAGACCTTCTTTATTATAAGCATCCAACATAATCACATCGGCACTGGCAAAGCCCTTAGCAAGGTATTCAACCGCATCTGCCTGAATGATTTCAAATCGCTCATTATCCTCTGGGATAAAAAATTCATTACGCAGCGCAATGACTTCGGGATTAATTTCTAGGGTAGTCACTTTACAATCAGGCAAATACCGATAACAATATTTAGGCAAGGATCCACCGCCTAAGCCTACAATAAGCACATGGGTAGGCTGAGCTTGAAACAATAAAAAGCCCATCATTGTTTGCGAATACCCCAATGCCAAGACATAGGGATCATCAACATCCATTGCGCTTTGTATTGATTGCCCATCAAAATGCAAAGACTTAAGACCATTTGTTAGCGTAATATAAAGGTCTTGTTCTAAAGTTTCAGAAATTACGGTCATTACATATGCCTAAAGAATTACCCACGCCGAATAAGCCATGGTTTTTATATCTGATCGAATGTCAGGATGATTCAATTTATACTGGAATTACCGTTGATGTAGAAAAACGCTATGCCGCGCATGTCAACGGCAAAGGCGCACGGTATACGCGTATTCGCCCACCGCAAAAACTATTAGCCGTGATTGAATTTAAAGACCGCGCAAGCGCTGCCAGCAGTGAATACACCATCAAACAATGGACTTCCGCACAAAAACGCGCCTTTGCACAAAAGCATAGCGTGAATTAGTTTATTGCGGCTCGCTTTGCTCAACCCGCTCGGGAATATGCGTGGATCGCGCTAGCAACATCAATAAACCAGCCAAAACCATTAAAGCTGGAATCACCAGCTTTAAACCCAGGCCATGATAATCTTTAAGATACACGGCAAACCCTGTTGCAATAAGCATGGGGGCGGTTACAACGCTGGATTTATTAATGCCCTCAAAAGCCAGTACCGCTATCCCCGCAGCAATCAAGCCTAAAATAATTAAGGTACCCATTTGCGGCATCAGCTGCAGCTCATTCACCAGCCACCCCGCACCAATTGCAATTAATACAATTGGAAATGCAGCGCTACGTTGCTTCATGACTTGACCTCTATTTTAATAATTTCGACTGCGAAAAATACTCATATCAAAAATAAATATCACACCACAATTACACTTCCTGATATTTAACAACAAGTTAACTCAATCAATCGCCCACGATAAAAAACCAACTAAAACAATGGCAAGGCAAATTTTGTTTTTTCCGTACGTTGAGTACTTTTCCTGGGCGAACAATCGTTGTTTACTAGCCACGCTTTGTTGCAAACTTAACCATAGGACAAACCCATCGCTTCGCGCACATCGCGCATCGTGTCTCTAGCCATGTCTCTTGCTACCTCACAACCATCCGCCACAATACTTTTAAGCAAGGTTGGATCTTCAACATAGGGCTGGGCACGTTCAAACATGGGTTTTTGCTCTGCAATAATGCCTTCAATCACGGGCTGCTTACACTCAATACAGCCAATCCCTGCGCTTTTACAGCCCTCTACAACCCACTGCTGTACCGTTTGATTTGAGTACACTTGATGCAGTTTCCACACGGGGCAACGCTCTGGATTGCCCACATCAGCGCGGCGTGCACGCGCTGGATCGGTCGGCATTTGTCTGATTTTTTTGCCCACCGAATCAGCATCTTCGCGCAGACCAATCGTATTACCGTAAGACTTAGACATCTTTTGCCCATCTAAACCAGGCAAACGAGGAACGCGAGACAACAGTGGCTGAGCCTCGGGCAAGATCATTTTGCCACCGCCCTCTAAGTAACCAAACAAGCGTTCTCTATCGCCATAGCTTAGATTTTGGGTGTCTTGTAATAAAGCTCTTGCCGCCTCTAGTGCGTCAACATCACCATCCTGCTGGTAGCGAGTACGTAAATCATCGTAAAGCTTGCCTTTTTTGCCGCCAATTTTTTTAATTGCAGCTTCTGCTTTTTCTGCAAAACCTACTTCTTTACCAAAGACATGGTTAAAGCGCCGCGCAATTTCACGTGTTAATTCAATGTGTGGCACTTGGTCATCGCCCACCGGCACTAAATTACTACGATATAACAAGATATCTGCGGCCTGCAGCAACGGATAACCCAAAAACCCATAGGTATCCAAATCTTTATGGCTCAGATTTTCTATCTGGTCTTTATAGCTAGGCGCGCGCTCTAGCCAAGAGAGCGGCGTAACCATAGAAAGCAACAAATGGAGCTCCGCGTGCTCTGGCACGCGGCTTTGGATAAAGAGCGTTGCCTGTGCAGGATCTATCCCCGCAGCAATCCAATCAATCACCATATCCCAAACGCTTTTTTCTATCTCACTCACGTCATCGTAATTCGTTATCAGCGCATGCCAATCGGCCACCATAAACAAGCAAGGATGTTCACTCTGCAGCTGCACCCAGTTCTTGAGCACACCATGATAATGCCCAAGATGTAGCTTGCCAGTGGGGCGCATGCCGGAGAGAACTCGATCGGGGAACATCGCAAATCCTATAGTGAAAAAACGAACATCAACTAAACAATAAAATGCACTATGCGATAAGCCAGCGCAATAAACGGAGCCATGATACCGCTTAATAACCCTGTTGCTAGCAAGCCTATTAAAACAAACATACCATAAGGCTCAACGCGCGCTAGTTTTGCGGCTAAATGATTGGGCAAGAGCGATAGCAATATCCGCCCCCCATCAAGCGGTGGGATGGGGATAAGATTTAGCACCATAAGCACCACATTAATGCTGATCCCCGCTTGGGCCATATATGCCAAAGGCAATTGAAACGAGTTGCCGTCTAGACCCTCAGCCAATTTAAACAGTAACCCCCAAATAATGGCCATTATAAAATTAGAAGCAGGCCCCGCCGCGGCCACCCACAACATATCGCGTTTAGGGTTATTTAAGCGACTAAAATCAACCGGCACTGGCTTAGCCCAGCCAAATAAAAAACCACCAGGCAGAATCAGAAAAATAAGCGGCAATAAAATAGTGCCAATAGGATCAATATGCTTTAAGGGATTAAATGTCACCCTCCCCAATAGATAGGCCGTTGGATCGCCCAATTTTTTAGCAACAAAAGCATGGGCGGCTTCATGCGCAGTAATCGCAAATAGTACCGGCAGCGCCCAAATAGCAATTTTTTGAATCAGGTTGAATTCCATGTAAATCCTTAGCAAAAAGTAGGGAGGCAAAAAAAGCTCAGCACGGCACACTGGCTGTGCCATCTAACAGCCTGTCAAACCTCGCATGAATCGCGAGCAAAAAATTGCAACAAGGCTAAAACACGCCCAGCCTACAGGCCCAAAGGCGCAAGGCTCCCCTTACCTTCCCGCAGCAATTCTGCACCTTCACCGGATAAATCCACCACCGTTGTCGGCTCTAAACCGCAATAACCACCTTCAATCACCAAATCAACATCATGCTCCAAGCGATCACGAATCTCCCATGCATCCGTCAGGGCCTCGTCATCCCCAGGTAGAATTAGCGTAGAGGATAAAATCGGCTCACCCAACTCTTCTAGCATTGCCAAAGCAATGGGATGATCTGGTACGCGCAGGCCAATGGTGGATTTTTTAGGGTGCCATACACGGCGCGGTACTTCTTTGCTGGCTTCTAAGATAAAAGTATAGCTACCCGGCGTGGTGGCTTTCAGAATGCGGTAAACCCGATTATCGACTTTAGCATAGGTGCCAATTTGCGATAAATCGCTGCAAACCAAGGTGAAATGGTGTTTATCATCCAACTGACGAATACGCCTAACCCGCTCTAAAGCGTCTTTTGAATCTAACTTACAGCCAATGGCATAACAGGAGTCCGTGGGGTAAACCACCACTCCACCCTTGCGGATAATATCAACGGCTTGCTTAATTAAACGGGCTTGCGGGTTTTCTGCATGAATTGAAAAAAACTGAGACATTATTTAACCTACTGAAATTGGAGAATGCATGGCCTCTGGCGGCAACCAGCGATGCCAAACCGGCATGCAATCCATGGGGAGATCTGGGTTTAAACCAGGCTCACGCGCACCTTCGCCGGTAGCGTGATAATCCGTGCCGCAAGAGGCTAAAAAGCCAAATTCCTGCGCCAAACGGCCAAAACGGGCAGCATCTGGAATGCCATGGCAGCCAGAAACCACTTCAATCGCCTGCCCGCCTAAGCGTTTGTATTCAGTGAGTAATACACGCAGGGTTTCATTACCCATTTCATAGCGGGCAGGATGCGCTAAAACAGCCACGCCGCCCGCACCAGTAATCCATTCGATAGCTTCGTGCAAACGCGCCCATTCGTGCTCTACAAAGCCTGGTTTGCCACGCACCAAATAACGCTTAAACACCGTGCCCATATCTTTACATACGCCGGTATTAACCAAATGCCGTGCAAAATGGGCACGGCTTAAAATGGCGGGATTATCGGCGTATTGCTGCGCGCCTTCTAAAGTGCCATGAAGGCCTACTTTATCCAGCTCACGCGCCATGCGCTCGGCACGCTCGCCGCGACCAGAGCGCACACTGGCAAGCCCAGCCAGCAGCGCCTCATTATGCCGATCAAAACCTAGGCCAACGATATGCAGAATATGCTTACCCCAGCTCACAGAAATCTCGACGCCATTGATAAACTTCATCCCTAAGATCGACGCTTCGTCTTCTGCCTCGGCCAAGCCACGGGTTTCATCATGATCGGTAAGTGCAAATAACTGACACCCCCGCGCATGCGCTTTTCGCACCACTTCACGCGCAGGCAGCAAACCATCTGAATGGTTTGAATGACAATGTAAATCGACGGGGGTCATGTTTTATCCTTGTTACGGCATACTTTCAAAAAACAAACAGTCTACGAAACGCACAGAAATCACGCGCACCAAGCTAAAGCATAAGCCGCCCTGAGCATCCTTATATGGCTTTAGCGCTGTTCATGAACTTAAAATCGGGATATAGACCCAAAAATATTTACGCCGGAAACACACCGGTCGAAAGATAGCGGTCTCCGCGATCACAAACAATGGAAACAATCACTGCGTTTTCTACTTGCTGCGATAATTGCAAAGCCGCCGCCAACGCGCCACCCGATGAGATGCCCGCAAAAATTCCTTCTTCACGCGCCAACCGCCGAGTTGTTTCTTCCGCAAGCGCCTGATTGACTTCCATCATGCGATCCAATTGAGAAAAATCACAAATAGCAGGCACATAATCCAGCGGCCATTTACGAATACCTGGTATTTGCGCGCCATCGCAAGGCTGAACACCCACAATTTGCACGGCCGGATTTTGTTTTTTTAAATAACGCCCAGTGCCCATAATGGTGCCGGTAGTGCCCATGCTAGAAACAAAATGGGTGATACGGCCCTCTGTATCTTGCCAGATTTCTGGGCCGGTACTTTCATAGTGAGCACGCGGGTTATCTGTGTTTGCAAACTGATCCAATACAATGCCTTGGCCTTTTTCTACCATTATTTGCGCCAAATCACGGGCGCTTTCCATGCTTGCTTCCAAAATTACTTCTGCACCGTAAGCTTTCATGCTTTGTACGCGTTCAATACTGGCGCTTTTGGGCATGATTAAAATCATGCGAAATCCCATCACAGCCGCGGCCATGGCAAGGGCAATACCGGTATTACCTGAGGTGGCTTCAATTAAAGTATCACCCGGCCGGATATCTCCGCGAGCCGCTGCGTGCCGAATCATGGATAATGCGGGCCGGTCTTTAACTGATCCGGCTGGGTTATTGCCTTCGAGCTTTACTAAAATAATATTGCTGGTGTCGCCGGGCATCCGTTTTAAACGTACTAAGGGTGTATGTCCGACGAAGTCTTCTAAATACTTAAACATGCAGGGCTCCATTCTTCTTATCTTGATTATACCTGCCACGCCATTCAAGCACACACGCCAATACAGAGCCGCAAGTAGGTCATTGCATCACCATAATTAATAAGTTTTACCAAAATTGTTTTTAAAACAGGAAACGCATAATGAGTAACACATCCCGCGACGGCTTCACCTCAACCTTTGGTGTGCTCGTTGCCACCCTGGGCTCTGCCGTTGGCCTTGGCAATATTTGGAAGTTTCCTTACCTAACGGGTACAAATGGCGGAGCTAGTTTTCTATTGGTGTATATCATCGCCACACTATTAGTTGGCTTACCTGTGATGATGACTGAAATCATGTTGGGGCGAGCATCTCGTGCCAACGCCATCACCACCTTTGAAAAATTAGCCCCCAAAGGACAAGGCTTCTGGAAAATCATTGGCATAATGGGGATTGCAGCTGCTGTTTTGATTCTGGCCTTTTACACTGAAGTAGCAGGTTGGGTCTTCGCCTATATTTTTAAAGCCTTATCTGGGCAGCTCAGTTCAGTCGATCCAAGCCATACCAAGGCCGTGTTTGGCGAGCTTGTGGCTAATCCACAGTCCGCCCTTATTTGGCAATGGATTGTGCTTGGCTTTACCGGCACAAATTAAATTACCTCCGGCAAAGCCGGAGGTTTATTGCAGGGGCGCCTCGAAGGCGCTGGTAAATCAGGAGCCGCCTAAAGGCGGCTAGAGGCCTAGCTTCATTTGATCGTAACGATCATCCTCTTT